>JAILIB010000068.1 GCA_024695505.1 Saccharofermentans sp.
ATTTTGAGTTACGCGCCGTTTAAAATCGAATCATGAAAGATTTTAACAGAATAATCCGGATTATTCCAAAAGGTGCCCTGGTAATTAAATCTCGGGATGCCATGGAACGCTTTGAAAAAAGGCCTTTGCTGATCCCGGCGGTCATCCTTTTCCTGGATTGCGCTCTGACGTTTCTGACGGGATCTTTCGTTCCGCTGCTCTTTATACTTGCTGAACTTCTTGCTTCGGGGGCGTTCTTCGTCAGAAAGCATGATCTTTTAAACATTTTGGGCCTGGTCTTTTGCTTCGCTCTGGCGGTCTTTTGCAGTTTAAGGATACTGACGGCGCTTCGTTCCGGAATGCCTTCTGATACCGGCGGGATCTATACGGGAACCATAGTGTCCTGTGAAAGGAAACTCTCAGGAAAGGAACGGATAACGGCTAAGATCGGCGGAGTAACGGTTGAACTGCGTTTTGACAAGGACACTGAACCGCCGGAGACTCTGATCGGAGCAGGGTTTATGGCGACGGGAAGGGTAAGGGAACCGGAACCTGCCGGAAACCCGGGAGAGTTCGATTACAAGGAATATCTTAAGAGCAAAGGGATCCTGTATCAGTTTTATGCGGATTCTTTTTCGTATACTTCGCGCCCGTCTGGTTTTGTTAAGTTTTTGCAGTCTTTTCCGGACTTGTGTTACAAGATCCGTAAAGGAATGTTTGACAGGTTCACATACGGCAGAAGTGCTGAAGACAAAGCGCTTTTGGCTGCAGTCTGCCTTGGTGACACTTCGCTTGCTGATCAGGCGGTCATAAGGGACTTCAGACTGTCAGGGTGTTCACATCTTCTGGCAGTCTCGGGCACACATTTCGCGGGCTTTCTGGCAGTCTTGCCTTATCTTCTCGCGCTGGTATGTCCTGAACGGAAGAAAGGTTCGCTTATCTATTTGTTTTGCGCATTCCTTATAGCCTGCATAACAGGCTGGAGCGAATCCGTGACAAGGGCCGCCGTCATGTCATCCTGTGCGTTTATGGAAAGGGATTCGGTTTCAGCTTTGTCGGCTGCCGCTATGGTCATGCTTGCCGCAGATCCGTTCTGTTCGTGCAGAACGGGCTTTCTTCTCAGCTTTTCGGCCTGCATTGCCATAAAGCTGCTTGCAGGGAGGATAAACGGCGTTCTGTCTTTCGGGAAAGAGAAAAACGGTCTGGTCAAGGCCGTTTCGGTACAGATTGCCGCAATGCTCGGGATAATGCCATTTTCGGGCATCATACAGAGCAGGTTCGGAATCGCGCAATTCCTTTCACAGTTTATCGGGAGCTTTATTGCCAAAGGCGCCTGCATACTGTTTGTCCCGGGTGTTGTCTTGTCTTATCTGTTTCCTCAGGATGCGGGGTATGCTTTGTCTGCACCGTCTTCTCTGTTTTTGGAATGCCTTCGCAGAACCGTGGCAACCGGAAGCAGGGCTTCGCTGGAGATCTTTCCGGGCAAGCCCGCAGAACCTGTGTATCTGCTTGCTTTTTGGTTTCCTGTAATCCTGCTGCTGATGCCAAGGTTCTCGTTCAGGTCTCTGATGCTGAAGATCAGCTGCGTCATGCTTGCCGTCTGCGGAGGCTTGGTCATCGCAGGTTTCATAAGACCCGTAAATGCGGAGATCGTTTTTGCTGACGTCGGGCAGGGGGACTGCTGTCTGATAATGGCGGGCGGGACAACTTGCCTGATAGACGCAGGAACTTATGAAGAAGGCTCTTCGGCTGTCTCGGATCTTCTCGATTATTACGGAATAGCGTCTGTAGATATTGCCTTCATGACCCATTGGGACCAGGACCACGCAGGAGGCATTGCAGCGCTTCACAAGGCGGGAAGGATCAGGCGGATCTATACCGGGTTTACAGGGAATGACGGTGATACAGAGGCATTTGAGAAGTCCGTCCGGCTGCGCGGCTGTGATCCGGCATTATTCAGAAAGGATCTTGAGAAGACTGAGGCCGGCGACTTTTTTGAACTGTCCAAAAAAGTCAGCCTTGAGATCATCTATCCTTCGGACTGCACTTCGGGAGGCAATCCCGGAAGCCTTGTGATACTTATGGACTGCTGTGGCAGACGCCTGCTTTTCACAGGTGATATCGGTCTTGAGGAAGAAAAGCTGATGGTTTCCCAAAACACGGTTCCTGACGTTGATGTTCTGAAAGTCTCGCACCATGGTTCTAAATATGCGAGCAGCAGTGAGTTTCTTGAAAAGGCGAAGCCTGAACTTTCAGTGATCTCAGCGGGAAAATACAATCTTTACGGGCATCCGTCGCCGAAAACGCTTGAAAGGCTGGAAAAGGCGGGGAGCAAAGTGTTCCGTATAGATAAGAACGGTGCCGTTATATTCAGATTTTGAGGATCATCTGGACAGATAAAGCCTCATAATGAAATAAAATGCCAGGACGAGCATGAATGCCGTGCAGGGATAAGCGGCAGAAGCGATAGCCTTGACGGTTCCGGTATTGCCTTTGGTAATCTTTCTTGCCAATACGCGCAGGCCTTTTCCTGCTGACATTGCGAAAAGAGGCAGCACGGGCAGGAAATAATGTCCCTGAATGCCCAGGATCACGTCAGAACCCTCGGGTGTCCAGCTAAGGAGCATGGAAGGCGTGGTAAGAAGCGCGATAAGGACTACGGCAAGAGCGATCAGGATATCTTTTGTCTTGAGAGAATCTATATAAGCGTCGTCTGCGGAAATGATCACGAGGATGATGAACATGCCGATGCTGAAGACCAGCGGGATTACCTGTTCGCCCCAGCAGAGTTTTGAACCGAAAAGGTCAGCCGTCATGTCGCCGACGAACCTTCCGTAAGTAAGTATGGTCATTTTCAGATAAGCAAGCGGGTTTTCTATGGCAAAAGAAGCGGTCATGAAGCCGTTGCCCTTGCTTCCGAACTGGAAGAGCTCCTGGCTGGGAAGGAGCATGTCAAACGTAATGACGGATACGATACCGCATATCAAAGGAATGAGCTTGTTTGCGAATTTAAGCCCCTTCTTTGAGGAGGGGATCATGAAAAGTATGGGCAGCAAGATGAGATATCCGCCGCCTTTTACCGCGCCGAGCATGAAGGCCCAGATGCTTGTAAAAGCCAGGGCTTTTTTGTCATCGGGGCTTTGCCTGAGGAGCAGGACAGAAGAGATGAAATTAAGCGATGTGATCAATACCATCGGATCGTATGAGAACGCGTTGCTCATCATGAGAGATGAAGGCAGGACGGCGCAAAGCGCGATGACGAACCGGCCGCAAGGGGCTTTCTTTATTGCGCGGTAACATAAGACTATGTAGAAGGCCGCGGTAAGTAACTTCGCCAGATAGCAGTTTGCGACGGTTCCTAAGCCTAAGAGGCGTCCGATCACGAGCGCAAAGGTCTGCGGTATATAGCAGAAAACTGAATAGTAATTCATCTTTACGGATTTCGCAGTCATCGGGATGAGCGACTTGTCAGAAGCCAAAAGACGGAAGTTGCTCTTTAAGATCTCGAGTCCGCCCGTGGAAGGAGGAGTCGAATTCCACCAGATATCCCTATAGAATAGGACATCATCGGTCCTGCCCATCCATTCGCCGGCCTGTCCCTGACCAAGGAAAAGGTTAGAGAGGCGGTAGCATGCCAGATAGTGAGCCTCGCTGTCTCCCGTGCTCCAGGGAGGTATCAGCAGTATTGCCGCCAGACAGAGCGGTATGGCGGTGATGATGAAGAATCTCTCTGGCGTGAAAGGATAATTGCTGTCGTTTTTAAGGAAAAAGTATAGAGAAGTTCCCGCGAAAAGAATGAGCAGGCAGCAGACGGCCCAGGATGAGACGGTGCCCATTGAAGTGCTGACTAAAAGCCTTACGTTCAGAAAACCGTCGTCCTTGGTGATGTTTATCGATACTGGAGAATCAGAAACGTTTGATATCTTTGCCACATAACTTCCGGGCGCAAGCCTTTTGTCCGATGAAAGCCTTATGGACATTGCTTTTCCTTCGGGTGAGCACATTCCGGTGGTTATGCGGACAGTTTTCAGTAATTCGTTGCCGTTATCCTTATCCGTGAGGCAGAATGAAAGGGAAGTGGGATCGCCGTCCATGACGAAAAAGACCAGGTGATCGAATCCGGATCTGTTGCAGGAGAATTCTAAGTCCATGCTTTGGCCGGGGGCGATCTCTTTTGACGTATAACTTGTAATGCCCTTAACTACTGCTTCCTTGCGAATCCTGGGCAGAAGGTCCAAAGAGAGTGCCGCGGCAAAGGCAACTGTCAGAAAGGCTGCCATGATGATGGTTATATACTTTGTCTTAGTCGTTACCGGGGAATTCATATGTATCTCCTTGGATAAAGTATACAACTTTAACGTCACACTGATTCCGCATTATTACTGAACTTTAATATAGTTAACTTTGATATAATTAGTCAATAATCAGAACCATGGGGTTGGAATTAATGAAACCAAGTATATATCTTAAGGCCGTTTCACTGTCTCTTTGTCTTGCGGCGGTCACTGTTTCACAGGGCTGCATGATCAAGAACAATGAAACCAATCTGCAGGCAACAGAATCTTCTTCGGATACCCAGATCGTTACGGAGCCTGTAACGGACACAAGCGGAGAGTCGGTGACGGACAGCGGAACTGACGCACCTTCTTCGGATACCGCACCCACTACGCTTCATATGGAACCGCCCGCCGTTGATACTACGGCGCCGGTATTTATCAGCTATCCGCGTACGATAAAGCTCCTCAAGGGCACCGAATTCGTACCTGACGATTATGTCGGATATATTGATGACGTTGACAAAGATGTCGAATTAAAGGTTACCGGCGACGTTGACATCAATACAGTCGGAGATTATCCGATCAAGATGACGATCACCGATGACGCCGGCAACAGCAAGACTATAGACGTTACTGTCAATGTCTATACAAAGAAGCAGGCTACTAAGAAGCCTACTTCAACATCTTCTTCATCAAAGTCGAGCAGCACTACGACGAAATCCAAAAAGCCCACATTTGCTGAGCTGAAGAAGAAATACGAGACCGGCAACGCCTTCATAGGCATCGACGTATCCAAGTACCAGGGAAACATCAATTTCCAGAAGGTCAAGGATGCAGGCTGCCACTTCGTCATACTGCGTGCTGCGATCTACAACAACGGCAAATTCGGCATCGACAGCAAGTTCGAGCAGTACTATAAGGACGCAAAGGCCGCAGGACTCATGATCGGCGTGTATTACTACAGCGTTGACAACACGGCGGAACTCATGAAACAGCACTGCGCCGAGCTCGCTGCTGCCCTGAAGGGCAAGCAGATAGATTTCCCGGTCGCATACGACTTTGAGAAGTGGAAGGGTTTCCAGAAACTCAAGATGAACTCTTCAGATCTGAACAACATGTTCTATCTGTTCTGTTCCGAGATGCAGAACTACGGCTACGAGGCCATGATCTATGCAAATCCTTACTTCCTGAGGAACTGGTTCAAGCCGGGCAATTACAAGATCTGGCTTGCTGACTGGAAGACGCAGCCGTCTTATGCCGGAACGATACATTTCTGGCAGTTTTCCGCTACGGGAAGGATCGACGGCATTAATGCTGACGTTGACGTTGACGTTTACTATCCTGACGGCAGGGTAGTAGAAGCCAAGAAAGAGGGTTGATCTGATGGCAAAAGCGAAAGCGCTTCCGAAAGGCGTCCTTGGATATGCAGACTTTTTCAAAAAGCTTATGAATGAGCCTGATTCATTGGGGCTCATACTCTTGTATGGAGAAGAGCAGTATCTGATAGACGGTGCCGTCAAGACAGCCAAGAAAAAGTATATTTCCGAAGGCGGAGACATAGATTACAGCCTTATCGACGTCAGGACAGGCGATGACTTTTCCTTCGCCAAGCTCGAGGAAATGACCTCGATGCCTCCGTGGATGTCTTCAAGGCGTCTCGTGATAATCAGACAGTCGGGCATCCTTGGCAGGGAGATCGATGACAAGGAGATCGAGATCCTCAAGAACATCCCTTCATCGGCAGTCGTAATCTTCATTGAGGATTCCGCCGATTCAAGGAAAAAGATATTCAAATCGTTCGTTCAATACGGAACTGTCGTGCAGATGACAGAGATGGAAGAGGACGATATTGCCGCGAGAGTCACGAAGGCGTTCGGAAAATACGAACTTTCAGTCGATAACAGGGCGACGATGTCGCTTATCTCAAGGTGCGGCGGAGGAATGCTCGCGATAACAGGCGAAATCGCCAAGATCGCGCTTTACTGCAAGAATGAAGGCTACACAAGGGTCACGGAAGAGATAATCGAAGAATGCTGCCCGCCGGACATAAGCGGCAGGATCTTCGACATAATGGACGCCTGCGGCAGCAAAAATCCCGCAAAAGCCCTGGGAACGTTGAATAATCTGATCCTTGCAAGGGAAGAACCCGTGATCATGATCAGGGTCGCCGTGATCAATCACCTCAAGCGCCTGATAATGGCAAAAGAGTTAAACGACGGGAAGAAACTGTCAAAAGAACTCGGCATCCACGATTTTTATGCGGGAAAGCTCGTAAACCAGGCAGGAAGTTTTTCCATGAACCGCCTGATATCGACTTATCTTGCAGCCTGCCAGTCTGACTCCGACGTCAAGCACGGCCTGATAGATGAGAGGTACGCTCTGGAGATAATCCTTGTCAGAGCCGCGACCGCCGAAAGGTGATAATTGACGCAACAAAGGTAAAGACTTAAAATCGCATATTGGATTTTTATGAATTAAGGAGAAATATATGAGCAAGATCGAGATGAAGACCCCAATCGTCGAGATGGACGGCGACGAGATGACCAGGATCATCTGGAAAGAGATCAAGGACATCGTTATCACACCGTTTGTTGACCTCAAGACCGAGTACTTTGACTTAGGCCTTCCCAACAGGGACAAGACTGCAGATCAGGTAACCATTGACGCCGCTAACAGGACCAAGGAGCTCGGCGTTGCAGTCAAGTGCGCCACAATTACGCCCAACGCGCAGAGAATGACCGAATACAGCCTCCACCAGATGTGGAAGAGCCCTAACGGCACTATCAGGGCCATCCTTGACGGTACGGTCTTCAGAAGCCCGATCCTCGTAAACGGCATCAAGCCTTTCGTTTCATGCTGGGAAAAGCCCATTACCATTGCCCGCCACGCATACGGCGACGTTTACAGGAACACGGAGTTCCTGGTTGACGGACCTGCAAGGGCTGATCTTGTAGTTACATATCCTGACGGAAGACAGGAAAAGCAGACCGTATTCGAATATACGGGCGGCGGAGTACTTCAGGGACAGTACAACACCGACAAGTCGATCACCGCGTTTGCAAAGGCATGCTTCCAGTATTCCCTCGATACAAAGCAGGATCTCTGGTTCGCTACCAAGGATACTATCTCCAAGGTCTATGACAGACGTTTTAAGGACATCTTCGAGAAAGTCTATAAGGAAGAGTTCGAAGCGAAGTTCACAGAGGCAGGTATCACGTATTTCTATACGCTTATCGATGACGCTGTCGCTAGAGTCATGCGTTCAAAGGGCGGTTTCGTCTGGGCATGCAAGAACTACGACGGCGATGTAATGAGCGACATGCTTGCTTCCGCCTGCGGTTCGCTTGCCATGATGACTTCCGTCCTCGTTTCACCTGACGGCGTTTACGAGTTTGAAGCGGCTCATGGAACCGTTACAAGACACTATTACAGATATCTCAAGGGAGAGACGACTTCCACGAACCCGATGGCTACCCTTTTCGCATGGACCGGTGCCCTCAGGAAACGCGCCCAGATGGACGGTCTCAAAGACCTTGAGGATTTTGCGGAAAGACTCGAAAAGAGCGCCGTTTCCACGATAGAATCAGGTATAATTACAGGTGATCTCGACAGCCTTCTCAATGTTCCCGAGAAGAAAGTCGTCAACACGACAGAATTCCTGAAGGCAGTCGCTTCTAAATTGTAATTCATTAGGAGGATATATAAATGAGTTATTACACAACATGGATCGAGAAGTCCGAGAACAATTCAAACGAGCAGGAATACATTGAATACGTAAACCGTTACTATACTCTTGAGAAGGGCGTTTACGAGAAGATCCTCGGCGCTTATCCTGACAATGCGGAATTCCTTAACGGTCAGCTTCTCGCTCTGTCCAGAAAGTTCGGCTTTAACGCTTCCAACATGGAGATCTTCGTCGGTTTCCTGGACGGCATCAAGTCCAGCCTTAAGAATGCTGACGCTTTAGACCTTGAATCACTTACAGACGAGTCTGAGATAAGCCTCGACATCGACTATGAAAAGCTTTACTACAACATGCACGATGCAAAGGCTGACTGGCTTTACGGCATTCCTGCATGGAAGAACGTTCTCACTGAAGAGAGAATGAAAGAGATCACTCACGATTACCGTGTAGCTAACATTGCACATTCCGATAAGATCGGAAGAAACGATCCTTGTCCGTGCGGTTCAGGCAAAAAATATAAGAACTGCTGCGGAAAGAAAGCGTAAAAGGCTAAGGAGCACTTGATTTGAAGAAGCTTTTAACTTCTAAGTGGTTTATCGTACTCGCGGTGTCGCTTCTCCTTATAGCGGGCATCGTGCTGAGCTTCATTCCCAACAGTCCGCTTAAAGCTGCGGTCGGTGTTTCGTCGAAGGTGGTATCTCCCGCACAAAAGGGCGTAAAGTCCACCGGAAACGCATTCTCGGATTTCTGGGCAGCCATTGCCGACGGAATCGCTATCAGGGAAGAGAACAAGACCCTGAAACAGGAGATCGCCGACCTTAAGTACAAGCTTAACCAGTACGAGGAAGCCGCCATCAGGTACGAGGAGCTTAAAGGAGCTTTTCATATCAGGGATACCTTTAGCAACTATGACATTTACGGTGCCACCATCCTTTCGAGAGAAGCGGATGAGTGGTTCTCCGTTATCAGGATAAACGCGGGAAAGAATGAGGGTATCGTTCTCGAGCAGGGCCAGTCTTATCCGGTCGTTGACGTCGAGATGAACCTTGTCGGACGCGTTATCGAGACTGAAGGCTCAACTTCTAAAGTATTGCCGCTCCTTCACGAGGGTTTCTCCGTTGCGGGCAAGGTCAACGAAGTAAACGGCGCCTCGGTCATAATCTGCGGAGACTCGGTCCTCAAGAAATCCGGTCTTTGCCGCGTAAAGGGAATCGATAAGAACATAAAGCTCGCTCCCGGAACGGTTATCGTTACTTCGGGCGAAGGCGGATTGTTCCCTGACGGTATTCCGATAGGAACTATCGAAAGCGTTGATTATTCCAATCCCACGGAAGTGACGGCAACTCTCAGGCCTTATTCCGTTATCGGCGAGCTTGAAGACGTTTTCGTTATGATCCCGTTCAATGCAGATACCAAGAAGGAGGGTACTCCCGGAGCTTCCGAGTCATCTGCTCAAGGTCAAGGCGGACAGGGCTGATGGACCGTAGAAAGCTCATCCGGAAGATCCTTGTTTACGCTATATACATCCTGCTTCTTTCATCTTTGCAGGTGTCTTATCCGGGACGCCTGGGATTTGGAGGACAGACGGCCGACATTACTTTCGTTTTTGTCGTTCTGGTCGGTTATTTCTTCGGTTTTAAGGATGGAGTCATTGTGGGACTTATTACAGGACTTGTAAGAGACTGCCTTGCGCCCATAGCCGTTGTCGGTATTGACGGAACGGTCAGGGTAACGGCCGGGATCGGAATGCTCGTCATGTTTTTAGCTGGCGCCGTCGGTGCTTCTTTCTTCACTAAAAGAATGCACAGAAACGTGCCGTTCGCCTTTGTTTCGATTGCTTTTACGACTTTGCTCTATAAGATATCAGGACATTTCATGGCCTACAGCTGGACATTTATCGCTCCGGCCGTGGGAAGTTACGACCTCGGCGTGTACGAGATTGTCGTAAGATCCTGCCTGTTACAGACGCTCTTAAATCTTATCGCGGGAATACCTATCCTTCTGCTTTTGAGGTTTGCAGGCCCCGTTGCCGTTTCCGATCAGAGGAAGTCTTCTGATGACGTTATCGCTATCGGAGAGGAGAATTCATGGCTGCAGATCTGAAGATAGAAGATTATAACGCGTTTGACAGGAATTCCGATAATTCCGGCAAGAATGACAAGAACAGCCTTTTTAAGCGTTTCCTGTCATTGTTCAGCAACCGTTATCTTGTTCTGGCGCTGATATTCACTTCTTTCGGCGTTGCGATCCTTGTAATGACGGCAAAACTGCAGTTTTCAGGCTATCAGAAGACGCTTTCCGAAGGTACCACGGGCGTTTTGAGACAGTATGTGTCAGAAGCGCCCAGGGGAGATATCCTGGACAGCAAAGGCCTTAAGCTCGCGTCATCTATTCAGTACAACACGGTAATGATCGCCAACGCTTATCTGAACGACAAGGAGCTGAACGCCCTTTGTTTGGAGCTCGCTGATCTTTTCCAGAAATACCACTGCATTACGGTTTCGGAATTGGACAACTACTTTACGATGGATCCGAATCCGACATTCCTTAAGGAAGAGGACAAGATCAGGAGATGGCAGAGCGATTCAAACCTTTTCGCGCTCGAAGACTACGCACAGGGCGTCATCGTTACTTATTCCGACAAGTACGTAAAGACCGATCCGAACGTCTTTTTCCTTTATCTCAGGCAGAAATTTAATCTGGACAACACTTACACGATCGAGGAAGCCTATAAGATCGTAAGGATCAGATATCAGATCTTTACGGACAACTGGGCCTTCATCAAGGGAACTCCGATCAAGATAGCGCAGGACGTTCCGGAAGACCTGATAAAGCTCTTTGCCGAGCAGAATTACCACTACATGGGCATAGTCTGCGGCAAAGGTTATGCAAGGACATATTCTCCTGAAGCGCTTTATTCCTGCCATGTCTTAGGCTATGTAGGACAGATCTCACAGACTACATTTCAGGATCTTTCCAAGTTCGGTTACACGAATGATGACATGGTCGGAAAGTCAGGCGTTGAGTCCCAGATGGAGAGGTATCTGCATGGAGACAGCGGCATTACGCCTTACAACATCTGGACGAAGAACGGTGAAGAGGGCATGTTCGTGCCTTCCGATTACGGCGTTCCCTCTAAAGCCGGTGCGACCGTTAACCTTACGATAGATTCAAACCTCCAGAAGGTAGGTACGGACGCTCTTAAGCAGTATATCTACAACGCCCAGCAGCAGGAGGCCATTAACCATACTGGCTTTAAGACCGCAAGTTCAGGCGCTTTCGTCGTAATGAACGTTAACACGGGCGCGATCCTTGCGATGGGTTCTTATCCGAACTACGATCCGAATGACTTCATTCTCGCAAATTACGGTGACCCGCAGGCTGCCGAGCAGGTGAAATACTATCTGGGACTCGATGAATATGCCGAGATGACCGCTGCAGACCTTCCTTTGTGGAACAGAGCCATCATGTCGATGTACGCACCGGGTTCAACTTTCAAGCCTATTACGGCGCTTGCCGGATTGGAGAGCGGCACGATAACGCCTGAATCCAACTGGATCACCTGTACTTCACCTTTGGACGTTGACGGATGGATATTCCGTTGCCTCGAGTATCCTAACGGAGGACACGGCCCGCTCAACCTCGACAGCGCAATGGGAACGTCCTGCAATATCTATTTCATGAGATTAGGCGTAAGCACGGGTATCGACAACATCTCCAAGATGGCTAAGCGTTTCGGTCTTGGCGTTAAGACCGGGATCGACCTTCCGGGTGAGATCAAGGGAGTCATGTCGAGCAGAGAGACAAAGAGGCTCTTACATGAATCCGAATACGACAAGATCTGGTTCCCTTCAAATACCGCGCAGGTTTCGATCGGACAGTTCGATAACTGCTTTACGATCCTCCAGCTCTGCAGATACGTTGCGGGAATCGCCACAAACAAGCTCGTAAAGCCTTATATCATTGACTCCGTTGTAGCAAGTGACGGCTCCGTCCTTTATAAGGGACAGGCTGAATCAGTTGACATCGGAATCCCTGAAGAGAACATTACAGCCGTCAGGAACGCAATGAACTGCGTTACCGAGGGCTCGAAATACTGGAGAGGAACGGCCCAGAAGCACTTCTCGTCATTCCCGATCAAGATCACATGTAAGACGGGAACGGCTGAGACGGGTTTCGAGAAGATCAGAAAAGAGTATTCAAACGGTCTTTTCATCTGCTACGCGCCTAAGGAAAACCCTGAGATCGCCATCGCGCTCGTTGTTGAGAGAGGTGAGTGGGGTTCTTCCACAACGGTAATCGCGCAGAAGCTCATTGCAGCTTATTACAACGAGAGAACGAGCACTTCCTATACCATATATGAAAACAATCCCGTGCCCGGTGATCATCTTGCCTGAAACCCTTAATGGAAATTGGCATTTAGTACATTTTTTACTGTCAGTTTTGTATTAAAGGGAAATTGTCCGTATAAAGTTTTTAAGATAAAATTTTCACAGTAACTTTAATGGGGGCATGTTGATGAAAATCGTTTTGATGGCTGATAACAGGAAGACAGAGCTTCTTGTCAATTTTTGTATTGCCTATAAACCGCTCCTTGAAAAGCACCAGTTAATTTCAGTCTACAATACCGCAAAGCTCCTTAAATCGGCTGCTGACCTTGACGTATCAGGTCTTTCCGTCGATTATTCGGCTGGCTTTGAGCAGCTTGCTTCAAGAGCTGAGTTCAACGGCATAGACTGCGTCATATATCTGAGAGACGGCAGGACTAAGAGCGAATCCAATCCCGGAGAGCTTTTGGACGTCTGTGACCAGAACATTATCCCTTACGCGACCAATATCGCGTCTGCCGAGATCCTTATTACCGCCATCGACAACGGCGCTCTCGATTACCGTGAGTGGAATGCCGCTGACAGGCAGGGAACAGGAGTCTGATCTCTTTTATGAATATCCTCAGGATTCCCAAAGGTCCGTTTATGTCAAACATGTTTTTGGCATATGTAGGAAACTGCGTGTTCGTAATCGACCCGTCGGTGTCTCCGGATGCCGTGAAATACGACCTTCCGCCTGTCTCGGCGATCCTTATAACCCACGGCCATTACGACCACATCAAGTATGTGGACGAATGGCATAGATCTTTTCCTGATGCCCCTATATACATGCGTCCCGAGGATGACAGCCTTTTGGGGGATCCCGGCGCTAACTGTTCTTACATGGACGGCATCAGCAAGGTGTTTGATTTCCCTCATGAAAAGCCGGAAGGCACCATCGCTTTCGGCCCTGTTGAGGTAAGCGTGATAACTACTCCGGGCCATACTATGGGTTCCGTATGCTATCTGTTCACTGACGGCATTGAGTCCTGCATGTTTACGGGGGACACTGTCTTTGCGGGATCCGTCGGCCGTACTGACATGGAAGGAGGCTCTTTTGAGCTTTTGAAGGGTTCTGTTGAAAAGATCAGCCGTCTTCCTGCGGATACGCGCATATATCCCGGACACGGGCCGGATTCTACTGTCGGTTATGAGGTAAGATATAATCCTTTCTTTGAATAATAAGGGTTTGCTTGACTTTTTAGTTCTCATATATGTACAATGGGCAAATGCAATGAAGGTGCGTAAGTAGTCCTTGTATTACATGAACAGAGAGTCGTGTCACCGGCTGAGAGCACGATCTTAAGGATACAAAGATGAATTTCAACACTGGAGCGTTCCTGCGAAAACGGCAGTTTGCTGATTAAGCGGATGCGTGCGGCGGCATTACTGCGCGACATAAGTGCGGAAGGCATATAACGCTTTTCGAACATGGGTGGTACCGCGAAGGTGCGATATATTTGCAATTCGTCCCATGGCAATGAAAGTTGCCGTGGGATTTTTTTATGCATAAGGAGGAGAAGACATGGCTGAACTTAGTGAATTAAGCGCAAAGCTGTCAGAGATCAAGACCGGGATCGAGTCAGACCTTACTGAGATCAAGAGCTCTAAGGGTATCTTTGAATACAGAAAGAGCGTCATGGACTCGAAGGAAGGCAAGATCGGCTCTCTCATGAAGGAGATGGGCAAGATCCCGAAAGAACTGAAGGCCGATTACGGAAAGATGGTCAACGAGATCAGGAACTGGGCAACGGAGAAGTTTGACGCTTTGGATGCACAGTTCAAGGCTGCCGAGCAGAAGGCACGTTATGAAGCCGAGACAATCGACGTAACACTGCCTTCGAAGAAACTCAAGAAGGGCTATCTCCATCCGAATACGCAGGTCAGAAACCAGATCGTGGACATCTTCGGTTCCATGGGTTTCTCAGTTTATGAAGGAAATGAGATCGAGACGGATCACTATAACTTCACGGCATTGAACATCCCCAAGGATCACCCTTCGCGTGACATGCAGGATACGTTCTATCTCAGTCCTGAGTTCCTTTTGAGAACACAGACCTCCGCAGGTCAGGTTCACGTTATGGAAGCCCAGCAGCCGCCTATAAAGATCATCTCACCGGGTAAGGTGTTCCGTTCCGACGATGACGCGACGCATTCTCCGATGTTCTCCCAGATGGAAGGACTCGTAGTAGATGAAGGCATTACGCTCTGCGACCTTCAGGGCATGCTCGACGTATTCGTTAAGAAGATCTTCGGCGAGGAGACGAGAACGCGTCTGCGTCCGTCTTACTTCCCGTTCACGGAGCCTTCCGTTGAGGTCGACGTTTCCTGCTTCCAGTGCGGAGGCAAGGGATGCAAGCTCTGCAAGGGAACAGGCTGGATCGAAGTCCTTGGCGCGGGCGTAGTTAACAAGAAGGTTCTTGAAGGCTGCGGCATCGACAGCGACAAATACAGCGGTCTGGCTTTCGGTATCGGCATCGATCGTATTGCCATGCTCAAGTACGGCATAAACAACATCAAACTCTTGTTTGAGTCTGATCTGCGCGTGCTTGAACAGATCGACGATTAAGGTAAGGAGGCAATGATATGTTAGTACCATTAAGCTGGCTTAAAGATTATGTAGATATTGACGTTACTCCGGACGTGCTTGAGGAAAAGCTCTTCAGCTGCGGTTTCGAGGTAGAGGAAAAATACGAAGTAGGCAAGGACATCAGCAAGGTCGTTGTCGGTGAAGTAAAGACCTGTGAAGCAATTGAAGGCACACACCTTCATCTTTGCACGGTCGATGCTGGTGAGAACGGCGTCCTCCAGATCTGCTGCGGCGCTGATAACGTTAAAGCAGGCGGAAAATATCCTTTGGCTCTTATAGGAGCACAGGTCTATGCGACGGCAAAGGATCACGTAACAGTTGAAGGCGTCATGACTATAGGTCAGGGCAAGCTCAGAGGATACGATTCGTTCGGTATGCTCTGCTCCGGTGTTGAGCTTGGCGTTTCTGAGGACATGTTCCCGGGTGCAGGATACAACGGACTTCTCGTTTTGCCTGCGGATTCAGTCCCCGGTGCTGACGTTAAGCCCATCTTAGGCCTTGACGATTACATCTTCGATGTTTCCATCACCGCAAACAGGCCTGACTGCCAGAGCATCTTCGGTATCGCCAGGGAAGTTGCTGCAGTTCTTGGCAAGCCCGTAAAGGAGCCTGCTCTGGACTATACAGAGAGTGATGTTGCTATCGATTTCAACATACGCGTATCAGCACCTGACCTTTGCCCGAGATACATCGGCCACTATGTTTCAGACGTTACGATCGCTGAGTCTCCTCTCTGGATGAAGCGCCGTCTGGCTCTGGTCGGCTGCTCTGCGATCTCCAACGTAGTCGATATTACAAACTACGTTCTCTACGAGCTCGGCCAGCCGATGCATGCGTTCGATTACTCATACCTTGAAGGCGGTGAGATCCACGTACGCCGTGCAGAGAACGGCGAGAAGATCCAGACTCTCGATGAGAAGGAATTCGCTCTTACATCAGATAACCTCGTAATCTGCGACGGCAAAAAGCCTGTTGCTCTGGCAGGAATCATGGGCGGACTCAACTCCGAGATCCTTGATTCGACAAAGGCAGTCATGTTCGAAGCTGCAAAGTTTGCTCACGACAACATCCGCAAGAGCTCAAAGGCACTGGGTCAGGTATCTGATTCTTCCATGAGGTTCTCCAAGGGCGTTGATGAATACACGACCGTCATGGCGATGAAGAGGGCTCTGCATCTTATCGAAGAGCTTGGCTGCGGAAAGGTCTCCAAGACAGCTTTCGACGTCAACACAGGTAATTCCATCGAGCCCAGAAAGCTTACCGTCAGCGTTAAGAAGGTCAATGGCGTTCTCGGAATCACGGTTCCCGATGAAGACATCGTAAGGATCCTGACTGGTCTTAACTTCGCACCCGAGCTTAACGGCGATGAACTTACGATCTACATTCCCGGATACCGCGTTGACATGGAATCCTATCAGGATGTCGCTGAGGAAGTTATCCGTATGTACGGCTACGATCACATCGTGCCTACATTCATTCCCACGGCAAAGGTCACTTCAGGCGGATATAACCTGAAGCAGCGTTCAGAACTTAAGATCAGGCGCGATCTTTGCGCTGCAGGCGCTTCTGAAGGCGTACATTATTCGTTCTTCTCGCCCTCGGATTTTGATCTTCTGAAGCTCCCCGAGGATGCACCTGAAAGAACTGCCATCAAGATCCTGAATCCTATCAACATCGATCTTTCACTGATGCGTACGACTCTTGCGCCCCAGATGATCAAGGCAATGGCAAGAAACCAGAAGAACGGCATCCTTACGGGCCGCATCTACGAGATGGGCAATAAGTTCCTGCCGAAGTCTCTGCCTCTTACCGAATATCCTGACGAGCGCGAGACGATCTGCATCGGCGTTTTCGGTGAGAATGAGGATTTCTATTCATTGAAGGGTCTCGTCGATGTTATCGCAGCTTCACTGGACGTTGAATTCGATTACGAGAAGGATGAGAAGACATTCCTTCACCCCGGAAGGACTGCAAAGGTCATCTGCAACGGTGAAGAGGTTGGCTATCTTGGTCAGGTCCTCTATGAGATCTGCGATGAACTCGACATGAGGGTTCCCGCATATGTTGCTGAGATCGACCTTCGTATCTTAAGCAAGTACTATGGCAAGGAAAGAAAGTTCATCCCGCTTCCGAAGTTCCTTGAGGAAAAGAGAGACTTCTGCTTCGTTATGGACAAGAGCATTACCAATGCCCAGGTTGAGAAGGAGATCAAGGCTTCCTGCGAGTACATCACAAAGATCGAGCTCTTCGACATCTACGAAGGCATCCAGCTCGGCCTCAATAAGAAGAGTCTTGCGTACAGCGTGGTCTTCACGCCTAAGGACGAGGAGTTCAAGCCTGAGGTCATCGACGGTTTCGTTAATACCATCCTCTCTAACCTCGGCGAGAAGTACGGTATTACTCTCCGTGCCTGAGGCTCATTTCGTTTAATAGGTATTAAAGACGGAGTCAAGCCGCCTATATGCCTGCAAACACAATAAAACAAATGCTCTGAAGCAGTTTTACGCCCGGACCTCCGGGCGTTTTTCTTTGTCGTATTTTGTCGGTTTTTGTCGGGTAATTCCGGGCTGTTCCCGTTGTAGGATTAGTGAAAAATCTTCAGGGGGTGAATTTATGTCAACACTTGAGACCGCAATTGTTTTTACGATAATCCTGACAATGCTTACTTTCTTTGTGACGGCTCCCGAGAAGTCTGCCATGGAGGCATTGAACGACTGCCGGGCGGGGTTTGAAGAAAGCGACTTTCAGAATAAGGATTTAAAGCTGTTTTCTGAAAAGAAGATCGGCAAGGCAGCGTCTTACGATACTTCTCCTGAGAAGCTGTGTACCTATCTGACGGGCCTGTCGGACAACTTCCGTCTTATCTACGGTAAGGCTGCGAGCGTTGCGAGTGAGGTGGCTTCAAATGCTGAGAATGATTAACAGGAGAAAGAACCGTTACGGCGCATCATCAGTCTTTCTTGGCATAGTCTTATCGTCGGTGATCCTTATCGAATGCACATTCCTGACCTTTGTCTGGGAGCTGGATTACAGCATTAAGGTCAACAACGCTGTGGATGCGCAGATCGAAAGCATAATGTGCGAATATAACAGGCAGCTCTTTGACGTTTACGGGATCTATGCCTTTACGATGAACGTTGTTGACGATGACGTTTACAGCAAGGCGCTTCTTGCCTGCGGCTATACCGAAGGCCCTGAGCTCAATCTGGGCGGATATAAGAAGATCGACAGAAAGGCGCTCAGAGACGCAATAAACATGTACTATTCGTACAGGGCATCGGGCATAGCGATAGTACAGATCGCAGACGTGTTTTCAGCGGTGATCGAGGAATTCCTGAATACCGGCGTATTGAAGAGTATCAAAGAGTACACTTCAAGTCCCGCCGCGGGTTATGTTACAGACATCATTCAAGGCTCTGAGAAGATAAGCGAATGGCTTGAAAAGGCAGGGAAAGCGCTGAAGATAGATGACCTGGAGTCGGGTCTGAAACTGTTTGACCAGTTAAAGAATAAACTGAACCTGAAGGACAACGACCTTGAAGACCTGTCCTTCGGTATTGGGATAAAGGATATGAAGCCCGCGATCAAGCTGATCGATGGGCTTTCAGAACTGCATGAGTCTTTGGGAAAGAGCGATTTCAAGATCGTTACCCACATCCTGGAAGCAAACTACTGCTCTTACAATTTCGATTGTTATCTCAAACCGGATATCGATGCAACGATAAACGGAACTGCGTTTTCGTCAATACACGAGAAAAATAAGGACGATGCGGAGTTCATACTGACGGGTCTTACGGGAAACAAGTCGATAGCGGCCGTCAATTTTCTCCTGATGCAGGTGCTTACGGGGTCAAATTTCCTGAAAGACTATCTGGACAAAGAATTCAGGGCAAAGGTCGACGTCGTCTCAAAGATATTGTCGGCGATAATCGCGGCGGTGTCAGAAGGGACCGTTGAAATAGATTACCGGATAATCACCGTGGCCCTGATAGTCCTTTTGGCAACGTTCAAGGCGGGAAAGGACATTATTGCTTTGAGAAAGGGTGAAAGGGTCACCCTGGTCAAGGTCAAGGATAAGGACCTGATCACTGCCGGATACAGAGATTTCCTTTTCCTGTTCATGCAGGCGGTTCCCGACGAGACGATGGAAAAGAGGGCTCTGACGATCCTGACAAGGGACTTCGGGGATCTTTATACGGGAATTACGGGAACTGCTGATACCGGACTTAAAAAGATCTCGGTTTCCAGAAGCTATGCATTATACGGGTGAACGTTATGAATGACAAAAAGGGAAGCGTAACCATTGAATCAGCGATCTGCTTTACTATGGTCCTCGTTCTTATAGCCGGCATAGTAAGCGCATTGAACCTTTACAGGACGGATATACTCATGACCAGGGCGGTCAACCAGACCTGCGAGAACGTGTCTCTTCTTTTTCCTCTCACGGTTCCCGCGGGAGATGCTGCATCTGTACTCCTGAACGCCTTCCCGGATACCTCGCTTGACGGTACGAACGCATCGAAAGTCCTTGGAACAGTCGCAAAGGTTGCCGGTGGCGTGGACCAGGCATCAGGCCATAAGCTTCAGGAATCTGTCCTGGAAGGCGTTCTGGCAGGGACGATGGCAAAAAACATCGTGTTGTATTACAAGCAGAGGAACGGAGGTTCGTCTTTCTTCTGTCCTGACGACATAGACGTAAGACTGGATATCAGCACCAAAAGGCACATTATCGAGGTGACGACGGATTATTCCGTGGTCACGATCGTCGGGAGAAAGCAAAGGACGGTATACACGGTTATCCCGCTATACGGCGATTCTTCACTGATACTGGAAGGCGATGACAAGAAAAACGGAGGAGACAACATCTGGGGACTCGATAATTTCAGCCGCGGTGAAGGCTTCAGGGACATCTTAGGCTCAAATCTGCCCAAGACTTATCCCGTGATCGACAATTACGAGAACGGAAATGCCACGTCTTTCAAGAGCATCGACCTGACTGCGCCTTACTATCAGTCCAAGTCCAAGATAACCAAGAGCATAAAGAAGGACATTGACGAGCTTTCTGCTTTCAAGGGCGGGGAAAAGACGATTGACGGAAAAAAGTATAAAGTGGACAATGTTTCGGGCAAGACCCTGAAGGTTGTCATTCCCGGCAATTCCCCCGAAGACAGGAAGGAAACGGTCAGGTCTTTGAAGGAATACGCAAAGAGTAAAGGCGTGAAGCTTGAGATAAAAGAATACGGGAACTCGACAAAATATGCCGGCAAGACCGGAAAATGACCTCTCTGACGGGATGCTTCCTTTTATTTAATTTATTGTATTAAATTTGAATATGCGATATTATATATCGGTAAATTTGGAGGTATCTCACTTGAAACACGAGAATACAGTCAGAACGCCGAGCTTGGCTAATTCTAGAATAAATACCGACAGCACTGCAAATCTGTCGATCGGAGACACGTTAAGAAGGGCTAAGAAGAACCTTTTCTTTTCGAGGTGCCTGATCGGTATTGTGGCAATCCTTATCTTAACAGTGCTTTTCGTAGCTTTCTTTACGGGATATGCCGGCACGTTCCTTGATTACATCAATAATCCTGTCGGGTGATCCATATGATCAAGAACATCGATAAGAACGAGATCAAGTTTGCCGCTGCGTTTACTGACAGCGAGATGGAAGAACTGATGGACCTGTACAGCGCCATCCTCACCATGGAGAATCCTGACGAGCTTCACAAGTTCTTCAAGGATCTCTGTTCGGTAAACGAGCTTCATTCATTCCTTCACCGCTGGCAGATCGTAAGAAGGATCGAGCAGGGAAAGAGCTACGAGGAGATAATCAAAGAGCTTTCGGGTTCGCCCGAATCTGAAGAGAGCGGATCTTCTTCTGATGCCAGACACGGCGCCGGAAGGGTAAGAGGCAAGGCAAGGAGCAGTACTAAGGTGAGTTCCACGACTATCTCAAGGGTCAAGACATGTTACATCAATCCGGATGGCGGATACAGAACGGCACTTAAGCGTCTAAATGAACGAGAGAATAAAGAACAAGAGGAGAAATCGGAGTAAATGGGTTTATTAACATCAGTTTTCGGTACGCACAGCGATCACGAGCTTAAGAGGATCAAGTCACTTGTTGATTCCGTAATGGCTTTGGAAGATGAATATTCCAAGCTTTCAGTCAAGGAACTTCAGGGAAAGACAGATGAGTTCAAAAAGAGACTTGCTGAAGGCGAGACATTGGATGACCTTCTTCCTGAGGCATTTGCAACAGTCAGGGAAGCTGCTTACAGAGTCTTGGAGATGAAGCCTTACAGGGTTCAGGTCATCGGCGGTATCATCCTGCACCAGGGAAGAATCGCGGAAATGAAGACAGGTGAAGGTAAGACGCTCGTGGCAACGATGCCTGTTTACCTCAATGCTCTTACAGGAAAGGGCGTTCACGTCGTAACCGTCAACGATTACCTCGCAAAGCGTGACTCCGAGTGGATGGGTAAGATCTACAAGTACCTCGGACTCACTGTCGGCCTCATCATTCACGACATCCCGAACCGCGACCGTAAGGCAATGTACGCTTGCGACATCGTTTACGGAACAAACAACGAGTTCGGATTCGACTATCTCCGTGACAACATGGTAGTCCGCAAGGAGCAGATCGCTCAGAGAGAGCTCAATTACGCCATCGTCGACGAGGTCGACTCGATCCTCATCGATGAGGCAAGAACGCCTCTCATCATTTCAGGACGCGGCGTTGAGTCTTCTGACCTTTACAAGAAGGCAGACGCTTTCGTTAAGACCCTCAAGCCTTACACCGTTGTTGAGACGGACGACAAGGTCGATATGGACGACCTCGTAGGTGATGCTGATTACGTTATCGACGAGAAGGCAAAGACATCCGTCCTTACCGCTAACGGTATCGCAAAGGCAGAGAAGCACTTCGGCATCGACAACCTTTCCGATTCAGACAACTTCGATCTCCAGCACTATATCAATAATGCCCTCAAGGCTAACGGTAACTTCAAGAAGGACGAGCAGTACATCGTCCAGGACGGCGAAGTCATCATCGTTGACGACTTTACCGGACGTCTCATGCCGGGCCGCCGTTACAGTGACGGTCTGCACCAGGCTATCGAGGCTAAGGAAGGCGTAAAGGTCGCAAGCGAGAACAAGACGCTCGCAACGATCACTTTCCAGAACTTCTTCAGAATGTACTCGAAGCTCTCCGGAATGACCGGTACTGCTTATACGGAAGAAGCCGAGTTCAGACAGATCTATAACCTCGACGTTATCCAGATCCCTACGAACAAGCCCGTTATCAGACAGGACGATTACGATGCAGTCTTCAAGACAGAGAACGGCAAGTACTCCGCTCTCCTTAAGACCGTTAAGGAAGCTCACGAGAAGGGCCAGCCTGTTCTCGTAGGTACGGTCAGCGTCGACAAGTCAGAGCTCCTTTCCAGGATCTTCACAAAGTACGGCATCAAGCACAACGTATTGAATGCTAAGAACCACATGCGCGAGGCTGAGATCGTTGCACAGGCAGGCCGTAAGGGCGCAGTCACGATCGCAACCAACATGGCGGGCCGTGGTACCGATATCATCCTCGGAGGTAACGCAGAATTCCTCGCGCTCCAGGAAATGAGAAAGCTCGGTTATCCTGAAGAACTGATCGATGCTTCAACAGCTCATAACGAGACTGACGATGAGCTCGTTCTCGAGGCAAGAGAGCGTTTCAGCACTCTTGAAAAGCAGTTCAAGGAAGAGCTTGCTCCTGAGGCAGAAGAGGTCAAGGAACTCGGAGGTCTCTTCATCGTAGGTACTGAAAGACACGAATCAAGACGTATTGATAACCAGCTCAAGGGACGTGCAGGACGTCAGGGAGACCCCGGAAGATCAAAGTTCTTCCTTTCTCTCGAGGATGACCTCCTGAGGATCTTCGGTGGTGACCGTGTCACGGGTCTTGCTGATACCCTTGGAATCGAAGACGACATGGAGATCCAGTTCAAGTCTCTTTCCAGGATGATCGACAGCTCACAGAAGAAGCTTGAAGCACTGCATTTCTCATCCCGTAAGTCAGTCCTCGAATACGATGACGTCAACAACGTCCAGAGAACCATCACTTATGAGCAGAGACGTCAGGTCATCAACGGTAACGACGTTCATGACATCTATCTGCAGATGGTCGACCGTGTTGCTTCACGTGTTGTCAATACATATGCATTAGACGGCGTTATCTCTTCTTCAGAGAGATATACTCTCGGAAGACAGCTTGAAGAGATCTTCGGCGATCTAGAGATCGTCAAGAAGGTCCAGGACGATGATGATTTTGAGCTCCCTGAAGCTGACGATCTCGCTGAGCAGATCGCGGAAGAGGCTAAGGAGATCATCGCCAAGAAGGACGAAGAGGTCACTCCTGAAGTGTTCAGAGAAGCTGAGCGTCAGATCCTTCTCAGGACCGTTGACCTCAAGTGGATGGATCACATCGATGCTCTGGATCAGCTTTCTTCCGCTATCCGCATGAGAAGCGTCGGTCAGCACGATCCTGTTGTTGAGTATAAGCTCGAAGGTTCCGCAATGTTCGAAGAGATGAACGAAGCCATTCAGAATGACGCTGTTAAGTTCATCATGAGAGCTAAGTTCACACCTGAGTCTGATTTCGAGGCTAAGGAAGTTGCCAAGACCGTTTCTGAAGGTAAGGGCAAGGAAGTAACTCCGAGCTCCGCTTCAACTCCGATCGAGGGAACAGCAGCTTCAAACGAGACCAGACAGCCCGTAAAGAGGGAAGCTGGCAAGGTCGGCAGAAACGATCCGTGCCCTTGCGGTTCAGGTAAGAAATATAAGGATTGCTGCGGTAAGAAGTAATGATCGAAGATAAGGAAAGATACCTTGAATCAGTAAAACATGCCGGAGATTACATCAAAGGACTGCTCGGCGGACGTAAGGTACCTGAGATCTGCATAGTCTTGGGTTCAGGTCTTGGTCCCTTAGCTGACATCTGTGAACAGTATCTTTCCATACCTTATTCGGACATCCCCGATTTCCCGAGATCAACGGCTCCCGGACATGCCGGAAGGCTGATAGCGGGGAATTTGTCCGGCAAGGACGTCTTCATGATGAACGGAAGATTCCACTACTATGAAGGCTATCCGATGGAAACTGTCGTTTTCTATATCAGGGTTCTCGGTCTTATCGGAGTCAAGACGCTGATCCTTACCAATGCCGCAGGCGGAATTAAGACGGAAATGGTTCCGCCCGAGTTCGTTGCCATTGAAGATCATTTCTCTTTCTTTGCGGAATCCGTTTTGAGAGGACCGAACATAGCTGAATTCGGTACTAGATTCCCTGATCAGAGCAGCGTCTATGACAAGGAACTCATATCTATACTTGAAGACTGCGCAAAAGACCTGGGAGTAAAGCTTTCACGCGGCATATACGCATATATGAAAGGTCCTCAGTACGAGACTCCCGCAGAGATAAGAGCGCTCCGCATCCTTGGAGCTGACTGCGTTGGAATGTCCACAGTTCCTGAAGCTGTCTGCGCTTCCCATATGGGACTCCGCGTAGTCGGCATGTCCTGCGTAACCAATATGGCAGCAGGGATCAGCAAGGGCCCGCTTTCCGAGAAGGAAGTACTTGATACGGCCGCTGCTGCATCCGAACAGAGCTGCGCACTTATGAAGGAATTTATCAGACGCCTGTAATCGAAAGGAGCTTGATCTATGTTTAATCATGAAGTTAAGGATATCAGCCTTGCTCCGTACGGACTTGAGAAGATCGAATGGGCTTACCGAAATATGCCGGTGCTTCGTGCAATTGAAGCAGAGCTTATCGCAAAACAGCCGTTCAAAGGTCTTAAGATATCCGTATCGGTTCACGTTGAAGCTAAAACCGCTTGTCTTGCGAGAGCACTTGCCAGAGGCGGCGGCGAAGTAGCTCTTACAGGCTGCAATCCTTTGTCCACACAAGATGATGTTGCAGCAGGTCTTGCTTCGCTGAACATAATGAATATCTTCGCTGTTCACGGCGACTCTGAAGAGGAGTATTTCGGCCGTCTCAGGAAGACTTTGGAATTCGGTCCCGATATCGTCATCGATGACGGCGGAGACCTTGCATTACTGCTCCATTCCGACATGAAGGAGCTTGCGCCTAAGATCATGGGCGGATGCGAAGAGACGACTACAGGCGTTCACCGCCTTGAGATACTTAAGAATCAGGGCCAGCTTGCTTATCCGGTTATTGCCGTAAACGATGCGAGATGCAAGCACTTGTTCGATAACAGGTTTGGTACGGGTCAATCCGTATGGACCGGCATCATGGCTACCACAAACCTCGTTGTTGCCGGAAAGACCGTTGTTGTAGCAGGCTACGGCATGTGCGGCAGGGGAGTTGCCATGAGGGCAAAGGGGCTTGGCGCCAAGGTCATCGTTACCGAGATCGATCCTGTAAAGGCCTGTGAGGCCCTTATGGAAGGCTATTCCGTAATGACAATGGACGAGGCTGCTCCTTTGGGAGATTTCTTCGTTACCGTTACGGGCTGCAAGGACGTCATCGTCGAAAGGCACTTCCTTGCAATGAAGGACGGCGCAGTCTGCTGCAATGCAGGACATTTCGATTGCGAAGTCAGCGTTGCTGATCTTAAGAAGATCTCTGTTTCTGCAGATGAACTCCGTCACAACATTATCGGATATAAGCTTCCCAACGGAAACACCGTATGCATAATCGCTGAGGGAAGGCTTGTAAACCTTGCTTCGGGCGACGGACATCCGGTTGAGATCATGGACATGAGCTTTGCTCTTCAGGCACAGTCCGCAATGTATATCGCGAGCCAGCCCGCAAGGCTCCCCGTTGACGTCTATCAGACTCCTGAAGTCATTGACAACAAAGTCGCTGAGATCCTTCTTAACACGAAGAACATCAAGATCGACGAACTTACTGAAGAACAGAAGAAATACATTTCTTCCTGGGATTTTTAATGCCTCTGAATTCTGATTTTGATATTGGCGGACTTACCATTTACGAATGCATAAAGTCCAAAGCCGGGGAATATAAAGATCTTACTGCGATCGAATACTACGGGAACAAGATCTCGTATTCTGCATTAATCTCAAACATCGACCGCTGTGCCGCTGCCATGTATCTGCACGGCGTCAGGAACGGTATGCATGTTGCGGTAATACTTCCGAACATTCCGCAGGCTGTGTTTATTTTCTATGCCTGTTCCAAACTCGGCGCAGTATGCGATCTTATCCATCCGCTTTCGGCAGTAAAGGAACTGGAAGATTATATCGCTTCTGTAGATCCGCAGATCGTATTTGTTTACGATGAGATCCCTGCAGGTATTACGTGCCTTTCAGGAAACGCCAAAAAGGTAATTCTCGTAAGCCCTTCAGAATATCTTCCGAGGATGGCGAGACTTGCACTTAAAGTAAGATCGGGAGTAAAAACACCTTCTTTCATCCGTTTTGAGACCTTCCCGGAATTCTTCAAGGAAGGTACAAAGCCTTACGCGCTTAAAGAGGACGAGCATCCCATCGCTTCCGATGAATGCGCAATGCTTTATACGGGCGGAACTACAGGCAAGGCCAAGGGCGTTTTGCTTTCTTCAACGAATTTCAATAAAAATGCCGAAGCGGCCATAGAGAGCTGTGAATGCCTTGAAAAGGGCGACAGGTTCCTGTCCGTTTTACCGATATTCCACGGGTTCGGCCTGGGTGTCGGTATCCATACGGTCCTCGTGTACGGCGGAACGTCGATCCTGCTGCCGGTCTTTAAGGTAAAGAAGTTTATTCAGCTGATCTCAAAATACAAGCCGGCAGTTATCGCAGGCGTTCCCGCGATCTTCGGAGCGATCGTCTCCGGTGATTCCAAAGACATAGACATGTCTTTCGTAAAGCTCGTAATATCAGGCGGCGACAGATTGCCTCCGGACACTCAGGATGCAATGAACGAGCTTCTTTCAAGACACGGCAGCAAGGCTGTCGTAAGACAGGGTTACGGCCTTACGGAGTGTCTTTCCGGCGTAAGCCTTATGCCGCCCGGATGCCTTGAACATAACTGCATCGGAAGACCTTACAGCAATACCGATTTCAAGATAATCGATCCTGAAACGGGAAATGAAGTTCCCAATGGCACAAATGGCGAGATCCTGATCTCAGGACCTTCCGTCATGATCGGTTATTACAATGAAAAGGAAGAAAATCTCAATACCCTGAAAATGGACGGAAACGGCCGCGTATGGCTTCATACGGGGGATATGGGTCGTATCGGGGACAACGGGCTTCTTTACTTTGAGTGCAGGATAAAGAGGATGATCATCACTAACGGATACAACGTTTATCCGGGCGTTTTAGAGGACATTATCAGAAGATGTCACGGAGTCTCCGATTGCGCGGTTATCGGCGTTCCTGATGCGCTCAGGGGTGAGATAGTAAGGGCTTATATCGTTTTCGATAAGAAGGCGGAGCAGGGCGGAAGCTTTGATGAAGCCTTAAAGGGTGTAAAGAAAGAACTTGGTCTGACGGTTTCTAAATTTGCGATGCCGAGGAGCTTTGCCGTTGTTGAAAAGATCCCTAGGACCAAGGTCGGGAAAGCCGACACGGATGCGCTCCTTAACTTGAAAAATTACCCGTAAAGCATTGAATACTTGCCCATGCGGAGTTTGAATCATATAATTATTTATATTTATTAATGAGGTAGATCAATGGCTTTAAGAAATCTTGTATTAGAAGGAGATCCGCTGCTCAGGAAGAAGTCACGTCCCGTTGACGAGATCTCTCCGAGGATAATCAAACTGCTCGATGACATGGCTGATACCATGTATTACGAGAACCGCGGAATAGGAATCGCCGCACCTCAGGTAGGCGTGCTCAGACGCGTTTTTATCGTTGACGTTGGCGATGATCATGGAAAGATCGAATTCATCAATCCTGAGATACTTGAAACAAGCGGTTCTCAGGTTGGCGGCGAAGGCTGCCTTTCTGTTCCCGGTAAGACATGTGAAGTTGACCGTCCCAGTCACGTAAAGGTCAAGGCTTTGGACCGCGAAGGAAACGAGTTCGTTTTGGAGGCTGATGATCTGCTCGCCAGATGCATCTGCCATGAATATGATCACCTTGAAGGCATTCTTTTTATTGACAGGTCAGTCGACGGCAAGGTTTACCGTGTCGAAGACGAAGAAGACGAGGAGGAGTGATCCTTTTGGCTGATCCTCACGGTTTAAGAATCGTATTCATGGGAACGCCTGAGTTTGCAGAGGTCAATCTCAGGGCTCTCGTTGAGGGCGGCTTTAACGTCGTCCTTTGCTGCTGCCAGCCCGACAAGCCCGTCGGAAGAAAGCAGATACTTACACCTCCGCCGGTCAAGGTTTATGCATCGGAGCAGGGAATAGAGGTCTTCCAGCCTAATACGCTGAGGACCGATGAAGCTTTCAATAAGATTTCTGAAGCAGAACCCGATATGATCGTTACTGCGGCTTACGGAAAGATCCTTCCTCCTTCGGTTCTCAATATCCCGAAGTTCGGCTGCATCAACTGTCACGGAAGCCTTCTCCCGGAAAGAAGGGGCTCTGCGCCTGTTCAAAGGGCCGTCCTGGAAGGCGACAAGGTAACGGGTATCACGATAATGATGATGGCTGAGGGCATGGATACGGGCGACATCCTTATCCAGAAGGAGATGGAGATCGGTCCCGACATGCATTCGGACGAGCTCATGATGAAGCTAGCAGGGCTTTCAGCTTCCATGCTCCCTCAGGCTGTAATAGATCTTTCTGAAGGAAAACTCGTTCCTGTAAAACAGGATGATTCCAAGGCCACATATTGTCCGCCTTTGACTTCTGAGGAAGGCCATTTCACATGGGATGAAACAGCGTCCGTCATACACAACAAAGTCAGGGCTTTGAGCTCCTGGCCCGGAGCTTATACCGAAGCGGGCGAACGCAAGCTCAAGATCTACGATACCAGAGTGGTTGAAGAACTTCCTGAAGTTGCCGATAAAGCTTTGGCAGAGCAGGCCGCTCCCGGTACGATCGTTGCAAGCAAGGGCGAAAACCTCATAATCAAATGCGGAAACGGATTTATAAAGATCCTGGAATTGCAGTTTGCAGGCGGTAAACGATTGAACAGCCGTGATGTTTCGCACAATTACAAGCCCGGACAGGTCTTTTCGTAAAAACGAGGTATCCATATGAATAACCCGATCAGATATAAGAAAAGAGATATTATCCGGTTGCTTGAAGCAGGCAATGAAAGAGAGTTGTGTTTCCTTATGCTGTATCAGGTGTATGAGGAAGGCGCTTTCTCCAATCTGGTCATAAAAAAGGCAGACAAAGCCGCTGACACGCTCGGCAGGAAACTCGACTTTACCCGTGCGATGCTATACGGAACGATAACTTATACTTTTGCGATCGATTTTCTCATCCGCCACATAACCAAGGAAGATCCTGACGCGATGGATCCTGTTACCAGGACTATCATAAGGATGGCCGTATGGCAGCTTCAGTTCGGAGAAAGCATTCCCGATTATGCCGTTTGCGATTCGTCGGTCGAGATAGCTAAGAAGTACAACCACAAGGTTTCCGGCTATGTAAACGCTGTGGTCAGGAAATACGCTTCGGCTCCTGAAGCTAAAAAGTATCTTGATCAGTACAAGCCCGGGATCAGGGCTTCTCTCAAGCCTGAGATATACGGTATCTTCAAGAAGGATTTCGGAAAGACCAGGGCCTTTGACATCGGTATGGCTTTCCTTAAGACTTCAGGCACAACAGTCAGATTTGACGGTTCAAAAGTCGATTCCAAAAAGCTCATAGACGAGCTTAAGGCTATGGGCATTAATGCGGCTCCCGCAAAGATAATAAAGGATGCAGTTGAGATCACGGGCGGCCTTAAAGGCCTTGAGAACAGCGAGATCTATTCCAAATACGGCATGTTCATACAGGGTGAGGCCGCGATGCTTGCATCATTGATCGCAGCGCCTTCTGAAGGAGACAAGATCCTTGACGTGTGTTCCGCTCCGGGCGGCAAGTCAACTCACATGGCTACCATGTGCCATGACAACTGCAGCATCCTTTCGTGCGACATCAATGAAGCAAGACTTGAACTCGTATCTGAGAATGCCCAAAGACTCGGTCTCAAGTCCATTTCAGTCCAGTGCTGCGACGCATCAAAGATAGCAAAAGAGAACAAGGATTCAAAGAAGTCTTACGACCTTGTCCTGTGCGATGTTCCGTGCAGCGGATTGGGACTTATCGGAAGAAAGCCCGACATCAGACAGAATATCACTTTCGAGAGGATCGAAGAGCTCCTGCCGTTACAGGGAGCGATACTCGACAGCGCAGCCAAGATGGTCAAACCCGGAGGCACGCTGGTTTACTGCACCTGCACGCTTAACAGCGACGAAAACGAGAATCAGGTGAATGCCTTTATCGAATCGCATAAAAGCTTCCATACGGTTTCCATCACGAAGTATCTTCCTGATACGATCGTGATGGATGAGGAGAGGAAGGAAACGGCTGAAAACGGCATGATAACGCTTTTCCCTGATACCGACGGAACTGAGGGATTCTTTATCTGCAGGATGGAAAAAGACAGAAAGGATGACCAGGAGTGAACCGTAAATTCTGTCTCGATCTGACTTTGGAAGAGCTTAAAGCCTGGTGCAGTGAAAACGGCATCCAGTCCTACAGGGCGGGACAGATCTACAAATGGCTGTCTTCGGGCGTTACGGATACTTCAGACATGAACAACGTTCCGATAGCCGTTAGAACCAAGCTTGAGGAAAGCTTTATCTTTGGCAGTTTTGAGGTCAGGCAGAAGCTTGTTTCACAGATAGACGGAACGACGAAACTGGTTTTTGAACTTTACGACGGAAACATAATCGAGACCGTTGTGATGCGTTATAAGACGGGCCTTTCGATATGCATTTCATCGCAGGCCGGATGCAGGATGGGATGTAAGTTCTGTGCATCTTCAAAGCTCGGTTTCGGAAGATCGCTCACTTCCGGTGAGATGTTTGCCCAGGTCGCAGTTTCACAGAAGATAGTGGGCGAGAGGATCAGAAGCGTAGTAATAATGGGCATCGGTGAGCCTTTTGACAATTTTGACGAGGTCATGGGCTTTGTTAAGCTCGCAAACGATCCTGAAGGTCTTAATCTCGGTGCAAGGCACATAACTATCTCGACATGCGGACTTGTCCCCATGATCGACCGTTTCACCGAACTCGATCTTCAGGTAAATCTTTCGATATCGCTTCACGCGCCCAACGACGAGATAAGAAAGAGCCTCATGCCGGTCGCGAACAAGTATTCATTGAAGGAACTGATGGAAGCCTGCAGGAGATATACGGCTAAGACGAACAGGAGGCTTACTTATGAGTACACGCTGTTTGGCGGCGTAAATGACGGCGACGAACAGGCTGAAGAACTTGTAAGGCTCCTTGGTAAAGGCTTGTGGCATGTAAACCTCATTGCAGCGAACGACGTTCCCGGAAGCGCTTATAAGGCTCCGTCAAAGCAGAGGGTAAGGAGATTCCAGGAGATACTGGAGTCAGGCGGGATCAACGCGACTTTAAGACGTGAAATGGGGCAGGACATCATGGCAGCCTGCGGGCAATTGAGACGGGGCATGGAGAATAAGGATAAGTGAGTAACTATTCGGCAGTTTGTGAGAAAGGTCCCGTCAGGGAGAAGAACGAAGACAGCTATGAAGCAAAGATACTTAACGGCTGCCTTTGCATGATCGTTGCTGACGGCCTCGGCGGAGAGGTAAGCGGTGAGATCGCCAGTAAGATCGCTGTCCGGACGCTGATGGAAGAGCTTGAAAACAATATGGATGCCTTAACCGATGACGATCACATAGAGGAGCTCCTTTCAGCCGGTTTCAACAAAGCAAACAAGGAGATGATCCGCTATGGAGCGGCTCATCCCGAATCCAAAGGCATGTGCACGACTCTTACCGCTGTGGTCCAAAACGACAAAAAGCTGTCTATTGCGCATATTGGCGACACAAGGGCTTATCTTTGCCACCACAGGGAGATACAAAAGCTTACAAATGACCATAACAAGGCGGCTGAGCTCGTCAGAGCCGGGCTGATCACGCAGAATGAGGCAAAAGTGCATCCGGGAAGGAACGTCCTGGTCAAGGTTCTTGGTGAAAACGTATATCTTAAACCTGATTTTTACAGTTATAATTTAAGCTACGGTGATATAATTATGCTCTGTTCAGACGGGCTTTATTCTTTTGTGGACAGGGAAGATTTTATTGCTGCGCTTAATTACAGGAAGGATATGAAATTGGTCTGCGAATGCCTCGCTGAGAAAGCGTTAAAAGGCGGCAGTTCCGACAATATAACGATAGTCGCCGGGGTATGCATGCCCAACGACTATAAGGAGTAAAGTAAATGGCAAACCAGTCACACGGCCCTGAGGGCATGATATTTGCAAACAAATATCGTATCGTAAAGCTTATCGGCAGCGGCGGCATGGCCAACGTTTATCTTGGAATAGACATGAATACCGGTCTTAACGTCGCTATCAAGATTCTTAAGCCTGAGTATTCATCCGATGAGGAATTCATCCGCCGTTTCGATTCTGAAGCAAAGGCTGTTGCTTCGCTGAACCATTCGAACATCGTAAAGGTTTTCGGCGTAGGTCACGAAGGACAGTTCCGTTACATCGTTGAGGAATATGTCGAGGGCATCACGGTCAAGGATCTCATCAACCAGAACGGACACCTCGATTGGAGAAATGCGGTCCCGATCGTCATCCAGATCAGCCTTGCGCTCGATTATGCGCATCAGAAGGGCATCGTTCACAGGGACATAAAGCCTCAGAACATCCTGATCTCAAGAGACAAGGTCTCCAAGATCACTGATTTCGGTATTGCACGTGCCGCTTCTTCGACCACGATAACCATGACAGGCGGCGTTATCGGTTCAGTTCACTATTTTTCACCTGAGCAGGCGAGAGGAAGCAAGGTTGGTCCCCAGTCCGATATCTATTCGATAGGCGTCACGCTTTTCGAGATGGTAACGGGAAGAGTTCCTTTTGACGGCGAATCAAACGTTTCCATTGCCGTAAAGCACCTTCAGGAAACACCTCCCATCGCTTCTTCCATGATGCAGGGAATCCCGATGGGTCTTGATGCCATCATAAACAAGTGCATGCAGAAGTCGCCTGAAAAGAGATATCAGTCGATGAGACAGCTCGTAACAGAGCTCGATGCGCTCCTTGTTGATCCTAACGGCGTTTACGGCGTTATCGATGAGACGAGCGAACATTCCGCTATTGCAGAACCCAATATTTCATTCAGACAGAATCCTGAATACGACAAGATCTCCGAGATAGAGAAGAGCGCTGAAGCAATCAGGCTTTCCAGATACCGCGATAACATTCTTCTCGTTCTCATAATCACCGTCATTGCAGCTGTTCTGGTAGGACTCGGCGTGCTTGTGGTCAAGTCCGTCCATAAAGCGACCAACATAGAGCAGAACCTTGATTATACGGTAAAGAACTATGTAGGAATGCGGGCCGAAGACGCCATTAAAGAACTTGAGGCGAACAGGATAAATTACGATATCGAGTACCAGAAGAGTGAAGACAAACAGCCCGGTCTTGTTCTTGCACAGAGCATTGCAGAGGGCGTTGTCATTACTTCAGGAAGCACTCTGAGCAAGCTTGTCCTTACGGTTTCCTCGCTTGACGATACCATCACGCTCGCGGATTACTCGGGCGTTGACTACAAAGACGTTTACGTTTCGCTTACCGCGCTCGATCTCGAAGTATCGCTGAGGGCGGAGCCTTCTGATACTGTTGAGCCCGGCAAGGTTATCATGACAGAGCCCGGAGCAGGAACTACAGTTCAGAGGAAGTCTTCCGTCGTCATCATTTACGCGACCGAGCCTTCGAGCAGCGTTGTACCTGACGTAGTCGGAAAGAACGTCAAGCAGGCAAAGGAAGCTCTTGAGAAGAACAACCTCACATATACTTTCGAGGGTTCCGCAGAAGTCCTGAAACTTAAAGAGACCGAGCAGATCGTTCTCCTTACGGATCCGGTACCCGGTACTTCAGTTGCAAGACAGTCTTCAGTCAAACTTTACATTGGAACAAAGGAAGACTATAAGAACGGCGGAACGCCTACGCCCACGCCTCCGCAGATCGTTGTCACGGTCAATGCAAGGGGAAGCGGCACCGTTACGGGCGGCGGCTCTTACAGCGAAGGCACGCAGGTAACCCTCACGGCAACTCCTGCAACAGGATTCCAGTTTGATTCCTGGGTCGATGCGGAAGACAACGTTGTATCTTACACGAGTACTTATACATTTGTAGTCGGTAACCAGAGCGTATCGTTTACCGCTGTGTTCAAGTATGCGCCTACACCGACGCCTGAACCTACACCGGTTCCGCCTACGCCGACACCTGAGCCTACACCGGTTCCGCCTACGCCTACACCTGAGCCCACGCCTGTTCCGCCTACACCTACACCGGAACCCGGCCCCGGCCCCGGACCTGATAATCCGGACGCACCTACGGCAGGCCCTGATAATCCGAATCCCTGACGGCTGATCTTTAGCATGAATCAAGACGGCAGGATCGAAGGGATAATAACCAAAGGAGTTGGCGGGATCTATACTGTCCGTATCAGTGATGATTCGGGCGTCAGAAAGGTTTTCTGCTCGGTAAGAGGCATCTTCAGGCAAAAGGACCTTGTTCCGCAGGCCGGAGACACCGTATATATCGAAGAGTCCGGAGACGTTGACGTTCCGTATGTCATAAGCGCTTTCGGCGAGAGAAGGAACAGCCTTATGCGTCCGCCTCTTGCAAACGTCGATTATCTGCTCCTGACCTTCTCGGTAATCGAACCGGTCCCCGATCTGAAGCTCCTTGACAAGATGCTCATTATTTCAGGCGTCCTGGGGATCAAGCCGGTCATTATCTTTACCAAGAGCGATCTTGGTCAGGCAGAGGCGGAAACGCTTTCAGGAATATACAAAGCCGCAGGTTTTGACGTCATGATCTCGTCTCCTGAAAACCCTGTTTCCAAGGAGACGCTGATGGCTCTTACAGGCAGCGGGATATCTGCTTTTGCCGGACCTTCCGGAGTCGGAAAGAGTTCTTTATGCAACCGCATTCTGGGAACCCGCGCAATGGAGACAAACGAGATAAGCGTAAAGCTCAAAAGGGGAAGGCATACGACCAGACACTGCGAACTTCACGATTTCGGAGACGGCTTCATAACCGATACTCCCGGTTTTACCTCGCTGTCGCTCTTTGAACTCGGTATATCGCACAAGGACGTCTGCAAGGGATATCCTGAGATAATGAAGCATGCAAATGACTGCAGATACGATGACTGCGGACACGTCGGAGAAGACGGATGCGCTGTGGACGAAGCGTTTCAAAAGTGTATGATAGACGAGGGCAGGATGCAAAGATACAGGGAGTTCTATAAAGAGCTCTACGATAACAGGAATAACTACAAACGGAGGAAGAGGAAATGAGTGATTTTGAGATAGCGCCGTCGCTGCTTGCGGCTGATTTCGGATATCTCATGCGTGATATTAAGGCTGTTGAAGGAAAGACCAATTACCTTCATCTTGACGTCATGGACGGCCATTTCGTAGATAACCTCTCGATAGGCGTTCCCGTCGTTGAATCGATTAGAAAATATACCGACATGTTCTTTGACGTGCACCTCATGCTCACAAATCCCGAGAAGTTTGTAAAGCCTTTTGCGGATGCGGGCGCAGACATGCTGACTTTCCATATTGAATGCACGAACGATCCTGAACGCCTCATTACACTCATCAGGTCAAAAGGCCTGAAAGCCGGCATTTCCATTCATCCTGACACTCCAATCGAGAAAGTCATCCCGTTTGTTGACAAGGTCGACCTCGTTCTCGTAATGACCGTTGTACCCGGCTTTGGCGGAAGCAGTTATCTTGACGTCTCTGACAGCCGCATAAAGGCAGTCAGGAAAGCATTAGACGAAAAGGGCAGTAAGGCATTCCTTTCCGTTGACGGCGGTATCAACAAGAAGACGATCAAGGAAGCATACGATTCCGGCGCGAGATATTTCGTTGCCGGCACCGCCGTATTCGGAAACGAAGATCCCGGACAGGCAGTTGAGGATCTCAGAGCATGCGTTACTATGTAGTAACCGGCGGCCCGCTCACTTCAAAAGCGGCTGACGTGATCAAGGACGGCAGTGTCATCGCTGCCGACAAAGGTATCGATTTCTGTTTCGAACACGGCTTCAATCCTGTCCTGGCAGTCGGAGACATGGATTCGGTAAGCAAAGCCGGTCTTGAAAGACTCAGAAATTCCGATATTCCCGTTAAGACTTTTCCGGTTGAAAAGGACATGACTGATACCGAGCTTGCTATATCTTTGGTACCGGAAGGAAATGCGATAACTGTTGTTTGTCCGCTTAACGGAAGGCTTGACCACGTGACCGCAAACATCCAGCTTGCAGCCGGACTTCACAGGACTGGAAAGGACATAAGGCTTGATGACGGCGTTACTGAAGTGTATTTTCTTTCCGGAAACGATGAGATCAGTCTCAACCTTGACAGATATGGCGATGATTCTGCCGTATCGCTTGTCCCGCTTACTTTTGACAAGTACGTGACCGGTGTTACGACTGAAGGATTGTACTATCCTTTGACAGATGCCGATATAAAATGCGGCAAGACGCTGACCTTCTCAAACGAGCCTGTAAAAGGCGTTTCAAGGATCAAAGTGTCGATCAGGGACGGTTTGATGGCTGTTGTTGTAAGTAACTCCAATGTGTGAAAAAACGGGACTTTTTCATGTTGAATGAGACTGTCTGACTTCATATACTGATAATGCGAAACGAATGAACGCACTTCCGGTCAGGGAGTGCGTTTTTTCATGCCAAAAATCAGTCAGGAGGACGCAGATATGTTGTTGAGTTACGAAGAATTTCAGGAGAGGGTTATGAACGAGTTAATCGATTATCTGCCCGAAAGATACTCGGACTGCGAGCTTGAACTTCATCAGGTTCCGAAACTGAACGAGGTCCTTACGGGCATAGCGATAAAGCCGAAAGTTCAGGGGAAATCATTTATTGCGCCGACTTTCTATATGGAGAGGCTTTACGCGCAGTATGAGGAATCCGGGTCATTTGAGCAGACGATGTCAGAGCAGGCGGTCTATCTTGAGGAATCTATAAAGTTCATTCCGAAGAACATCCTCAAAATGGATTTTTCCACGGTTAAGGAAAAGATCATCTTCCAGATCGTAAATACCGCAGAAAACCAGGCAATGATCGAAAAATGCCCTCACAGGAATTTTGAGGATCTTTCAGTAGTGTACAGAGCGATAACTGGGATCGGAAAGACGGGAGTTTCAGGTTTTCTCATCACCAACGACATTGCTGAAGCCGAAGGCTTTACTGAAGAAGGCCTTTATGAACTTGCATATGCAAATACAATCAGGCTTTTCCCGTTCAAATCCGAACGTATAGAGGTCATGATGAGGCGTTTGATGAGGAAGTGGGGTGCTGATGAGACTGAGATAAAGGAAGCATTTCCCGGTTATACGAAAACTCCTGAGAAGGAACGCGTTTACGTAGTTACGAACCGTCATGATTTCTTCGGCGCAAATGCATTGCTTTACAGCGACGTTATAGGTGAAGTCGCCGGAAAGATCGGTACAGACTGCTACATTCTGCCATCGTCTGTCCACGACCTCATAATCCTTTCCGCTGAAACGTATTTCAAACAGAACAAGCTCGCAAACATCGTAAGGACCACCAACAACGAGAGCGTCAGACCGTCAGAACGGCTTTCCGACAGCATTTATCTGTATTCTCTGAACGATCAGAAGATCTCACTTGCATCTGTCGAAGAAGATGCTTCTTAAAGCGGAGGAAAGATTATGGAAAGGAGAAACAAAAAACTGCTTCGTCTGTTTCTGAGCCTGGTACTTGTTCTGTGCCAGGCTTTTTCATTCGTTCCGGTAAACGCCGATACGGCTGAAGAAGAGACGGCATCGAAGGAAAAGATAACGTCAGCTCATAACGGCAAGGATTTCGTAAAGGGCGTTTCAAAGCTTTCGAAGAAATACAGGATAGCAGCGGATACAAAGAAAGGAATGCCTGAGTTGTCGGGTGCTGAAGGCGTTGATTATGGCGGATCCTGCGTAATGTCGTTCAAGAGCAAAAAGGATTATGATGCTGCACTTAAGGAACTCGAGAAAAAGGATATAGATTACACCGTTGACGGCAGCGTAGGGATCTGCGCGCCGGTTCTGAAGACGGCAAACAAGGAAGCAAAGATCAATCCAAACGCTAAAACAAAGATCTGCATCATTGATACAGGTTCAAATATCGCAAATGAGAAGGTGTCTCTACTGGAAGACGACGGTTCGGATAATAACGGTCACGGAACTTCCATGGCAAAACTCATCCTGGGCGAGACAAATGACGCCTACATCATCTCGGTTAAAGCGATAGGTGATAACGGCAAGGGAAGACTGTCAGATGTTTACGCAGGCGTGAGATATGCGATAGACCATAAGGCTGACTATATACTCATGGCTGTTTCTCTTAAGAACAACGGCGATTACGACGGTTTCGTTTCACTTGTAAAGGAAGCGGTAAAAGGCGGGATCAAGGTTATCGCTTCTGCAGGAAACAACAATACTGATGCATCCGGGTACATTCCCGCAGGGATCAAAGGAGTTATAACTGCGGGCGCAATCGATTCAGACGGCTATAAAAACCCGCAATCCAACTACGGAAAATCCGTAAACTACTATCTTGTCGCAGATTCAACTTCTGAAGCCGCTGCTAAGCTCGCAGGTCTCATGATCGCTGGTAAGAGTTCCGGTTGTGCAACAAAGTACAAAGTTAAAAATGAGGAAGCCGGGGAGACAACGGAAACGTCCGCATCAATCGATACGACGGTAGAGACCGAGTCTGAAAAACCAACTGATGAAACCGAAACGTCTGAAACAAATGAAGTCTCGGAAACAACGGAAACTACGGAAGCGCCGGTAACAACTGATGTAACGGAAACGACAAGTGAGACGACAGAAGAACCTGAATTCGAGATCAATAAATCGAAGATGACGTGGCCGAAAAAAGCCGATCTGGTTGCAGCAGGTTATTCAAGTTCAGATGAATTTGCGTCTGCGGTCATAGCCGCATGCAAGGCGATGAAAGGCGCAGAATACGGTACGGGAAACGGTCAGGCTGACTGCATGAGATACGTTAATCTTGCGTATGCACAGGCATTGAAGCTTATTTCCGGACTTAAGGTTTCAAACGGTAAGATACCCGGAGTCAAAAGATCCAACGGGAACGTTACTTATAACGGTACAAGCATTTCCAAATCCAAGTACCATCTTGTTGACGGCTGTACGACCTGGTCTGAAAAATCGCCTCATGCGATGGGTCATCCGGGAGGAATAAACATTGATGATGCCGGCGGACTTAAGGCCGCTCTGAAAAAACTCGGAGCAAAGAAAGGAAGCATTATCCTCTTTGGCGCGAAAAGCGATTCATCGGAATTCAAATGGACGCATGCGGCCATATATACAGGCACGGGAACTAACGTCTACGAGGCTCCCGGAGGAAACTACACGACCGGCGTTGTCTATACAAAGACTGATCACGGTTCAGGAAAAAAGAAATATACATACGTTGCAGTGTTTACATACGAATCCTTCGTGCTGCCCAAAAGAATAACTGTTGTGAAAACCTCGTCAAAACAGGGTTTAACGGAAAACAATGATTGTTATACTCTCAAGGATACTAAGTACGGCCTCTATAATTCTGCGGGAACTCTAGTACATGAGTTCACTTTGGATCAGGACGGAAAAGCTGATACGTTCAGTATCAGTGATCAGAACCAGACTTATTATGTCAGTGAGATCTCGGCAGGCCGCGGATATAAAGTTAATGAGACTAAATATACGGTCGATCCACAAAAAGCTGATTCCGGCGGTCTCATAACGATCAAAGTCGAAGACGAGCCCGTTGCTTCTGAAGGAAAACTGGTTATTGAAAAGAAAGATCAAGAAGGATGGGACAGCGTAACGGGCGCAAAGATGTCTGATGCCGTATTCCGCGTCGAATATTATGATTCGGTCAGCATTGACGGTTATAAGGATCTGCTCGACGAAGAAGGTAAACCGAAAGAAGCAAAGGCTACTGCCAAAATTACAAGTTCTTCCGCGGCGCAGGGTCCGGCTATGTTTGAGATAAGCGCCAAGACTTTGTCCGAAGCGGATGCTTCCGGCTATTTTTCAAAGCTTAAGGGACTCTCAGCTCTTCCTTTGGGAACCTACGTGATAACTGAAATAAAGGCTCCTGCCGGTTACAAAATGGCGGATGCTTCAAAGCCTTTGATGATGAAGATACGTCAGGAAGGAAACGATGCTGTTGCATATTACACCGCAGATCCTTCCGAATATCAGGTGCTTGAAGACAAGATAGTCCTCAATGAAGCTTCAAACAACGGAAAAGCGTTTTTCAGGAAGAAGATCACTGTTAATGAAGATGATGATTTTGATATGGTTCTTTATTCGATGGAAGGAACCGAATACTCGGTCTTCCACAAAGAAAGCGGATCTCTTGCTCTGACGGTGGTTTTCGGGAAAGACGGCAAGTACAGGGAAGTAAAGTTTCCTTCAGGCGTTAAAACACAGGATATCGGAGATGACGGCGTCTTAAAGCTCCCTGCTGGTGAATACGTTGCGAAGGAGATTCATTCCGGATACGGACTTTATCTTGATAACACCGAAAAGACCTTTACGGTAAATGAAAACGAGACGGCAGAGATCGAATTCAGCGATGAGCCCGTTTTTACAAGGTTCGACTGGCTGATAAAGAAGGTGAGGAGCAGCCTTTCTTCTGAGATCGTTTCAATGATCGACGTGGAAGGTGCAGAATTCACTTTGTGCTATTACGCCGGTTTCTATGAGGATGAAAGCTACAGGAATGAAACGCCTTCGAAGAAATGGGTCTTCAGGACTGACAAGGAAGGAAAAGTCTATTACGATGAATCTCATTTTATGAGCGGAGACAAACTCTTTAAGAATTCAAAAGGCGAATACCTGGCTCCTCAGGGAACGTACGTCATTACTGAAACAAAGGCTCCTGCTGGCATGGAAGTCAGTTCGGAAGTAAAGAAGATAATCGTACGTTTCGCAAAAGACATAGTAAAAGGATCTGCTTCTGATCCGGCGTTGAATGTTGCTTCAGTATCGTCCGTGACCGATAATTCCACGGCAGGATTTAAAGACGGAAGCACCGAATACTATAACGATTACAATTCTTCGATCTCGACAAAAGCCGTCAGTACAACAAGCGGAGCGAAGGAGCTTGCGGCTGTAAAAGACGCCGGAATAACCGACATCCTGACATATAAGAATCTGTTGCCCGGATATCAGTATAAAGTCAGAGCGTGGATAGTTAAGTCTGACGGCAAGACAGTAGTCGATCCGTTTGATACTAGCTTGAAGATAGAAGCAGGAGGTGACAGGTCCGGTACTTTGAGTATTCCTTTTACAGTTGACGCATCGGTCCTTAAAGGCGAAACGTTAACCGTGATGGAAGAGGTCTACATAATTAACGGAGACGGCAAAGAATTGCTTTACGCAAGTCACGCTGACATAAACAACAAGGAACAGCAGGTTGTCGTTCCGGACATTAAGACAGAACTGATCGACGAGAAGATAGACAGTTATACAGACCAGGACAACCTGAAACTCTTATCTTACGGGAAAGACGTTACTCTGACTGACTATGTTTCATATAAGAATCTTATCGTTGGAAAGACTTACAAACTGACTGGAACGCTCATTCAAAAGGAAACCGGAAAGCAGCTTCTGAACTCTAAGGGAAAGGCTTATACTGCATTTGCTGAGTTTAAATGTGAAAAGGAAGACGGAAGCGTTAAGGTTGTTTTCGAGCATGTGGACACATCGGTACTTAAAGGTTCGATCGTGGCTGGCGAGACACTTTCTTGCGGCGGGATCGACTTGATCGTCCATTGGGATGTAAACGATAAAAAACAGACGCTGACTTCACCTGAGATAAAGACATCAGCCAGAGACGGTCAGAACAATACAAAGACACTGACGTATTCTGAGACTTGTGACATCACTGATACCGTCTCATATAAGGGCCTTACAACAGACAAGAAGTACAAGATAACCGGAACTCTGATGAACAAGGCGACCGGAAAAGAATATGTGGATACTGACGGCAAAAAATATACTGCTTCCGTAGAGTTCACCGCAGAGACCGGCTCCGGGACCGTTGAAGTAAAGTTCAAGAATGTGAAGATCTCTTATGAATACACTGCCATAGTCGTATTCGAGAGCCTTCGCGAGATGCGAAAAGATATAGAAATAGCAGTGCATGAAGACTTAAACGATAACGAACAGACTGTTTACAGACCATATGCCTCAACAGTTGCGAGCAGTTCGTCAGGGACAAAGAACATTACTGATCTGACAGGTAAGACAAAGATCTCGGACAAGGTTATGTATAAGGGCTTTACTCCGGGCAATACATACCGTGCAACGGCGACGCTCTATAAGACTAACGGGACACAGATCATGAATGACGGAAAACCCGTAACAAACAGTGTGACCTTTACCCCGAAGGAGAGCGACGGAACAGTTAAAGTCCCGCTCACTTTTAAGACTGATTCGATCAACTCCGGCGAGGCTGTCGTAATCTTTGAGAACATTTATGACGTTGCGACAGAAGAAGAGATAAGCAATGGTGTTCAGTTTAAAGACATCGAGATAGTCAGGCATAACGACCTGAAAAACAGGGACCAGACGCTCAAATACAATCCTACAGTACCAAAAACAGGAGAGGGAACCTCTCCTGTCATGGTAATCGGGTTATTGATACTCTGCTCTGCGGCAGGTCCTTTGGGACTTGCGCTTAAAGTGAAGCGCGGTGCGAAATACCGAGATCCTCAGCGATCGCGAAGAAAGCCTGACGGGAATTCCTTATCGAACTTTCTGAAACGCAGAAGGCAAGCCTGCAATAGCCGGGCCTGGAGAAACTGGAGCCCTTGACGAGCAGGAGGTTCTTTGAAGCGCAGAGTTCTGCAAATTTGTCGTCGGTAAGGCCTTCCGGAGTGTTCATGAAGATATAGAGTGCTCCGTTAGGCTTAACCGCATCAAATCCGGCATCGATGATGTTCGAATACAGAAGGTTCCTTCTGTGCTCGTAATTGGAAATGTCGACCTTTGCGTTAAGGGACTTTTCTATGACTCTCTGCCAGATCGCAGGAGCGTTTACGCTGCCGAGTGTCCTGTTGGAAAGAACGATAGCAGCGGTGAGGTCTTCATAGTCTGCGTTCTTGGGAGATACGAGGGTATAACCGATACGTTCACCCGGAAGCGAGAGCGACTTGCTCCAGGAGAAGCAGACGATGAGGTTGTCGATATATGAAAGAGCGCAGGGAACGGTCATTCCGTCATAGACGAGGTCGATGTAAGGCTCGTCGGAGATAACGTGGATCACGTGATCCTGAGCTTTCAGCATTTCATTTAATTCGGAAAGGAGTGATGCAGGGTAAACAACGCCGGAAGGGTTATTGGGCGAGTTGATTATTATCGCCTTCGTCCTGGGCGTGATGGCATCGCGGATGGCGCTGATGACAGGCATGAACTTGTCGTCCGTCTGAACAATAACGGGTTTTCCGCCGTGGTTGGAGATATAGCCGTTGTATTCCATGAAGTAAGGAGCAATGACGATTACTTCGTCGTCCTGGTCGAGGAGGGAATGAAGAACGTCGTTCATTGCAGATGCCGCACCGACCGTCATGCAGACGGCGCCGCTATTGATCTCAAGACCTGACTCTGCGGATTTCTTTGCTGCAATTGCTGCGCGTGTGGATTCATATCCGCTGTTGCTCATATATCCGTGCATGCCGGGAGTGGGATTGTTTGCAAGTTCCTTCAGAGCGTCACTGACTTCGTGGGGAGGCTCGAGATCAGGATTTCCGATGGAGAAATCGTAAACCTTGTCAGGACCGTAGATCGCCTTGAGACGGTTGCCTTCCTCGAACATCTTGCGGATCTGGGAACCGCCGGTCAATTGCTTTTTGAGCCTTTCTGAAATCATAAAGGACACCTCCGAAAAAATATAAACTTGATCTGAAACATTTAATCAGTATATACCGGATTCTTCAATCTTCTTTCAAAGAATCTTTCGCTTAAGGGCTTGTCGTAGATGAAAGACTGGAAGTGCGTGCATCCGCTGAGCATAAGCTCGTTGGCATCTTCTCTTGTCCTGACGCCTTTGCATATGACTGTGAAACCGAGCATCTCGGCAAGGTTGATCATGTCTTTAACGATAATGCTGCCGCGGGGATCATCGAGCGAGAGCTGGCCGAAGTCGAATTTGAGATAGTCTGCTTTCAGATCCTGGAGAAGATCGAGCGAAGACCTTCCGAGACCGAACTTGTCGATCGTGACCTTGACGCCCTTTTCGGAAAGCTCTTGAGCGGCATTGGTGAGAAGACGTCTTCCGCCTTTGAAATCAGGCTCGGAGAACTCGATTCCGATAAGTTTCCTGTCAACGCCGTGACTGTCGATTATGTCGATGATGTCGCTTGCAAGACTTGAATTGAAGAGGTTCTTGCTCGCGAAGTTGCAGGTAAGGGGAACGAGTTCATAACCGGCGTCTGACCAGGCCTTGACTGCTTCGCAGACTTTGCCGAGGACGTGGAAATCTATCTTTGTTACGATGCCGGAGTTTCTTGCGTAGTTAATGAATTCGTCCGGTGCTGTGATCCTGCCGTCACGTGGCCATCTTGCAAGAGCTTCCGCTTCAAAGAGCGTAGGACGGCCATTCGTTTCAACGACGGGCTGATAGTAGATAAGGAACTTGTTTTCATCTACTGCACGGGAGATCGTTTTTGCGATGTTCTTCTGGTTGTCGTGGGCGGCATCCATCTCGGAGAACATTACAAAGTCTTCGGTGCCGCGTCTTGCAATCTGAAGAGTGATGGAGCACTCGCCAAGGACATCGTTGGAATTAACGTGTCTCGGCATGATGTTGGTGATACCTGCTCTTGCGGAAACAATATGAGAGAAGCTTTCGCCGTCGCTTTCCAGTGTAACCTGGACAGCGGAGAGGAAAGTCTTGAGTGATTCGATCTTGGTGGAGTGGATAACGACAACGAAATTGTCGCCGCCAACGTGTACTGCGAACTCACCGGAATCATCGTTAACGAACTCTTCGAGCTTTTGAGCGAACATCTTGATCGCTTTGCCGGTGATATCGGAGCCGAAGAATCTGTTGAGCTGGTTGAAACCCTTGAGACTGATGAATGCGCAGGAGAACATGAAGCGGTCTTCGGATGCCAGGATCTTTCTTAACTCCTTGTGGAAATAATTGAGGTTGTGAAGACCCGTGTCCGGATTGATGTAACGCATATTTCCGAACAGTTCTTTTACGCGTGCCAAAGCGATGCAGTCGCTGACAGTTTTGCAGAACAGGAAAGTGAGATCGTTTATGCTTTCGTCATTGACAGGAGCGAAGTTCTTTCTGTAGTAGCGTATGACAATGTTTACGCCGTCAACGCATTCGATGTTGTTGTCGATGTATTCGGGATCAGAATCGCCTGAGATATAGCTGACAGTGCGCTTGATCAGTTTGCCGTCTGCATATACGAAGTCTTCGATCTTGGAAATGGAGAGGCGGTCGCAAATAGAAGAAAAAGATTCGCCGGAGAAACGGATACCGTCAAAAGCCTCAAGCGAAGCTGTTAATTCAGCTGGAGCAAAAATGTCAACGCCCATAAAACACCCCAATTATTAGTATTTAAAATATAAGGTAGAAAACATTTTAATGCAATAAAATTGACAAATAACAATAAATCTAATATTCGTAAAAGAGTTTTGATTATTCGGAATGGAGCTTAAAATGATTAAAAACGATAAGAAGACGGTGAAGAGGATCATAGGCGATTCCGGAGAGGACGCGGTGATCAAAATGATGACGGATAAAGGCTTTCAGCTTGTCTGCAGTAATTTTGAAGTACACAACGTCGGCGAACTGGACTGCGTTTTCAAAAAGGATAATGAGATCTATGTCGTTGAGGTCAGGTCAAGAAAGAATCTCGGAAACTATCCGAGTTCTGCTGAGACGGTTGACCATAAAAAACGCCAAAAGATATTGAAGACAACGGATTGTCTCATACGGAAATACCGTTTCTATGAGATGAACTTTGTTTTTCTTGTAGCACAGGTAACGCATGACGCAAGCGGAATGATTAAAAATATCGAGTTAATTCCGTTTTGATGGTACAAAATGTAGAAAAATCTCTTTCTTTTAAAAAATAATGAAATTTGATTGCTTTGAAATTGCATATTCAATATAATTGGTGAGGTTTTGAGGCGGTATTTGCGCTCGAAATTGCAATTTCACATAATTTGAATTTCATTTTGAAAGAGGAACGGGAAATGAAGAGCTACAGGGAAATGCCTGCCGAAGAGCTGGTCAAAGAGAAAGAACAACTCATTGCGCGCTATGAAGAATATAAGAACATGGCGCTTTCTCTCAATATGACGCGCGGCGTACCTTCTACAGAACAGCTTGATCTTGCAAGCGATATGTACGATGACCTTTCATCCTCCGGATTCCTCTCCGAAAAAGGACAGGACGTCAGAAACTATGGCGTTCCCTGCGGAATAGATGACGTACGCAAGGTTTTCGCGGAGATCCTCGGAACTGATATGGAGAATGTCTTCATGGGCAACTCTTCGAGCCTTAACCAGATGTTTGACGCGCTCATGCGTTCTATGGTCTTCGGCGAGATCGAGTCAGAAAAGCCCTGGTATGAGGTAGAAGGCCGCAAGTGGCTTTGCCCGGCTCCCGGTTATGACAGACATTTCAGAGTTACTGAAACTCTGGGCTTTGAGCTTATTGCTGTTCCCATGACCGAGAACGGTCCCGATATGGACGTTGTCGAAGAACTCGTAAAGGATCCCAAGGTTCTCGGTATCTGGTGCGTTCCGTGCTACAGCAATCCTGACGGAATCGTTTATTCAGAAGATACATGCAGAAGGCTTGCTTCTATGAAGACAGCTGCTCCTGATTTCAGGATAATGTGGGATAACGCATATGTAGTTCATCACATTACAGAAAACGACAGTGAGAAGGGAAGGATCCCTGACATCCTTTCACTCTGCGCTGAAGCAGGTAATCCGAACAGGCCTTATGAGTTCGCTTCTTCATCCAAGGTTACTTTCGCAGGCGGCGGAATTTCCTGCTTCGCTGCAAATCCTGACAACATGGCAAGAGCCAAGAAGTATCTCTCAGTACAGGCTATCTGCACCAACAAGGTCAATCAGCTTGCTCATGCAAGATATCTGCCCGACAAAGAGGCAGTTGACGAGCATATGAAAAAGCACGCTCAGATCCTGAGACCTAAGTTTGCTGCAGTTCAGGATACACTTAACAAGGAACTGGGTGACAACAAGGATCTTTACCACTGGACAGATCCCAAGGGCGGATATTTCGTAAGCTTTTATGCATATCCGGGTACCGCTACGAAGATCGTTTCAATGTGCAAGGACGCAGGCGTTGCTCTGACTCCTGCAGGTGCCAGCTTCCCTTACGGCAAGGATCCCGATGATTCCAACATCAGACTTTGCCCTTCGTTCCCGCCGGTCGAAAACATAATCAAGGCAGTAAGCATTCTAAGCGTTTGTGCTAAAATAACTGCTATAGAAAAACTTCTCGAGGAGTGATCCCGCCATGTCAAAAGACGTTTATGAGAGCCCCCTGAATTCCAGATATGCGAGCAGGGAGATGCAGTTCATTTTTTCTCCCGATAAGAAGTTCCGTACATGGAGACTTCTTTGGATAGCACTTGCCGAAGCCGAGAAAGAGTTAGGCCTCGACATCACTGACGAGCAGATCGCCGATCTTAAGGCTCACAAGGAAGACATCGACTATGAAGACGCTGCGGCAGAAGAGAAGATCCGCCGCCACGACGTCATGGCTCACGTCCATTCATACGGCAAGCAGGTCGCAGGTTCCGGCGCTGACAGGATCATCCACCTTGGCGCGACATCCTGCTATGTTGGCGACAATACGGACATCATCATAATGCGTGATGCTCTGACTCTTATAAAAAAGAGACTTGTCGTTCTCATCTCCAAGCTTTCTTCATTCGCTGAAGAATACAAGGCAATGCCTACTCTGGGCTTTACTCATTTCCAGCCCGCGCAGCTCGTAACTGTAGGTAAGAGGGCAACCCTCTGGCTTCAGGATCTTGTCTTTGACCTTGAGACTGTTGAAAATGCAATCGCTTCGCTGAAGCTCCTCGGATGCAAGGGAACTACAGGCACACAGGCTTCATTCCTTGATCTTTTCGACGGCGACCACTCCAAGTGCGTTGAGCTCGACAAGAAGATCTGCGCAAAGATGGGATTTGAGTCTTCTTATTACGTTTCCGGCCAGACATATTCCAGAAAGATCGATTTCACTGTACTTTCCGCTCTTGCAGCGATCGCACAGAGCGCTCACAAGTTCTCCAACGACATCAGGCTTCTCCAGCACCTGAAGGAGATCGAAGAGCCTTTCGAGAAGAACCAGATCGGATCTTCTGCAATGGCATATAAGAGAAACCCGATGAGATCTGAGAGGATCGCTTCTCTTTCCCGATATGTGATCGCAGATCTTTTGAATCCTGCAATGACCTCGTCAGAACAGTGGTTTGAGAGAACACTCGATGACTCTGCAAACAAGCGTATCTCAGTACCTGAGGCATTCCTCGCTATTGACGCCATCCTTGGCATTTACACCAACGTTGTTTCAGGCCTTGTCGTATATCCCAAGATGATCGAGAAGCATATCCTTGATGAGCTTCCGTTCATGATGACCGAAAACATCATGATGGAAGCGACAAAGAAGGGCGGCAACCGTCAGGAACTCCACGAGGAGATCCGTCAGCTCTCAATGCAGGCCGGTTCCGTCGTCAAGAATGAAGGCAAACCCAACGACCTTCTCGAAAGGATCGCGGCAGATCCCAAGTTCGGCATGACCATGGATGAACTCGTTGCTTTAAGGGATCCGAAACTCTATATCGGAAGATGCCCCGAGCAGGTCGACGCATTCCTCGATGAGTGCGTAAAGCCTCTGCTCAAGGCTCACGAAGCTGACCTTGCGGTTGACGAAGTCGAGCTGAAGGTCTGATCTTTATCAAACTTTAACGAAAGGGGCTTCAAGCCCCTTTTTTATTGCAGATATCTTCTGATCTTTTCTTCGATTATCCTTGTGTTCAAAGGATGCTTTTTCGTCTCCGTTGTGATTATCAGCTTTCTTTCGTCAAAGTCCTTGTTCATAGTGTATTTGTTGAGTTTTCTGACGTTGTTGTCAGCATA
>JAILIB010000077.1 GCA_024695505.1 Saccharofermentans sp.
CAGCATTTCGATTACATGAACGGCGGATCTTACGGACTTACCTTCATCGAGGAGAAGTCTTTTCCCGGAAGAAGGGAATACACGGCTGAAGAGCACGAAGAATACATGGGTACGCATTCGACCCATATCGCGATAAAAGAAGAATCAAGGACCCCCTTTTTCAATGGTGTCCGTGAGGCTATAATTAGACACGGAAATAAGGTTGTGTATAACGACGAATACGTCGTGTATTTATACAAGAAGGGGTAGATCATGGAAAACAACTTAAAGAAGGAGACGAAGTTTTTCTTCGTCTGCAAGTGTCTGCTCATAGCAGCAGTAGTAGTTCTGTATGCAATGCAGGCAGCGGTCCTGATCCCGGTAGGCGGCATTCTTTATAATTGGCCGGTACCGGATTTTAATTTCAAGCTGATAATCGCGCTTCTGGTCATAGCATGCCTTTTGGGGTTAGCTGCGCTGATCTTCGGTATCGTCGGAACGGCCAAAAGGGAGGAAGAACCAAAGACAGGTCTTACGGTCATCATCAAGGCGGTAATGGTGCCGTTCTTCTGCATCAACATCTATCTTTGGTGCGTGCTCGTTTCGGGAATGCTCAATCCGTTCCTGCTCCTGGCTATCCCTGCAGTTATCTGCATCGGATGCTGCCTCACATATGTCTATATGATAATGACGAGCCTGCCCGATATCATCTACATGATCTCGTTTACCATCAGGCGAAAGAAAAAGCCCAACATCTTTATGATATTGGGCATTATCTTTGAGTTTTTCTTTGTCCTTGATCTTTTGGGCAGTATCTTTATCTATAAAGCTTTCAAGGAAATGAAGTAATAAGGATCATTGAATATCCTTCTTTGAAAACTGCTCGAATGCTATGAACAGTACCGTAAAGCATATTACTATGATGTACACGGTGCAGAACATCAGCGAGTTGTCAAAAGAGGAATTGCTCAGGGAGAACATGTCGAAATCTTCGTCTGCCACCATCAGCGAGTAATAAGGGAAGAGCTTACTTGCAATGTCCATGCCTGCAAGAGGAGTGAAATCCAGTATCCTCTGCGGCAGATCGGAAGACTGGAGCATTGAGGGCACTTCGTGGAAAAGTGACAGACCTATTGCCGTTCCGACAGACACGCCGGTGTTCTTCGTATAGCAGGAGATCATGAATCCTACGAACGCATAGAAGAATGTCGGGATGTTGTTTACAAGGTCAAAGATGATCTTGCCAAGGAATAACGGAACCGCTTTGACCGCTCCGCCTGAAACGTAAAGGTAGGGAGGAAGCTTGTCAAAACCGCAGGCAAACCCCGTACCGATGATCGAGCAAAGAGTAAGGACGACGGATGCAACGACCATGCAGGTGACTATCGAGAGCAGTTTGGCGGTAAAGATCTTCCAGCGCTTTACCGGTGCGATAATGAGAGACTTGATAGAACCCGTGGCCATTTCCTGTGACACGCTGCTGCCCGCTATCAGGATCAAAAGGACCAGAAGCGCGTAGCCTGAGATCTTTCCCGTAAGATAGACCAGCGTCAGGGCGACGGTGCTCTTTTCATCGTAGATGTTATGGTTATCGATCTCGTAATTAAGGATCTTAATGGTGTTCCTGAGGATCTCTTTTTTCTCTTCCGTAAGGATCCTGGGAAGGTTTCCGGCAGCGTCAAGACCGGCATCCAGCTTGCTCTGGGTTTCCTGGAGCTGTGACAGATAATAAAGAATGTAATAACCGTCTTCCACCCCCAGTTCACCATTGGGATCCGTGTCGGCAAGTCTTTTGATCATTTCGGGCGTGTAATCGGATCCGTAATCGCCTTGCTCAAGATATTTGACGGCTTCAATGTAATACTTGTAGTCATGTTCGAACAGGGCCTTGCGCGCAACGTCTCTGGCAGCGGTAAATCTGTCATATTCTTTCAGCCATTCGGCATCCCTTTCTTCAAAGGGAGTCATTTCCAGATTGATGCGCTTCAGTTCAAAATTGTTGTATCTGACAAGAGCAATATGCGCCAGCCAGGTCTTGCGCGTGGGATATTTCGCAAAATCGTAATTGGCAAGAAGGTCTTCATATACGATCTTGTTGCTCAGGAGATTCGGAATGTCATTACCGATGTAAAGCGTCATCGGAATGGTCTTTTTCTGACCGTCCACCTCTATGGTCACGTCCTGCTTGGTGGTCTTAAATCCCGCATTGATGAGGTCTTTTTCGTAGTCCTTCAGCGACGATTCGATCTTCTCGCGTTCGTTTGTTTCTTCGTTGTAAAAATCGTATGGTCCTTCCACGATCATGAGAAGAATTGGGAAGAGAAACGATATGCACAGAGCTACCGCAGCCACAATGATCACCGCAGGGCGGTGAAAGATCTTTATCATCTCATTTACATACAGGGCTTTAATCTTATTCAATGTCGATCCCTCCTCCCGTGACCTGAAGGAAGATCTCCTCCAAAGACGATTCGTTCTTTCTGACTTCGCTGATGTCAACGCCGCCTGTAACAAGAAGCCTTACGATCGAAGCAATGTCTTCCTTGTTGATCTCTGCTGTAATGACATCGTCGTTAGTTTCCGGCTTATTGGCTTTACCGCTGTCTTGCAGTATCTTTTCCGCGAGTTCTGTGTCTGACACCCGGATGCTGTAACTGGATGCGGAATTCATCTGGCTTGTCAGTTCATCCATAGGGCAGACGCTCATCAGCTTGCCGTTGTTTATGATGCCGACGCGGTCGCAGAGCAGCTGCATCTCAGACAGGATGTGGCTTGATACCATTACCGCCGCGCCGTCTTCGTGGGCATATTTCTTGAGGACGTCTCTGAGCTGGTGTATTCCCGTAGGGTCAAGACCGTTCGTGGGCTCGTCAAGGATGAGGAGCTTGGGTTTGTGAACCATTGCCTGCGCAAGTCCGATACGCTGCTTCATTCCGAGCGAATACTTTCTTACGGGATCCTTGGCTCTCGCTGCAAGACCCACGTCGCTTAAGACTTCATCGATCCTGCTCTTCGGAATGTTTCCGTGGAGCCTCGCGTACATCTCAATGTTCTTGCGTGCGGAGAGATTCGTGTACATCTCGGGGTTTTCCACGATGCCGCCGACTGATGCCATCGCTTTTTCGTAGTCGGTCTTTACGTTGTAACCGTTGATGAAGACATCTCCTTCGTCAGGGAAGATAAATCCCAGAATACTCTTTATGACCGTCGTTTTTCCGGCGCCGTTCGGCCCGAGGAATCCGAAGATCTCTCCCGGATATATGTCGAATGTAACGTGATCAGCGGCCTTCTTTTTACCGTAGATCTTCGTGACGTTCTTTATGCTTAAAGCAGTCTGTTTTTCTTCAGCCATGTCGTTCCCCCCTCCATCTTACAAGTACATTTCATCAGCGGCGGAGCAGTAAACGACTACCCAGTCATCGTTTTGGTATTCAAGCATTATAAGGCAGTTTAAAGACTTGTTTTTGTACTTTCCGTCCGACAGCCTGGCTTTTATGTTGATGGAGCCCTTTACGGTTGCCGTGTTCTTTTGGACCTGCGTCTTGGTGAACGCAGGAGTGAAGGTGACCTGCTCGGGCTTTAGATCATCGAGCATGAGTTCTTTTATGTAATTCATGGCGTCTTTTTTCAGCTCATTGCTCAACTGGTCGCTTCCGAAAATGTAAGGCTTTACCTTGGCAAGACCGGCATCTAAATACGGATAGTATTTTTTCTCATTCTTTTCGATGTCGATGACCGTAATTTTGGGCATATCTTTCGGCCAGGTGTAAAGCGCGGAAAGATCAGTGGTAAAAGCCACGGCTTTATCGTAGGCCGCTTGTTTGCGCGAAGCGAATTTCGTGGTATCGGCAAGGCAGTAGATCACAACGCCCACTACCAGGATGAATAAAAGGACGATCCCTTTATTTGTCTTTTTCCAGACTTTCATTTGTTGGCCCTCCCCGTAACAGCTGTTTACAGCTTTACAAAAGTGATTGTATTTGGTCCGTGTATTCTGTCTGTATCGTGAGTATTACAAAATACCCGCTACAGTTATTCCCGGGTATTTCCGCATTCGGGACAGAACTTTGAAGAAAGTCCTGTCTTGCCGCAGTTCTTGCATGTCCATGCTGTGGAAGGCGCCGCGGCCATGGTCATAGATCCTATGGGAAACAGCGGCTTGGGATCCGCAGTCACCGGCATTCCGCGTGCCTGGTCAAACAACGTCATCTGCGGCATTTCAAGGCTTATGCCCGCAGTTTCGACGCATCCGGTTACCAATTCACGCAAAGCATTGACCACTTCGGCTCCGCCTAAGTAGGAGATATTGTCATCTAACGTCCTCTTGGTCTTCGGATGCCCGGTTATGAGCGAATCGTCGTAGTATAAGCTTATGGAATAATTAGAAGAATAATCCATTACGACGGGCCTGTTATCCGGCTTGGAAGGGTCCCTTCTGACGTAATGCCAACAGGGAAGATTCTCCTTTTCGGAAATCGCTTGTATCTTTTCAAAGACGTCTGACGCGCATTCTCTGCTCTCAGATACCTCGGGTTTGTCGCCTGCCTGTTTTCTGACGGTGACAAGGACCATGCCTTCTTTTTCAGGAATCTTTTCGATCGTCCTTATTGTGGTCTGATTGCTTCCGTACATCATGCCCATTGAAAAGCCGTGAGTCTCCACCGCGACGACGGGACCGTGAGTTTCCTTCATTTCGCGGCAATCTTTTATTGTCGGATAGATGTTTTCTTCGGAGATCAGGCATTCATCATTTGCCGAAGCGAAGAAAAGTTTCCTGAAAGCCTTTGCAGCTTCTTCTCCGGTCTCTTTATCGGTTTCCCTGAAGGTGATCTCAGCGCTCGTGCCGTCAGCAAACCTGAGCGTGAGAGAACATACGGATGCGTTTGAGCCGTTAATGACCTCCGGAGGCGCTATAGGTTTTCCGATCCATTCGGGGATGTTGTATTCGTCAATCAGCTTTTTGAACTGATCAACGTTCTCTTGGGACAGCTTGAATTTTTTAACCGTCGAATCAAAGGAACCTAGTTCCGTCCGGAGCAAGATATGATCATCTCCGGCAAACGGAATATCCGCGATGAAAGTATGGTCATCGAAAGAACTGATGGCCCTGAAATGAAATACGATGCCTGATATGTCCATTGTCAAACCTCACCCTTATTTGACATTCTTTGCTGATTATATCATTTATTCATGACAAGTGAACCTTCGTTCAGTGTATAATTATCTGTATGGAATAAGAGAAGAAGGAGGATCTTCGAAATGGATCAGGATAAGAAATGCCCGTCATGCGGCGCAACAATGATTTTCAATCCGGGATTTGACAGCCTTATATGTCAGTCGTGCGGACACAAGGAAGTCATACCTGAACTGGTATCCAAGGTGCCCGTTCTGGAGATGGATTTCCTCACAGCGCAGAACACGGCGAGCCACGACTGGGGAATGGAAGCAAAGATCGTCCAATGCAGGCAATGCGGCGCCGAGACGATTCAGAACAAGCTTCAGCTTTCCGGCAGATGTCCTTTCTGCGGTTCCAATACAGTTGATTCGGTAGATCCCAAGGGTGACGTA
>JAILIB010000117.1 GCA_024695505.1 Saccharofermentans sp.
GCGCAAGGTCGAATTATCGGCGGACGGAGAGAGTGACTGACGCATGATAAAAAACATCGTACTGGACATGGGAAACGTGCTCCTGGATTTCAATCCGGAGTTCGTGCTCAATAGATTCTGTTCCTCTGATGAGGAGAAAAATATCATCAGGAAAGAGCTCTTCGAAGGCCCGGAATGGCTGATGGGAGACAGGGGCGACATAAAGGACGCTGACAGGTTTGATCTGGTTAAGGGCAGGGTCCCTGAGAAATACCACGGGGCATTGAAGAACTGCGCTAACCATTGGGACATCTGTATGATTCCTTTAGACGGCGCAAGGGACTTTTGCGAGAAGGCGAAGAAGGACGGCTACAAGATCTTCGTACTGTCTAATGCGAGCGACCTTTTCTACGAGTATTTTCCGAAGTTTCTGCCACTGGATTTTTTCGACGGCGTGTTCGTCTCTTCCGACTATCTCATGCTCAAGCCCGACGTGCAGATCTATCAGGCATTTCTCGCCAAATACGGACTTCCGGCAGAAGAATGCCTGTTCGTTGATGACAGGAAAGAGAATGTGTCCGGAGCCCTAAAAGCAGGCATGAACGGCTTTGTCTTCAAGGGCTGCTACGACGATATCTTTGAGAACGCGAAGTAATAAAGATAAAGGGGTACCGCAAAACTGCGATACCCCTTTGTTTTTGAGCGAAACCGGTTTAACCGATTTCGCCGCCTGAGTTGATCACGCAGACTGCGATGTGTGAGTTCGGGTCATAAGTGGGCTCGTAGTTTGTGAAGCGCGCTCTGTCGGAGGGAAGGATCTTTACTTCAGGCTCAGGTCACAGTCCTTTTCATTCATCAGGATCGTATAACCCTTTTCCATATAGGACTTGGCGAGCTGGTTGAGAGTGTCGTCCTTGAAGTAATCGAGCTTGGTCACGGTGATCTTCTTGACCGCCTCGTCGTTTTCCTTATCCTGCTTTTCGACCTCGGAGACTACTTTGGAATAATCGGGGATATCTGAAGGGATGACCTTTTCTTTGCGTTCTTTCGACTCGTAAACTGACTCGTCGATCGCATTTTGGGGGATGGGCTTGTTGAAGATTGTCTTACTGCTGCGATCGCGGCCTTCTTACCGCCGGACAAGCTGGTTGTCTTAGCGGGCTTCTTTGTTGAGGAAGAAGCCAGTTCCTGTTCTAATACTTTTTTCATTTCTATTTTCCTGTCGTTATCCATTTTTATCTTTTTGATAGCTTTGATGTATTCATCCTGCATAGCGGCTACCTCATTCATTTCGAATAACATTCCTTTTCGCTTTTTGAGTACTCACCCATAAGACGAACGTGCACATGTAAATTCACACTTTTTTCGAAAAGAGTGTTGCAGAAAAATATATACGGCACGGAAAATGTGCCTTCACGAACAGGGTAACAGGCCTTAAAAAGCCTTGTTTATACGGTCCCCGGAGGAGGAGTCCGGCCGAACTCAGCATTCATGGCGTCTTCAGCCTTGTTCTGCTTTCTCTTTTTGTTCATGAGGATAATGAGAACGACCGTGCTTGCGATACCGACCGCAACCACTACCAGGATAACGATCCCCAGCATTGCCAGCAAAGCAAGGATAACAGCGCCGCCACCGCCGCTGCCGCCGCCCATAACGTCAAAATTAAACAGATTCAGATTCATTTTGAACAACCTCTCTTTCAGGTTTAATTATATATATAGACATCAGAAAACATATTGCCGATGTTATCACGATGATGACGACGTTCGTCAGAAAACTGCCGCTTCCCGTAAACCATGAGATGGTCGCACCGACGAACAGCGCGATCGTCGTGACGCCGAATGCGGCTCCCGGAGCTATCTTCATGACAGATACCGCCATGCCGATCGTCACTGCGGTAGTCATGCTGAAGAACATTATTCCTATGAGCGAAACGACCATGAGTTTGTTGCCGAGGATAAGGAACGGGAGTGCTCCGATTATGCTGATAAAGGCGGTCTTTCTCATGCCGATCCTGTCGGTCAGGACGCCGCCCAAAGCCTTGCCGATCCCCATGAAGACATAGAGGAGGACCGATTGTACGGCCGTGGTCTTCCATTCCAGAGGGATTTCGTTTCCAATCATTGCCCTTATGGCGACGATGAAGAAGACCGCGAATATTACCACGATGGTCTTTCTCCCGGGGATGACGTAGTTGAAGCCGGAGCAGCCATCACTTTCTTCAGGGTTGTCCTTATACAAAGTTTCGCCAACGATGACCAGCGGCAGCATCAGTGCGCAAAGGAGCGCGATCCACCAGAAGGACATGCTTGTTGCTGCGAGGACCTGCCCGAGGATCACGCCGAACGAACCGCCGCTTACAAAGACCGCGACCGGTGTGAGAGTGCCGCCTGAAGTCCTTATCGTCAGTTCCGCGCCCGCGACGTGGATGAGCGCGTTGCCGGTGGAGAGCAGGACGAGGGAAGTCCAGAACAAGGCGTCTTTCGCGTCAGTGATGAAGTAGATGAGAAAGCCTGACAGGAGCAGAGGAACGGAGAAGATCCCCGGCCTGAACTTTTTAAAAAGATCTCTGAGCGCGCCCCAGAAGAACTGCGGAACGAAAGCGATGCAGTTATAGAGGAGAGCCACCATCGTTATGAAGACGGGATCTTCGGTTATACGGTAGAGCATG
>JAILIB010000134.1 GCA_024695505.1 Saccharofermentans sp.
GAGTGGGATTATGGAGAATACAGAAATACTGCAACTTCGCGGTATCTGCAAATATTTCCCTGGAGTTAATGCTCTTCAGAACGTGGATTTCACTTTGAGAAGCGGCGAGATTCATGCCCTCATGGGTGAGAACGGCGCAGGAAAATCCACATTGATAAAGGTACTGACCGGCGTTTATGTAAAAGACGGCGGAAAGATTTTCATTAGAAACACATCAAAGGACCCGGCAGAACCCGAGTTCCTTGAAACACATATAAGATCACCTCAGGATGCCCAGAATTCAGGTATCTCCACGGTTTATCAGGAGATAGCGCTCTGCCCGAACATCTCGGTAGCCGAGAACATGTTCATCGGCCGTTCAGGCGCATTCACCAACTGGGCGGACATGAACAAGAAGGCGGGCGAGATCTTAAGGTCGCTCGACATCCCCGCATCACCCAGGCAGCAGCTTGGTTCCTGCTCGATCGCAGTCCAGCAGATGGTCGCGATCGCGCGTGCAGTTGACATGAAGTGCCGCGTGCTTATCCTTGACGAACCTACGTCTTCATTGGATGAACAGGAAGTTGAAAAGCTCTTCAAGCTGATGCGCGACCTCAAGAAAAAGAACGTCGGCATCATATTCGTTACACACTTCCTTGACCAGGTCTATGAGGTCTGCGACAGGATCACCGTTTTGAGAGACGGAACGCTCGTAGGCGAGTACGTCATCGAAGATCTCCCGAGAGTCAAGCTCGTTTCCAAGATGCTCGGAAAAGACTTAGACGACGTCGCCGACATCAAGAGCGAGAGCGACGTTGCGTCTGTTGACAAGACACAGACTCCGGTCCTCGAAGCTCACGATCTCGTTAGCAACGCGGGCATCAAGCCTTTCGATTTCAACATCTACAGCGGTGAAGTAAACGGCTTCACCGGTCTTTTGGGTTCAGGCCGAAGCGAGTGCGTCAGGGCGATCTTCGGAGCCGACAAGGTCTTGGGCGGAACCGTTAACATCAAAGGAAAGCACGTAAGGATCAGGAAGCCGATCGACGCGATGAAGAACGGAATCGGCTACCTTCCTGAAGACAGAAAGCTTGACGGCATCGTTGCCGATCTGTCGGTCAGGGACAACATAATACTCGCCCTTCAGGTCATGAAGGGATTCTTCAGACCGTTCTCGAAGGCAAAGGCGGAGGCAATGGCTCAGAAGTACATCGCGCTCCTCGACATCAAGACTGCATCCTCTGACACTCCGATCGGACAGCTTTCAGGCGGAAACCAGCAGAAGGTTATCCTCGCACGCTGGCTCCTCACGAATCCGGATTTCCTGATCCTTGACGAGCCTACGAGAGGTATCGACATCGGAACCAAGATCGAGATCCAGAAGCTCGCGTTAAAGCTCGCTTCGGAAGGAAAGAGCGTCACGTTCATTTCGTCCGAGATCGACGAGATGCTCCGTACCTGCTCACGCCTTATCGTCATGAGAGACCGTAAGGTCGTAGGCGAACTGACCGGAGACGATCTTACGCGTAACAAAGTAATGGCGACGATAGCCGGAGGTGAAGAAACATGACACCCGCCAATTCATTAAAGAAAAAGAACAGCATAGTGTCAGAGTTTGTCGCTCTGACGCAGAAGCAGCTGTTCATCCCTGTAGCGGCGCTTTTGGCGCTGATAATATTCAACCTGATAGCTGATCCTTCGTTCTTCGCGATCAAACTCGGTCACAACAGCGACGGCCAGCCGATCCTTTCAGGTTACCTCATTACGATCCTTGACTACGGTTCAGAGCTTGCGATCCTCGCGATCGGAATGACGCTCGTTACCGCGGCATCAGGCGGACAGGACATCTCGGTCGGTGCGGCTATCGCAATTGCCGGATCGGTCATCCTCAAAGTCCTCTGCGGAGACAATTCAAGACCTGACCACATGCAGGCTCCCATCATCGTGGCATTCCTCGTTGCCTGTGTAGTCGCGATGCTCTTCGGTGCCTTCAACGGTGCGCTCGTAGCATTCTTTAAGATACAGCCGATGGTCGCGACCCTGATCCTTTTCACGGCAGGACGCTCGATCGCTGCATGGATCAACAACAACGAACTCCCGATCATCGCTGAGCCTGAGTTCTCATACTTCGGAACCTTCATTCCCGGAATCCCGATCCCGACGCCGGTCTTCATAGCCATCGCCTGCATGATCGTCATCTTCCTGGTCCTCAAGTTCACGAACCTCGGACTTTATTCGCAGGCTGTCGGTATCAATCCGAACTCATCAAGACTTAATGGTATCAACCCCGCAGTCGTAAAGCTCATTACTTACGTGATCCTCGGATTGTGCGTTGCGGTCGTCGGCCTCATCAAGGTCAGCCGTATCTCAACGATCAACTATTCCGTTATCGCAAAGGACATCGAAATGGACGCGATCCTCGCTGTAGCTCTCGGCGGAAACTCACTGGGCGGCGGTAAGTTCAACATGCCCGCTTCGATCATGGGTGCTTACATCATCCAGTTCCTGACGACGACGCTCTACAAGTTCAACGTGCTCTCATCCGCACTGCCTGCTTACAAGGCTGTCGTAGTCATCATCCTCGTTGTCCTCTCTGCACCTGTCGTAAGAGAAAAGCTGGCTTTTTCCAAGAAGTCCCGTTCATCAAATAAGAGTGTAAAGGAGGCTGCATGACATGAAGAATCAGATATCCTCCAGAAAAGGCCTCAAAGGAATGTCAGATACCAATCTGCTCCTTCTCATCACGATCGTGGTCTTCATCATAATGTACCTTATGGCAGTAGCGTTCCTTGGTTCAGGCTTCCTTAAGCCTCAGAACTTCTTCAACATCCTTAATGAGAACGCAAGCCTTATCATCCTTTCATGCGGCATGAGCCTTGTCATGATCACCGGCGGTATCGACATCTCTGTCGGTCAGCTGACAGCCCTCGTCTGCATGAGTTCTGCGGTCCTTCTCGACAAGAACGGCGGAAACGTTGCGACTTCAATGGCTCTCGCTCTTGTTATCGGTCTGGCTTTCGGTCTCGTTCAGGGCACGCTCGTTGCTTACCTTGAGATCCAGCCGTTCATAGTCTCACTTGCTGGACTCTTCTTCGCAAAGGGACTTACCACCATCGTCAACGCAACGCAGTTCAACGTTGAGAATCAGGAATTCGTCAAGCTCAAGAACACCAGGATCGAGATCCCTTTCATGGGTTCCGTCAATAAGAAAGGAATATATATTCCTGCTTATATAGAGATCGGCGTCATCGTTGCACTTCTCGTAGTCATCCTTCTGTTCGTCCTCCTCAGATGGACAAGACTCGGAAGAAACTTCTATGCGGTCGGCGGAAACGCTCAGAGCGCAAGGCTCCTGGGTATCAACGTCAAGCGCACGAGATTCTACGCGCATCTTCTCTGCAGCGTGCTTGCGGCAATCGGCGGTTATGTGTATTTTATGCATGTAGGCTCCGGTTCTCCTTCACATGCAGATGGTGCTGAAATGAACGCCATAGCATCCTCCATCGTCGGTGGAACGATGCTCACGGGCGGCGTTGGAAACATCATCGGAACATTCTTCGGAGTGCTGAGCCTCAGCACCATAAAGAACATAGTCTCCTCACTTGGACTTGATGAAGCTTGGTGGACCAATATCACGGTCGCATTCATGCTCTGTCTGTTCCTCCTGATCCAGAGTATCGTTCTCCGCCGCAAGGCCGGTGCAAAAAAATAACAGAGGCACGGAGGATCTAAAATGAGTAACTTTCTGGGCATTGAATTCGGCTCCACACGTATCAAGGCTGTCGCGATAGACGACAACTTTACGCCGCGTTCTTCAGGCGACTACTCCTGGAAGAGCGACTTTACGGACGGCGTATGGACTTACAGCCTTGATGAAGCCTTTGAAGGACTGAGGAAGGCCCTGTCAGAGACCGATACTGCTGACATTGCTGCTGCGGGTATTTCAGCAATGATGCACGGGTATCTGGCATTTGATACGGAATGGAATCTCCTTGTGCCATTCCGTACATGGCAGAATACGATGACGGCTCAGGCTGCATCTGATCTGACAGGCCTCCTTAACTTCAACATTCCCCAGAGGTGGAGCATCGCCCATCTCTATCAGGCGATCCTTAACAATGAGGAACACATCTCCCGCATCGCGCACATCACGACTCTTGCGGGTTACGTACACTATAGACTTACAGGCGTCAACGCATTAGGTGTCGGTGACGCTTCGGGCATGTTCCCGATCGACAGTTCAAAAATGGATTACGATGAGACCATGATCGCCAAGTTTGACGAGCTCATCGCTTCAAAGAACCTCGGCTGGAAGATCAGGGACATCCTTCCCAAGGTTTTGACAGCAGGCGAAGACGCAGGCTCACTCACCGCTGAAGGCGCTGAGCTTTTAGGCGGCGCGCTTCCTGTAGGAACGCCTTTTGCACCAGCTGAAGGCGACGCAGGCACAGGCATGACCGCCACCAATGCGGTTTCCGCCAAGACCGGCAACGTATCCGCAGGCACGAGCATTTTCGCGATGGTCGTATTGGACAAGCCTTTGAGCAAGGTCTATGAAGAGATCGACATGGTCACCACGCCGAGCGGCAAGCCCGTCGCAATGGTCCACTGCAACAACTGCACCAACGACATGAACGCCTGGGTCAGCGTTATAAAGCAGGCGATCGAGCTCTTCGGAGGCTCCGTCGATACGGGCGATCTTTACACTAAGCTTTACCAGAAATCCATGGAAGGCGCAGCTGACTGCGGAGGCGTCTGCACCGTCAACTACATGGCGGGCGAAGGCGTTACGCATTTGGACAGCGGAAGACCTTTCGTAATCAGGACTCCCGACAGTGATTTCTCGCTTGCCAACTTCCTGAGATCACAGCTCTATTCAACAATGTCAACGCTCAAGATCGGCATGGACATCCTTGCAAAAGAAGGCGTTGAGATCAAAAGCCTCACGGGCCACGGCGGTCTTTTCAAGACTCCGGTCGTAGGCCAGCGCTACATGGCTGCTGCCTGCAAGGCTCCCGTTACGGTCATGGAGACGGCAGGAGAGGGCGGACCTTACGGAATGGCGCTTCTTGCCGCTTACCGCATGAAGAAGAGCGGCGAGACCCTCGAGGCATTCCTTTCCGATAAGGTCTTCGCTAACGCCGGAAGCTCGACGATCGCTCCCGATGCGGAAGATGTTGCCGGCTTTGACAAGTACATTGAGAAGTTCTCCGCGGCGCTCGACGCTGAGCGCGTTGCTGCGGTAAAATTCTGATATCAAATATCAAGGAGCCGCAAGCAATGTTAGAAGCACTTAAAGAAAAAGTTCTGCAGGCAAATCTCCTGCTTCCCAAGCACGATCTTGTCACCTTCACATGGGGCAACGTTTCCGAGATCGACAGAGAGTCAGGCCTCATCGTCATCAAGCCGAGCGGAGTTGATTACGACGGCATGAAGGCTGAGGACATGGTAGTCTTGGACCTCGACGGAAAAGTCGTTGAAGGCCACTACAAGCCCTCGAGCGACACGCCCACGCACATCGCTCTCTACAAGGCATTCCCGGGCATCGGAGGAGTTGTTCATACTCATTCGAGATGGGCTACGAGCTTTGCTCAGGCAGGCGTCGGCATCACCGCATACGGCACGACACAGGGCGACACCTTCTACGGCGAGATTCCCTGCACCCGCAAGATGACTCCCGAGGAGATCGGCGGCGAGTACGAGCTTGAGACCGGAAACGTCATCATCGAGACATTCAATTCCAGGGGCATCGATCCCGTTCAGGTTCCCGCAGTCTTGGTCAACAGCCACGGACCTTTCACATGGGGCAAGGACGCAAACGACGCCGTCCACAATTCAGTAGTCCTCGAGGAGTGCGCATTCATGGCCTTCCACGCGAAGATGATCAATCCTTCGCTCGGTGCCATGCAGCAGGAACTCCTGGACAAGCACTACCTGAGAAAACACGGCAAGAACGCCTACTATGGTCAGGGCTGATTAAGTTTTCTTCATAACACTTCCAAAATAGATCGTCCCACCCGATGTTGTCTTTGCGGGTGGGACGATTGCTTTGTTGTTTTCGTTTTGGATCAGGCCTTTTCGCCGGGCTGCTCTATTCCGGAAGTCAGGAGCTTGACCGCGATAGCGCACTCGATCCTCTTTTTAAAGAGCTTGCAGCCGTATTCGTAAACGCCCTGGATATCGCCTGTAGCGTGATAGGAGTTGGCCGCGCAGCCGCCGGAGCAGTAGAGCTTGGCCCAGCAGTCCTTGCATTCAGGCCTGCTGTAGGCGTTGCAGGAAGCGAACTTGTCTCTTGTCTCTGTTGCGGTCACGCCGGTGTAGATGTCGCCCATCTTGTACTTGGGGTCACCGACGAACTGGTGGCAGGGATAGAGGTCGCCCCAAGGGGTGACCGCGAGGTACTCGGTTCCTGAGCCACAGCCTGCGACACGCTTGTAGATGCAGGGTCCGCATGTAAGGTCGAGCATGTAGTGGTAGAAGGTGAAGGGCTTGCCTTCCTTGTATCTTGCGATCATGAGGCGCGCGAGATCTTCATACTGTGAGAAGATGACGGGCATGTCCTCTTCCGTCAGGGCGGAAGGGCTTGAAGGATCCGTGACGACGGGCTCCATCGAAAGTTCGGTGAAGCCGAGGTCCAACATGTGCCTGATGTCGTTCAGGAAATCGGGATTGAAATGGGTGAAGGTGCCGCGCATGTAGTAGCTCTTGTCACCGCGCTTGGCAACGAACTTCTGGAAGTTGGGGACGATCCTGTCATAGGAACCGTTTCCTGCCAAATCGACCCTGAACCTGTCGTTTATTTCCTTACGGCCGTCCAAAGAGAGGACGACGTTGTGCATTTCCTTGTTGCAGAAATCGGTGACCTCGTCGTTAAGGAGGACGCCGTTGGTCGTGAGAGTAAAGCGGATGTTCTTGCCATGGAGCTTTTCCTGTTCACGGCCGTACTTAACGAGCTCTTTGCAGACCTCCCAGTTCATCAGAGGCTCGCCGCCGAAGAAGTCGATATCGAGGTTCTTGTGGAAGCCTGAATTCTCGATGAGGAAATCGATCGCCTTCTTACCTGTCTCAAGGCTCATGAGAGCGCGCTCGCCGTGGTATTTGCCCTGGCTTGCGAAGCAGTAGGAGCAGTTCAGGTTGCAGGTGTGAGCGACATGAAGGCAGAGGGCCTTGATGTTGAACCTCTTTTTCCTGAAGTCGTGAGCGAGGTTCTCATACTTGTCGGGAGCATAGAGCTTTCCCGCATCTTTCAGGCCGTCAATGTCCGAAAGGCATTCTTCGGCCTCATCGCGGGTTATGTTGTGGGTGGAGACAGCCTTTTCTATAACCTGTTCTGCGGGTTCAGTCTCGTACCAGCGGATCATGTCAAAAGCGACGGGATCCGTCATGTGGATCGAGCCTGAAAAAACGTCGAGCACTATGTTAAGGCCTTCAAACTGGTAGCAGTGGATCATAAAAGGAGTCTCCCGGGAATTTACATAAAAAAAGGTCTCATCACTTGAATGAGACCTTAATCTCAAATTTACCGCGAATTACTTAGAAGCTTTCTCGCAGGACTGATTGGCAACGCCGCAGCTTGTCTTACAAGCAGACTGGCAAGATGTCTGGCACTCGCCGCATCCGCCTTCCTTGGCAGACTTGTCAAGGTCACGGGTCTCGATGGTAACGATTCTGGTCATTTCACGCTTCCCCCTTATTTATAATAGGGAAATTATACTTTGCAAGGCCTTTTCAGTCAAGGCAGGACCTTTATCTTTCCGTCAAAAGAGCGCCTTCCGTTCATGAAAAGATCGCTCCCTGCGTTCCTTGCGAATTGGATCGTCTGGTCTGTGATCATTTCTCCGGGTATCAGGAGGGGCACTCCCGGAGGATAAGCGAAAAGAAACTCGCCCGCGATCATTCCGCAGCTTTCTTCGAGAGGTGCTTCTACGGCGGTCATTCCGCGGAGGTATGCGTCCCTGACGGTCGTAAGGAATCTGGGCTGAGGACGCCCCATAAAGCTCTTTTCGGGTTCGGCCGGCTCGTTATCCTGCAGCCCGTCGAGTCTTATCACGGCGTCGCAGAACCGCTTGATCGAATCTTCCGTGTCACCGATGCCTGTCATGGCGATAAGGTGGGTGGCAAAGGCAGCCTCGCACTCGACGTTGTAATCGCATCTGAGGTTTGTCGCGAGCTTGATGCCGTCACCCAGTATGACGAGCTTTGAACGTTCCCTGCAGGGGGCCTTCCAGAGCCTGTAGTTCTTGAGGCCCGACAGCTCGCTTTCGGCATATGCGATCCCCGCCTCCCAGGGCTTCATTATCTCTTTGCCTTTGGTCAGCGAAGCTACGCAGCGCGAGATCCCTCCGAGGAGAACATAGGAAGGGCTAGTTGTTTCGAAAATGTCTATGAAGTTCATTATCACGCCTGCGGGAACCGGACAGTCCTTTGAAGTAAGCATGACCGCGGTCTGCGTTGGCGCATTGAGCGTCTTGTGAAGGCTCTTGATCACGATGTCGCCTGCGGCATCAGGGCCGAAGAAAGAATCGTCCAGACCCAGGTGGGCACCGTGGGCGCAATCGGTGATGAGACAGGCGTCGTAACGCTTCGTGATCTTATATATCTGCTCTGTATCGGAGATGACGCCTTCATAGGTCGGCGAAGTGATTATGACTGTTTTTATCCCGGGGTTTCTGACAAGGATGTTTTCGATCTCGGCGGGCGTGACGGGTCCGGAGAAAGGGAACTGCGGGTCAAAGGCGGGCATGAGGGGCACGACTTTGCTTCCTGCGAGCGCCAGAGCGTTCCAGACGGAAAGATGGCAGTTCATCGCGACGAGGACCTCTGAACCGGGATTGCAGATGGCGGAAGCACATACCGCGGAAAGCAGCATCGCGGTCGAACCGCCAACCGAACAGTACGCGCGGTCCATGTTCCAGAGCGCTGCTGCAGCGTCTTCAAGGTCCTTTAAAAGACCGGAAGGGGAGTGAAGGTTGTCAAAACCGCTGATCTCCGTGATGTCACGGCTGAAAGCATCCGATATGACATCCGTGTTGCGCTTGTGCCCCGGCATGTGCATCGGGAGCGGCTCCGTGCCGAGATACATCTTGAGTGCGGCGCCAAGCCTGTCGTTGTCGTACTTCATTAAAAATCCCCTTACCTAAAAAGAACCCTGCCTCTTAATTGAGGTAAGAGGCAGGGAAAAGAAATGGAGTAAATATGAAATAATCAGCTGGGATTGATGACGGTGAAGCTGTAGCTTGAAACCGTGTCAGAGTTCTCATAGATCGTCTTCTGCATCTGAAGAGCGGTCGAGAGAAGGAGCGTGTAAGGGCTGAGCTTGCCGTCTAACAGCTCAACATCGGAAGCATAGCTGATAGCCTGAGCCTCATCATCGGAAAGCAGCATGTACTGCGAAACGAGGAAGAGGGATCTTACACCAACGTTCATGTGAACGAGCTTGTTGTTGATCGAATAAGAAGGACCGGAGGAAGAAGAGGAGGAAGAAAGCCTGCTGGAGAAAGAGAGGCCCAGAGCGGATGTGCTGCTGAGACCGCTTGTCTCTTCCTGAATGAAGAGAGGCTTGCCTTCGATACCGACCTTGCCGACTTCGTGGAAGAGAGCGATGATGATCGCTGATTCTTCGTCGAGCTGGGGCATGATCGTATCCTTGATCCTAAGGAGCTGCTTAGCTACTGCAACGCTCCTGATGAGAAGTCCCTTCTCGCAAGCGAGGGAGCCCTTGATCTCAGCGGGTGCGGTGAGCCAGGATGTACGGTTCTCGAGGAAATCGATAAAGTGATCGAACTCGGTCTTTCTCTTAACGATAGCTGCCTTGAGCTGTGCATAAAGAGTATCAACGTTATCCTTGTTGACGTCGACCATCGGCATGATGCCTGCGACCTTATCCGACTTGCCGGTAGCTGCGGCTGAAACGGCTGCTGCCTGCGGTGTTACTGTTGTTTCGGTGTCTGCGCCACTCTCCGCGGAAGTAAATGTATACTTACATTTCGGGCATCTGATAGCCTGGTTGGCGATAACCATTCCGCAATCCGGACATTTTTTCATAAGTAGATCCTCCTGATGGTGCGGCATACCTGAAAATAAGAGCTGCCGCCGTTAATCTATATGACATTTTATAATTTATTTTTTGCATTATCAATAAGACGGGGCTCTGTTTACAAAAGATTTATAGCTAAAAAGACAAAAATTCCACATATTTCAATAAATTACGCAAAAAAACTTGTTAATATCGCTGTCTTTTAACTGTGGTGGTTATGATTTAACTGAGCGGGCAAAGAAAAAGACACCGCCGAGGGGATGGCAGTGTCTTAAGGAGGGTGTTATGAAGTAAGGAACAATTACTTTGAACAACTGTATGATACCACGAGGCAGGTTTACTTTAAGGTTCAAAAAGGGCAAAATAGTGGCAAACATCAATCGAAATTGAGGCATGGCATGAAACTCGAAGGAAGGCTGTTTATAGCCAACAGGATGACCGAGATCAAAGAGGTTGAAACGCCTGATAATGAAGGCGAAGCGTACTCCGTGAAACTGGAGCGCGCCCTGGTCGAGCTGTGCCGTCAGATGGACATTCCCGTGCCTATGTGGATGAAAAAGAACACCCATGAATTCGCGGCCTTCCGCCAGACCATTTTCTTCAGGGAACAGTATACGGAGAAGGTCAGATTCGATCGCTTCCAAATCAAAGAAGTCGATTGATGATGTTCCTCGCTAAGGTCCTCCGCGCTCGCCGTGCTCGCTTGTGCGGAAATCGCTCGGAACGTCATCAATCTCTTGGATGCTAAGACGCTCGAAATCAATATTAGTCTCTGGAATGCAAAAAAAACCGAGGCCGCTGACAGGTAATTCACAGCTTCCTGCCACGCAGCCCCGGTTTTCCAACTACAGGTTATTTCCAAGTCCGGAGGACTTTGGGTTACTTATTCTTGTCGTTAGTTACTCTGAAGATGACTTCGCCGGGATAGACCATGTCGAGCTGCGCACGGGCGACGCTCTCAATGTAATGGCTGTCCTTGCCGAATTCTTCCTGAGCCCTGATCTGTCTGAGCTGCTCGGAAAGAGCCGTTGACTGGGCCTTGAGGGAACTGTTCTCAGCCTGAAGGCGTGCCCTCTGCTGGATGATGCTCTGGAAACGCGTGTAGCAGAGGATCCCGACGACAACGAGGCAGATGCAGAGCATCGCCGTTACGAAGTTTATTCCTCCTGTTTTCTTGCGCTTAACCTTTTGCACTTAAGTTCTCCCCGATCTTCAAAGTGACCATATCGAATACTGTTAATATGTCATAACAGGGGAGTCAAAACAATGAAAAGCGGGAAAACTTAACCGAGTTGTAAAATAAGAACGCCGGCGCTCATTCCTGAGTTTCGCCGGCGGTATCTTCGATCAATTCATACATGGAAGATGCTTCGTCCCGTTTTGGAGACTCGGGGAGCGCCATGACCTTGAAGCTCACGGCTCCGCCTCCGAAAAGGACGGTGACGACGTCGCCGATCTTCAGCTTTGTGCCCGCCTTGGCAGGGCGACCGTTTACGTTGACGCGGCCCGCCTGGCAAACATCATTGGCGACCGTGCGCCGCTTAATGACTCTGGAAAGCTTAAGGAACTTGTCTAATCTCATCTTAACCTTCCCGTCCGCCGGCTAAAGTAATCCTGCCGCGGAGCGCGTTCATGAGGGTCAGGTCGTCAGCATATTCAATGTCGGAACCCATCGGAAGTCCTGATGCGAGCCTTGTGACGGTGATGCCGGAAGGCGCCAGCATCCTGGAAAGGTAAAGAGCTGTAGCGTTGCCCTCGGCGGTCTGGTTCGTCGCGATAATGACTTCAGTGATCTCTTCATGCTCAGTGAGGCGCTTTAAGAGATCGGGGATGGTCGTGTCCGAGATGTTCTTGTTCTTGATGGGGTCAAAGACTCCGTGCAGTACGTGATACAGGCCGTTATACTCCCTTGCACGCTCAAAGGTCGAGACGTCTCTGGGAGTCTCGACAACGAGAACGGTGGTCTTGTCGCGTTCGTTATCCGAACAGATGGGACAAGGGTCCCTGTCCGTGAAGTTCTGGCAGCAGGAGCACCTCTTTGTGGAGGTCCTTGCAGCGTTGATGGAATCGGTCAGTGCAGCCGCCTCGGCATCATCCATTGAGAGGATGTGGAAGGCGATGTTCTGTGCCGATTTGCCGCCGATGCCCGGAAGCTTGGACAGGTTCGTTATAAGGTTCTGTATTGAAGGCGAGTAACGTGCCACGTTAATAACCCGTTATCAGAAAGGCATCCTGAGGTTGCCTGTGATAGCTCCGATCCTCTCCTGGTTGGTCTTGTCGATCTGCTCGAGAGCCTGGTTTGCAGCTGCGATGATGAGATCCTGGAGACCTTCGATATCGTCGGGATCAACGACTTCCTTCTTGATCTCAACACTCTCAAGCTGGTGCTTGCCTGTAACGACAACCTTGACGAGCTCGCCGCCTGCCGTGCCTGTGAAACGCATTTCCTGGATCTCGGCCTGCGTCATTTCGATCTGTCTCTGCATCTTCTGAGCCTGGGCAAGCATGTTGTTCATGTTGCCTCCCATACCCATTCCGCGGAATCCGCCCTTTGCCATATTGTTATTCCTCCTGAATAAAGATGTTTATTAATCTCCGAAATGTATGTCGGTGTTGATGCCCTTGCTCTCCGCAAGGTTCTTGAGGTCTTCTATCTTCTTGTCCTGCGCCTTTTCCTCGGCAGCCTTCTGGACGTTCTGATACTGGGTCTGCGTGCACAGATAAAGGTGTGCAGCGCCGAACTCATCCTTGATGTTCGCTGAGACCGCCCTGAATGAGGAAACTCCCTTGAGATTGCTCATGAGACGCGAGTCAGAGTTCTCGAAAACGATGTAGATCGAGTCATCCGTCCTCTTAAGGGAGGACTTCTCGAGGATCGATGCAATGTTGGAGTTGTCTTTCGCGATGTTCGCGATCATGGACTTCCACTTGACGGCAACGTCAGCGTCCACGGGTGTGAGAGAAGGCTGGCGCACCTGCTGGTCGTGAGGCCTTCCGTCAACGATTATGCCGCTCTGCGAAACCTGTTCAGCGAGCTGCGAGGTGTGGACGGGAATATTGCGTTTTTCTTCCTTCTTAGGTTCTTCCGTAGTCTTTCCGAGGTCATCTAAGAATGAATCGGAGAGGTTGCCGAAAACGCTTTCAAGAATTGCCTTTCCGGCTGCTTTCTTGTCGGGATCTTCCTTCTTGGGTTCTTCCTTGGCGGACTCACCCTCAGCGGGTTCGGCCTTCTTTGGCTCTTCCTTCTTTTCGGAAGCGCCGATCCCCATAAAGGTATCGAACGAAGCGGCCAGAGGGCTCTTATCTTCAGCCTTGGGGCTTTCCTCTTTCTTTTCGGTTTTCTCTTCCTTTTTCTCTTCAGCGGGCTTGTCGTCTGACTTGCCGGTTACTCTTGAAAAATACGAGGACCCTGAGAAAGGAGACTTCTTGTGTTCTTCCGCCTTTTCCGGTTCGGCCTTCTTTTCAGGCTCCGGCTTCACGGGTGAAGGTTCTTCCTTCTTCGCTTCCTCTTTTTTCTCAGGCTCGGCGGGAGCTGAAGCCTTCGGTTCGGAGGGATTTTCCTTTGTATCGGCGGGGCCTTTCAGGTTGTCCGGCATCTTGATGGGGACAACGGGGAGATTGGATTTTCTGCCGCACAGCCTCATGAGCATTATCTCGAAGCTCGTCGGGATGTCGGGAGAACGCCTCAGTTCGGGATATTCCTTTGAAAGGAAGCTGATGTAGCCGGCAAGAGTGTCTGCGCTGACCTTGGAAGCGGTCTGGTACATGTCCTTGATCGTCTCGGACGGGTAGGGAAGATAGATGAGCGGGTCAGCGTGAACCCTGATAATCAGAAGATCCCTGAAATATGCCGCGAGATCGAGCGTGAAGACGGTCTGGTTCTTGCCTGAGTCACGAAGCGTCGCGCAGAGCTCGACAAGCTCGTTGAAATGACCGTCGATAAGGCAGTTTGCCATCTTGAAAAGGAAGGTGCTGTCAACGGTTCCCGTCATCTGTTCGACAGATTCGGGAGTGATGACCGCATCCTTTGAAGAAACGAACGAGATCTGGTCGAGAAGCGACAGGGCATCACGCAGCGCGCCGTCAGAACGGGATGCGATGAGCTTGAGCGCATCGTCTTCGATCTTTATGCCGACCTTGTCGGATACTTCTCTAAGGCGGGCGACTATGTTGTCGACCGGAATGCGCCTGAATTCGTAGCGCTGGCATCTTGAGATTATCGTAGCCGGGATCTTTTCGACTTCAGTGGTCGCGAAAAGGAAGATGACGTGTGCCGGCGGTTCCTCTATCGTCTTGAGCAGGGCGTTGAACGCGCCCTTGGAGAGCATGTGGACCTCGTCGATGATGTAGACCTTGAACTTGGTCCTTGTGGGCATGAAGTTTACTTCCTGAAGGATCGGCCTTACATCGTCAACGCCGTTGTTGGAAGCCGCGTCCATCTCGACGACGTCAAGGATGGAACCGTCGAGGATGCCCTTGCATGTGGGGCATTCGTTGCAGGGATTTCCGTTTACGGGATGCTCGCAGTTGACTGCCCTGGAAAAGATCTTTGCAATGGTGGTCTTGCCGGTGCCGTGCTGGCCGCAGAAAAGATATGCATGTGCGAAACGTCCTGAAATGACCGACTGGCGGAGCGCACCGACGGAAGCCTTCTGTCCGACGACGTCATCAAAAGTAAGCGGTCTGAATTGCCTGTAGAGCACGACATGTTCTTCCATAGGTCCGTCCCTCGCGCGAATGATTCACAAAATAAAATCCGTCCCGCCCGAACTGCCGCCGAACAAGGCTGACCCGCGGCGCACGCATGAAATCCGCTTACTGCTGCTTCCTTCCGGACCTGACAGGGTTCACGGCTCAGCGTCGCACGGGACCCTGACCGGCAGCAGACCGGA
>JAILIB010000166.1 GCA_024695505.1 Saccharofermentans sp.
CCCTTGAAACACGTTGTTTTCAAGGGCTTTATTCTTGGAGCCATTTGTGGGACTCGAACCCACGACCTGCTGATTACAAATCAGCTGCTCTACCAACTGAGCTAAGATGGCATCGCTTTAAGCACGTGAAATTATAACTAATCGATTATTCAAAGTCAACGCATTTTTCTTTATTTATTTTCTGAATAATGAACAGTTGGGGTATAATTGTAATATCTGATAACCGGGGGAAGATTTATGGCGATAATCACAATCTCAAGGCAGAACGGAAGCCTCGGAGACGAGATCGCTGTAGGCTTGGCGGCACGCCTTGGAACTGAAGTCATTTCACGCCAGTACGCCCTCGACAATTTTTTTGGTGAGATCAATCCCGGTACCCTCGCAAGACTCAATGAGAGTGCGAAATTCTTCCAGACTCCACTTCCCGGCAGCCAGCGCTCCTACGCGGACATTCTCGTTGAGAGGATCCGCTCCATGGCAGCAACTTCTGCGGATTCAAACCTCATAGTCCTCGGCATGGGCGGCTGCATGATACTTTCAGGCTATCCTGGCGCGGTCCATATCAGGGTCACCGCCAGCGAGAATATGCGCGTCCGCACCATCGCAAAGCGTTACCGCATAACCGATGACGAGGCCCGCGAGGTCATAACCATAGGCGACCGCAAGCACAAAAGGTTTGTCCAGAACGTCTTTTCCAAGGATCTCACGGCTCCTGAGAATTTCGACCTGATACTAAACACCGACAGGCTCAGTGTTGACGAGTGCATCGACGCGATCTGCGAGCTTTCCAGAAAGCATGATATGCGCGCCAAACTGGCTTTGGAAAACATGGCATACGGCACGGTCAATCACCAGACCAGGACGCCCGTCTTCAAAAATGAGACCGAAGAGGAATTCGCCAGGATCCTGGACATGTTCAATATCGAGTGGATCTACGAACCCAAGACCTTCCCTGTCGAATGGGATGCTGAAGGCAACGTGACCATGGCGATCTCTCCTGATTTCTATCTGCCAAGATTCAATCTCTATCTCGAACTGACGACGATGGACCAGAAATACGTAACCAAAAAGAACAAGAAGATGCGTCTTGTCAGGGAACTCTATCCCGGAACGAACATCCGCATCGTGTACAAAAAAGACTTCAATGAGCTCGTCAACCGCCTGAAGCTTGCAGGCGGCATGCCGGGCAGCGGGGAGAACAGCTGATGGGAAATCTTTCTGATGCGCTTGGCGTTGAGCGCGTGATATACAGCGAAGAAACGATAAAGAACCGCATCGCCGAACTCGGCGCACAGATCGCCAAGGATTATGAAGGCCAGGAACTCATTGTTATCGGCCTGATCCGCGGTGCCATGTATTTCCTTGCCGACCTGACACGTGCCATCGACCTGCCGATCAAGGTCGACATGATCGGTTTCACCAACATTCCCGACACGACCTCCAAGACGGGCGTCGTGCGCATCATAAAGGACATCGAACTGGATATTGCAGGCAAGAACGTTCTTGTAGTTGAAGACATCATCCGCACGGGACTTACGACCGCTTACATCATTCAGAACCTTGAAATGAAGCGTCCCAAGGAGATCAGGCTCTGCTCCATGCTGGTAAATCCCGACAGGCTCCTCATGACGATCCCGGTCCATTACTGCGGCTTTGAGATCAACGACAACTGGCTCGCTGGCTACGGCCTTGACCGCGAGGAGATCGGCAGAAACCTGCCTTACATCGCCCAGATAAAAAAACGCAAAGAACAGTAAAAAAGAAATCCCGCAAGTTCTTCACTTGCGGGATTCTATTTTGCTCCAACGAACCAAATCCGATGGTTCTCAGGCTGTTCGGAGGTTCCGATGCCTTTCTTAGTCCTTCCGTCCGTCAAAAGACCCTTTCGATACCTACCCGAGCGTCATGTGATATTGTCACAACTAACTGACTGCTGCAACTTCCATCACACCGTGCAACTCATGTCTCCCTTCGCCGAACGTTTTTGCTATTCGCTTCAGGTTGTCTTAAGCATCCTACAACAGGATCTGACTAAAGACATTGCGTAGCTGGTATCGGCTACTCGGTTTGCACGAACCGGTGTAACATCTGCTGCGGCTTCGGCTCTTTCCTGTCGATGGTGACATCTCACCAGTCCGCGGATCCGAATACCGAATCAACTATTTGTTACAACCTGCGGCTTGTATGATCTTCTCACCTTCAACCGCTTGCTCGTCTCTCCCTTGGCTTTTCATCTCTGGCTTCGTTTCAACCTTCGGTAGTTCCCTCCGGCTTCGTTTCTTCGGCTTCGCCACAAGTGATACCCACTCTGGTTCTTCCCTTCGTCTAATTCGACTTTGGCTTCGGGCGGCCTTCCTCGGAGCTTGGAAGTTATCGCTTCCGTATTCCTTGGAGCTGACTTTATACTACAACCTTCCCCGTCCTGTAACAATACTGCAACAATACTAAATGAAAATCATTTGCTTGTGCAATATGCACAAAAAGAGGGTGCTTTCGCACCCTTTTTTAATGCTTTGGTTGTCAAATTATACTATCAAGTGATTTTCATTTAAAAGAAGTCGGCGATCGATGTGATTCCCGCTTTTGCGAGAAGACTTACCACGAGCATTATTATTCCTGCCATAAGGACGCCCAGCATTACTGCTACCGAAGTCTTTTTCCAGTCCATGTCGAGCATTGAAGCAGCGAGCGTTCCGGTCCAGGCGCCCGTTCCGGGAAGCGGGATCCCTACGAAGAGCATGAGCGCGATAAATGTGCCGTTGCTGCCGTTCTTGGTAAGCTTCTTGCCTGCCTTCTCGCCTTTTCTCAGGATCCATTTGAAAATGCCGCTGCCGTGCTTCCACGTGCTGCCCCAGATGAGGACCTTGCGGGCGAAAAGATAGATGATCGGCACGGGAAGCATGTTTCCTATTATGCAGATCGCAAGCGTCAGATATTCATTAAGTCCCAGGACAGTGATGCCGTAAGGAACAGCGCCTCTGAGCTCAATGAGCGGGACCATCGAAATGAAAAATACTATTACATACTTAAGAAAAGGGCTCATAAAAATCCTCCGGAAAAACTGCGTCTATTATACACAAAACTATTGAATTCTAAAGAATATCAGACAGATTTCTTGGCTCCGCTTTCAGTAAGCCCCGCGTTCTTCAGATCAGGATCCAGGAACGCGATGATCTCATCGCGCATGTGATACATCTTCTGCACGCTGTTTTCAAGGAAATAGTAGTGCATGACGTAACCTATGGTAAGGCCGAAAAAGATCGCCGTAAGCAGCACTCCGGTCAGGATGAATTCGGACGGAAACATGAACAGCGCGCCGATCGAAAGCAGAAGGAAAAGCGCAAAGAAAAGCGTCACCATCAGGTGGATCAGCCTTTCATGCTGGAAGTAGGCGATCTTTATCTCAAACTCGGCAAGAACGCGGCGGGTCTTTTCTTCGCTACCCGCTTTCATGTCATTATCTATGTAATTCCGGCAGGCTTTCATGGTCGCAACGACATATTCCTTCACTTAAGCGAACCTCCTGTTGATGTAATTGATCACTCCGCGTTTGTCAGCTGTCCACATAGGGGCCAAAAGAAGCTTCTTGGGGCCGTCCCCGGTCAGCCTGTGTATGACTGTGTCCGGAGGCAGAAGACCTATCGCCTTCTCAACAATATCAAAATACTCCTCTTGCCCTAATACTTCAAATTCTCCGGCGCGCCACATGCGTTCCAGGACTGTATCTTTGAGGACGTACAAACAGGTGAACTTAATGCCGTCGGTCCCGGCTGAAACGCAATGCCTGACTGATTCAAGCATCTGTTCTTCAGGCTCTTCCGGAAGGCCGAATATCACGTGCGTTATCACGTTAACGCCCGCTTCTTTCAGCCGCCTGACGGCTTCATCGTATTCCCTTGTTTCATAGCATCTGTTGATAAGCTTTGCGGTCTCATCGTTTGAAGTCTGGAGCCCGAGCTCAACATAGACGGGGATCTTGGAGGTCCTTTCAGAGATTACTTCAACGATACTTTCAGGAAGACAGTCGGGTCTTGTCGCGACGGAAACGGCCTTCACCCGCGGATGTGAGATCGCCTCATCCATAGCGGCAGCAAGCTTTTCAGGGCTGCAGTAAGTGTTCGTAAAGCTTTGGAAATATGCAATGTATCCTGCGCCCGGACCCGCCTTTTTCTCAACCCTGGAAATGGCTTCACCGATCTGCTCCGTTATGCTCTTTTCCACGCAGGACGCAAATTCACCGGAGCCTCCCGCAGAGCAGAAGATGCAGCCGCCCGTGCCTTTCGTGCCGTCACGGTTCGGGCAGGTATGCGCAAAGCTGATCGATGCCTTGTACATCTTGCAGCCGAATCTCGCCTTGAAATGTTCGTTCGCGGTCAGCATCACAAACCATCCTCCGGATGGAACGGATCATTGCTTATGGGAGCGGCATGGTCGTGCTCTTTCTGCATTTCAGCCTCTGCCGCGCTCGTAATGACCCCTTTGCCGTAACGCCTGTTTATGTCGTCAATGACCTTATCCAACTTGCTCGTCTTCTTTCTGGTCTCCTCATCGGTAAAGATGGAGATCTGTGTCCCCATATCCGCGGGTATTACCTTTGAACACCTTACGCCTATGCTCCTGATCCCCTTGCTCCAGTCCCACGACTCTTCAAAAAGGGCTCTCGCGGCTTTGTATATTGTACCCGCGTTGTCAGTCGGTTCAAACAGGATCTTCTGTTTTTCGAATCTTACAAGGTCCCTGTCCCTGATCTCGATCTGTATCACGGTCCCCTTGAGGCCGTGTTTCCTGAGCCTTTCGGCGACGCTCTCCGACAGCATGTGAAGAGTTCTTGATACTGCTGCATCGGACGTCATGTCAGTCGCGGTAGTTGTGGAATTTCCGACGGACTTTATCTCCCGCTTGTGACCCGCAACGGCAACGGGAGAATCGTCCAGGCCGTTAGCATAACGCCACAGCACGTCTCCCGCCTTTCCGAGATACCTGATCAGATAATCCTGGTCAGTATGCGCAAGGTCGCCTATCGTCCTGACGTTTATCTTCTTCAGCCTGCTCATCGTGCTCCGGCCGACAAAAAGCAGATCATCCGCAGGAAGCGGCCAGACCTTGTCCTTCCAGTCAGTATCCGTGAAAACTGTCGTTGCGTCAGGCTTTTTATAATCGCTTCCGAGCTTGGCGAAGATCTTGTTGAAACTGATGCCCACGGAACATGTGAGCTTGAACCGTTCTTTTACTGTCTGTCTTATCGAATCCGCAACCCTGGCGGCATCATCAAAATCATTACAGGCATCCGTCATGTCGAGCCAGCACTCGTCAAGACCGAAAGGTTCAACACGGTCAGTATAGCCGTAGTACAGCTCCCTGAGTTTTTTAGAATAGAACTCGTATTTATCGTGATGCGGAGGAGCCAGGACCAGATCCGGACACTTGGCTTTAGCCTGCCAGATCGCTTCGGCGGTCTTTACGCCGAATTTCTTGGCGAGCTCATTCTTCGCCAGAACGATGCCGTGCCGCGCCTCCTTGTCTCCCACGACTGCCATCGGAACATTGCGGTATTCGGGATGTGAGATCATCTCAACGGAGGCAAAATAGCAGTTCTGGTCAATATGGAAGATTATCCTTTTCATAGGGCAATGATACTATAAAACGAACATATTTTCTATATCGACGGCTTTTATATATTTAAATGTTAAATCTTTCAAATCTTATCTAATAACGTGTGCATTTTTGCATTTGAGGGTATATAATAACCGTGTAATTATCAAAAATATCAAAATTTATAAAAGAGGCAGCGGGGGCGAATCACCACCTGCTGATAATTATGGGATTGGAGGTAACTGTAATGGCAAAGCAAAAGGTATTTCTCGTTGATGATGACAACGATATCCTGACACTTAATCACGACTTCCTTGTTGGCGAAGGATATGAAGTCGTTACTGCCACTTCCTGCGCGGAAGCTATTGAAAAAGTTAAAGTACATAATTTCGCATGCATCGTATTGGACGTCATGCTCCCCGACGGATCGGCATTCGATCTCGCTCCGAAGCTCAGAACGTACACCGACTGCCCTATCATCTTCCTTACTGCAAAGGATCAGCAGGAAGACGTCATCAAGGGTTTCACCGTAGGTGCGGACGACTACATCACCAAGCCTTACTCACTCCCTGAGCTGAGCCTTCGTATCAACGTTCACATCAAGCGCAACATGAAGAGCGAGGGATTCCTCGTAGAGTATCCGCCGCTCAAGATCAATATCAAGACGCGTGAGGTCACCCTCAAGGACAAGCCTCTGCATCTTACGAACCGTGAGTTTGACATCCTCTGCCTGCTCGCAGAGACGCCGAACGTTATAGTTCCCTTCACAAGGATCTATTCCCACGTCTGGGGTGACGATTCACCGTGCGACAACCACCTCGTAATGGTCAACATCTCCTACCTCAGAAAGAAGATGGAGAAGATCGCACCGGAGATCACGTTCGTCAAGACCGAATGGGGAATCGGATATTCCTTCGCTTATCCCCCGGTCAAGAACAGCATGAACACGCAGTATTGATATCGAAGAGCCCTTTGTTCAGGGCTTAGACCGCAAAGGCAGATCGAGCCCCGGACAGACGTTATGTTCTCCCGGGGCTTTATTAGGCAATAACATTAGGAGAGACGATGCCACAGTACAGGCACAGCAGACATGCCAGAAGATTTCTGGGAGAGTTTGAAAAGGAACGCAGAAAGACCGTAAGTTTCGCGCTCCTTACCTTCATCATCCTCATGGTTGCCACTATCGCCTGTGCCGGAGCCGTCAGTTCATTCAATTCAATCACCGGTATAGAATCCGAATATGACTCTTCAAAACACGCGTATCTGATAACCGGGGACCTTGCCCAGGCAAATGCCTGCTCAACATTCATTTCAGAACATTGGGACATCATCCCCAACGTTTCTCCGTACGACGCAGTATCTCAGACGGAGGCCGGTCCCCTGGCACTCTACAATGAAATGACGCATGCCAAAGACGTAACCATCACGGACAGCTGGCGCGGCTGGTACGATTACGAAAACAACGCACAATGGTTCAACAAAAAAGGCAGCGTTGAATATAAGACCTATATTATCGACGGTACCGAGACCCATTCAGTCGCTTACGTCAATTCGATCGAGTGCGATCCTTCGATCGAGGCACTTTATCTGAGTTTCCACCACATCAACGGAATCGCGCGCATTTACTGCAACGGTGAATATGCAGGCGTGATCGGCGAGATGACACCGTATTTCAACACAAGGGCTTTCGCGGATTTCTGCATGCTGGTACCTGAAAACGGAAGGATCGACCTCACCATAGTCGTTTCCTGCCCAACCAAGGTTACAAATCCGGGAATCATTTCATACCCGCTCCTGCAGAACAGGGCCTCGGTCAGCCTCAGGACGGCATTCCTTGGCGGCCACTTCTCGGTCATGCTGCTTCTCTTCGCGATCGGAATCATTGCAGGCTCCTACCTGATAGCGAGCAACTTCAAGGACAACCTCCTGATCTGGTCATTCATCATCGCGTTTACTTCCGTCTTCGTCTACTATCTCGTTGACTTCAGATTCATTCCTGTCAACGCGCATTACAGGGCGATCGAAAGGTTCATGCTGATAACCGTTTCCGCGGTATTCGCATATGCGATCAACACGTGCATCTTAAGGTACGGAAGAAAGCGCAAATCCCACATAAAGTTCCTCAGGGTCGACCATCACCTGGTCTTCCTGACAGGCGCGCTCTTTTTCGCGGCATACATCATCAGTGATATTGCATTCGGAAAGGTCGCCCCCGAGTTTGCATCGATCAGTTTCGGACTGATGGTGATCACCGGAAATCTGCTGAAAGACATCCTGCTGTACAGACACAGGGATCCTAACCAGCTCCTCATCGCAATGTCCGTAAGCTTCGTCTTCTTCGTTCTCTATCTTTCAGTTCTTTTAGACGGTACGGCGGTATACATGCTCCCGACGTACAGCATTCTCTACATCCTGTTCGTCCTCGCCGTCGAGATCATATTCGTCTCAAGATACATCAATCAGAGAAAGGCTCTCGAAATAGACGCGGACAACCTCAAACGCCAGGTGCGTGAGAAGACCCAGTTCATTTCGGAGATCAACCGCGACCTCATCAAGACCAACAAAAAGCTCATGGAAGGCGAACAGGCGCGTAAGAACGTCATGTCCAACGTTTCACATGACCTGAGGACCCCGATTACCGCGATCCGCGGCTATGCCGAACTCATGCTCTCTTCGGGCGACAGACTCGGTCCGGAGCAGCGTGAGGGTTATCTGACCAACATCGTCAGGCGTTCCGAGCAGATGGAAAGGATCGTTTCGGACATCATGGAACTCACCAGAATGGAAGCGAGCGACGCGGAATTCCAGTTCTCCGACGTTTCCGTCTGCGAGATGCTCGACGAAGTCACCATGATGTATTCAATGGATCTTGAAAACACGAAAAAGCATATAACGCTTGATATTCCGGAGAATGACTTCCTTATCGTAAAGGCGGATCCCAGAAAGCTGTCACGCGTTTTCGAGAATCTCGTCTCCAATGCGATCAATTATACGGGCGAAGAAGCGCTTATCGCCGTCAAGGCATGGCGTACCGGCGCGGATCTGCCCATAGACAAGCAGAAGATCCACGTTACGGTGTCCGATAATGGTATAGGAATCCCGGAAGACAGTCTTTCCCGTATCTTCGACCGCTTCTACAGGGCTAAGAATTCGGGTGTAAACATAAAAGGAACGGGCTTGGGCCTCGCCATAGTGAAACTCATCTGCGACAAGCACGGGGCCAAGATCACCGTTAAAAGTAAGCTTGGCGTCGGAACCACCTTTGAGGTGGTCCTGAACGCTACTTACTGATCAGCCGATAGACTGAAGATAGTTGTTAAGTTCCTCGATAAGAGCATCGCAGTCCATGCCGTGAACAATGCATGCTTCCTCGATCGTCTCGCCTGAAGCCATTGCACAGCCGAGGCAGTGAAGACCTGCAGACATAAGGATGGGTGCAATACCCTCGTCAACATTAACAACATCACCGATTATGGTATCTTTGGTAACAACCATTTTAGGCCTCCATATATTTATTTTAAGCAGTAAAAGAATACACTACGGAAGGCCGTTTGTCATTCATGTCAGAGAAATATGACACGGTAGTAAATTTTTTTGATAAATTGTGCCCCGAACGCCCTAAAATGCTTGACAAGCCTTTGTTTTAAGGCAATAATATGCTTGCAATAAAGGTCGTCAGACGACTATTTAGGAGGAAAATAACATGAATAAGTCACAGCTTATCGACGCAATCGCTGCTGAGTCTGGTCTTTCCAAGAAGGACGCAGAGGCTTCCCTCAAGGCTACTCTCAATGCAATCGAGGGTGCTCTCACAAAGGGCGACAAGGTTGTTCTTGTTGGTTTCGGTACATTCAAGACAAAGAAGCTCGCTGCTCGCAGCGGCCGTAACCCTGCTACAGGCGCTACAATCAAGATCGCTGCTTCTACAGTTCCTACATTCAAGGCTGGCAAGTCCCTCAAGGATAAGGTCAACACAAAGAAGGGCGGAAAGAAGAAGTAATTTCTTCTTAACTGTTTTAGTTGAGTCACAAAAAGGAACGATCGGCATAAGCCGGTCGTTCTTTTTATTTCCTGTTTAGTCTACTGCTCCGAACTTGAGCCTTCTTCCCGTCCTTGTTACAAGGCTTTGCAGTATGTTGCGGCTCCTCATGCCTGCAAAAGCACTGTTGCTTACCGCATACCTGACGTCCCTTTCGATCTGTGAAAAGGTCATCTTATAGGCCCTTGCAGCCGAAAGATATACGGTCTTCATGTTTACGGGCACCTTTGAGCCCGAAAGGAATATGGCCTTTACCGCATCAAATAAAACGACCGAGCCGATCAGCGACATATCAAGCCCGAATTCCTTGAAAACGCTCTTGATGCACATGTCGAAGAACTCTTCGTCAACGTCGCCCTTTGCCTTCCCGCTCACCAAAGCCGTAACGGCCGCCGATGCCCTTCCCCGGTTCTGTCTGCCGTCAATGATGTAATGCACTATTCCGTCTTCTCCCCGGATGCCGATCACGCCCCTGTCACCCAGCAGGGCGTTTATGTTTTCGAGAAGACTCAGGTCACTGCATACCACCGCCATCTCAACACCGCCGCCATAGTCTTTTACGCTTTCCGTCATATGCTTCTCACCTCCTTCGTGTGACTGCAGTTTATAACGGCAGAGATCACTTTTGGGCCCGATCTTGACCAGACGCAAAAAAACGGCCCGAAATCGGGACTTTCGGGCACCATTTGGGACTGTGTGGGACTACATGGGACTTTTTGGGTCTGTTTCAGACTCCCGGGAAAGACTTACTGCTTGGCTGAAGTCTCCGCAGGATTTGCCTCAGGATTAGACATGTCGATGATCTCGGAGGTGAAACGCGAATATTTGGTGTGCTTGACGCGCACCGTATCGCCGACTTTGGCCTTCATCCTCAAAGGGTTGATAAAATAACAGTTGCCGTCAATGAAAAAGTAATTGTTAAGGAATGAGACATCGGTGATCTTGCCGGTGTCATTATAGTAGCTCTTGCTGACGATGCTGCTGATGTCCATAAGCCTCGGAGCGGTTATAAGCGCCAGATCCAGGATCGCAAGAACGGCTAAAACGACCGGTAAGAAATAGAACGCAACGCGCTTTGTCTTTCTGGCCCTGTTGCGTGCCACAAAAATGCACGTAAGCAGTATCAATATGCCAAGAAAGACCAAATGCATAGCAAGATTTACCAGAAAATAGCGCATCCGTCATTCATCCTCATCATCATTGTCTTCCGCGGTCGGAATAGCCACGATCACGTCCGCCGTCAGATCATGCTCTTCAATGGGTATCTCCGAGCTGATCTGGAAATCGTAGCAGACACCGAGCAAAAACGGCTTTCTGCCTTCGATCTCCGCATAAAAACGGTCATAAAAGCCTTTGCCCTGACCGAGCCTCGTACCTTCTTCATTATAAGCGACCGCAGGCAGCACAACAATATCGATGGTCTTGGGATCGACCGCAGCTATTGTGCTTACAGGTTCTGATATTCCGAACGGACCGGGCGCGAAATGCTTCTCATCCAAAGAATCACAGTCACAGAAGACCATATTATCGCCTTCGATCCTGGGAAAACAGCACTTCTTTCCTTTCTTCATGAAGGCTTCAGCAAGCTTGTCGCAAGGCACTTCGCCGCCAGTTGCCCTGTAAAGAGCGATCCTTCCGGCTGACTTGAACCTGTTTCTGAAATCTTCGTCATCGAGCGAAAAGATGGCATCTGCAATGCTGTTTTCAACTTCCGCCAGGAATTCTTCATCCAACTGAAGGCGGCGGCGCTTTATCTCAGTTCTTATTGCCTTTTTCTCTTCTGAAATGCCCATATCATTCACCGCCGATCATGTTCTTCAGCGCATCAAGATCTATTATCGGAACACCGAGTTCCCTTGCTTTGCGCTCCTTGGAACCCGCGTCTTCACCCATCAGCAGGAATGACGTCTTTTTCGAAACGGAAGAAACAACCTTCCCGCCGTTCTTTTCTATAAGTGCTGAAGCCTCGTCTCTCGACATGCCGGGAAGTGTTCCGGTGATGCAGATGGAAAGCCCCGCAAGGCTTGTTCCGAGGTTCTCTTCAGACCTTTCAAAGCAGAGTCCCGCTTCCTTAAGCCTGCCTATGAGAGCCATGTTGTCAGGATCGTGGAAGAATCCGTAAATACCCTCCGCGGTTATCTCTCCAATGTCAGAAGCTTGCGAAAGCGCTTCCTTGTCAGCCTGCGCGATTGCATCGATGGAACCAAATGTCCTGATAAGCTCTTTTGCGGTCGCTTTTCCTACGCCGGGGATTCCCAGTCCTCCGAGGACGCGGTCCGCGGGGCTGTCCTTCCTCGATGTCTCGATCGCTTCGAGGAGCTTGTCAGTATTCTTTTCAAGACCCAGGATATGCGCCTCTATCAGTCCGTCACGCTTTGAGGCAAGAGAATAGACGTCAGAAATGTCCTTCAGGAAACCCGCTTCAACGAGTTTTCTTATATACTCGTCACCGAAGCCTTTGACGTCCATACAGTCGCGGGATACAAAATTGATTATCCTTCCTGCAACAGTCGCAGGACAGCTCATGTTGACGCACTTGAGATCCGCCGCATCAGCTTCCCTGACAAGGCTGTGACCGCAGACCGGGCATTCATTCGGCATCTGATAAAGCTGCCAGTCAGAAGGCCTCTTGGATTCGACGACACTCTTTATCTTAGGGATTATCTCACCGGATTTGTAAACGACGATGGTATCGCCGATGCCCAATCCGAGCTGGTTTATAAAGTCCTGGTTGTGAAGCGTTGCGCGCGACACGGTGGTTCCGCACAGCCTGACAGGCTCAAAAACAGCCACAGGCGTGACTCTGCCTGTCCTTCCGGTATTAACCTCGACCGACAGAAGCTTTGCTTCTTTTTCTTCAGGAGGGTACTTATAGGCGATCGCCCATCTCGGGAACTTGATCGTAGCGCCCAAAGTCTCTCTTTCCGCGAGATTGTTGAGCTTTACGACCGCGCCGTCGATATCGTATTCAAGGCTTCCCCTCGCTTCTCCGATCTTCTGGATCGCGTCCCAGACTTCGTCTGCGGTACTGCATTTATAGTATGTCTCGATCACCTTGACGCCGTTGCGCTTCAGGTATTCGTAACCTTCAAGATGCGTTTTGAAAGTGATGCCTTTTGTCTCCTGCACATTGAAGATGAACAGGGACAGTCCACGCTCTTTTGTGATTCTCGTGTCGATCTGGCGGAGCGTTCCCGCGGCGCAGTTGCGCGGATTGGCAAAGGGCTTCTTGCCTTCTTCTTCAGCCTGCTCGTTGACTTTAGCGAAAGCCTCGCGGGTCATATAGACCTCGCCCCTTATCTCGATATAAGGAACAGGCTCAGGCATGGTCCTGACGACGTCCTTGATCATCTTGGCGTTCATCGTGACATCCTCGCCCTCGGTAATACCGTCGCCTCTGGTAACTGCGAGCTTAAGCTCTCCGTTCTCGTATCTGAGAGCCATTGAAAGGCCGTCTATCTTCGTCTCGACAAGGAACTCGGCTTCTTCGCCGAACTGCTCCTTCATCGAGCTTACGAACTCATAGACTTCTTCTTTGGAAAACACGTCCTGAAGCGAAAGCATCGGGACGTTATGCTTGACCAGCACGCCTTTTTCGGCCTTCCAGCCGACACGTCTTGACGGAGATTCTGGGACGACCCAGTCCGGGTGCTCCTTCTCAATCTCCTTTAAGCGGTTGTTCATCGTGTCGTATTCGTAATCGGAGATCTCAGGCTCATCCTGAGCATAGTAACGCTCAGCATGATAATTGAGCGTCTTTACGAGTTCCAGGTATTCCTGCCTGGGATCCGGAGTTTCTTTTGCCTGTGCTGCCTCGAGGCTTGCAAACATGTCAAGCTGCTCCATGATCAAGCCTTTCCTTTCTGCGTCGCCAGGAAGATTATCGGTAATGCCGCGACTATCGCGAAGAACAGTCCCCAAACGAGCTCAGGAAGTCCTGCGATTCCGGCAAACGGCCCTGTGATGTGCAGGCCGTTATAACGCGTAATGTAAAGGATCTTGCCAAGCACGCCGTTCATTTTTGAGAGCGGGACAAAGACCAACGCATTCAGTAGCGCCGTTGAAATGCTGTAGGTATAAACGGCTGCAGCCCATTTGAGAAGCGATTCGCTTTTGAAGATATAGAACAGCATTACGGCTGCAAGCGCTATGGCCAGAAGGATCCCCTTCTTGAGGTCGATCCTGCCGTCCGTAAAGGACTTCAGACAGAAAGCAAGGGCGCTGCCTATCGCAATGACGCAAGGCATGAAAGTCTCCGCCTTGGTGTTGATCAGCTTTTGCATGAGAAGCATCACCATCAGGAGAACTGCGAACTCGGCGAGCGCGCACAAGATATCGTTCCCGCCGATGCCTTTAACCGAAAGCCTGGCTGCTCCGGCAATATAGTCCGCAAAAATATGTAAGGGCTCTGTCAACAGAGTCCCCCACAAAAAGAGCATGATAACGCTTACAATCCCTGCGCGTTCGTTGCTTCTCATAAATAATCAGTATAAACCGGTCTTATCCGGTGAATATCAGACGTCGAGCTTCGAGAAATCCCCATCCTCGAAAAATGCTTTAAGTGTGCTGTATTCCTCGAAATCGAGCGAGATGCCCTTGCCGACCTTCTGATGGTCCGGGCCCCAATCACGGATGTCAAGCTTCGGCTTACCGTTGTTCCACTTGACGATGTTGACCTCGCGCTGCCAGCCGGACTTGTTCTCCTTAAGGATGCCGATCTGCTCGATGATCTCGTAGGTAATCTCTGTCTTAGGCATTTTTTCACCCTCCTTATATAAAAAGGTTTTTATATCTGTTATGTAGGATTATATCACAGGTTTGCTCTGTGTATATTATAATTAAAAAGAATATACATATAAATTAAAACAATAAATAAGGAGATTCAAGTTGTCAGGACTTCCGGCCGGGTTACAGATCCTCATCATAGTACTGTCAGTTTTGCTGGCAGCGGTCATATTCCTTTCCGTGTGGGCGTTAACGGAACCCCATATCCTTAAGGTGACCCGGATAAAGATGTTCCCGGCAGGCAAGACTTCAGGATTCAAGAAGCAGTCCCCCGCAGGCACTTCTTCAGCAGCCCCCGGACTCCGCTTGTTCTTCTTCTCAGATCTTCACGCCGATATCTGCCTCATCAAACCCGAACGCCTTATCTCTGCGTTGCAGGAAGCCCACGCATCGTCTCCTCTTGATGCCGTCGTCTTTGGCGGAGATATCTGTAACAATTACCAGATCAACGAAAAGGGCCTCTCCTATCTGAAAAAGATCTCTGAAGCATGTTCCGGACTCGGTATTCCTTTCTACGGCGTCACCGGCAATCACGATATCGGGTTTGACCCTTCTGACGGTCAGGCTTTCTTTGAATGCATCGAAAACAGGCAGATACGTTTCATATCTCATTCCACGGGTAAGACCATTGTTCTTACCGGAGTTGACGATTCAGGACGTAAGAACCGTGTCTGGTATGAAGTTCCGGCTGTTCCTTCCGACTGTGTCTCCGTGCTTACGATCCACAATCCGGATTCCATCCTGCACTTCCGGGAAGGTGACCACGTAGACTTCATGCTCAGCGGCCACTTTCATGCCGGCCAGATGAAACTGCCATTCCGCCTCGAATTCCTTGTGCTGCGATCGGACAAGCTCCCTCAGCAGAACGTTATCGAAGGTGTTTTTGAGCATAACGGCACCACAATGTTCATAACGCGCGGTGTAGGCTGCAACAAGCTTCCGCTCAGGTTTGGCGCGTTGCCTGAGGTTTCCGTGGTAGAGATCTACGCCTGATCTCCATCTCATCAAACAAGCAAAAAAAAAGCCCCGGCTCATAAGAACCGGGGCTTATAAGTTCTTCAGTTAACTAAGCTATTAGCCGAGCTCTGCGAAGTACTTGATTGTTCTTACCATCTGAGATGTGTAAGAGTTCTCGTTGTCATACCAGGAAACAACCTGAACGAGGGAGTTGCCGTCATCCATCTTGGAAACCATTGTCTGGTTAGCATCGAAGAGTGAACCGTATCTCATGCCGATGATATCGGAAGAAACGAGCTTCTCCTCTGTGTAACCGAATGACTCGTTGGCAGCAGCCTTCATAGCAGCGTTGATACCGTCAACTGTAGCCTCACCCTTAACAACAGCGTGAAGGATAGTTGTGGAACCTGTGAATGTAGGAACTCTCTGAGCAGCACCGATAAGCTTGCCGTTCAACTCAGGGATAACAAGGCCGATAGCCTTAGCAGCACCTGCTCTTGCTCTCTGAAGGTCACCCTTTCTCTGAGGGCCGTCAAGGATCATCTGATCGCCTGTGTAAGCGTGAACTGTTGTCATGATTCCGCTCTGGATAGCAGCGTAGTCATTGAGAGCCTTTGTCATAGGAGCAAGGCAGTTCGTTGTGCAGGAAGCTGCAGAGATGATCTTGTCATCAGCTGTAAGTGTTGTGTGGTTAACATTGTAAACGATCGTAGGAAGATCATTTCCTGCAGGAGCGGAGATAACAACCTTCTTAGCGCCTGCGTTGATGTGAGCCTGGGACTTCTCCTTGGATGTGTAGAAACCTGTGCACTCAAGAACAACATCTACACCGAGCTCGCCCCAAGGGCAATTGTTGGCATCGGATTCCTTATAGATCTTGAGGGTCTTGCCGTCAACAGTGATCGTATTAGCCTCGTCATCGGATGTTACGGTGTGCTTATTCTCACCGATAACTCCTGCGTAACCGCCCTGAGCTGTGTCATACTTAAGAAGGTGAGCGAGCATGGAAGGCTTTGTAAGATCGTTGATAGCAACAACCTCGTAACCCTCAGCACCGAACATCTGTCTGAAAGCAAGACGACCGATACGACC
>JAILIB010000010.1 GCA_024695505.1 Saccharofermentans sp.
AGGGGAGGCGTTCGGCGCTTCCGGCGAGGTGATCTCGGAGATCGTTTTCACAACGGCGATGACGGGATACCTGGAGACCCTTACGGACAAGAGCTACAAGGGTCAGGCTGTCGTCCAGACCTTCCCTCTTATCGGTAACTATGGAATAATCCCCGCTGACCGTGAAGGCCCCGCGCCGAGCGTATCAGCCTACATCGTAAGGGAAGCCTGCGAAGAGCCTTCAAACTTCAGGTGTAAGGAAACGCTGGACAAGTATCTTCAGGACAGCGGCATTCCCGGTTTGAAAGGCATCGACACGAGGGCGCTGACCCGCATCCTGCGCGAAAAAGGCGTCATGAACGGATTGATTACTGATCAGCTTCCCGCGGACATGGACAAGGCGCTCTCTGACATTGCCGCTTACAGGATCGTCGATCCGGTCGAGGCAGTCACCGTTCCCGCCGTTGAAGAACACGATTCCGCTGAGAATAAATACACCGTCGCAATGATCGACTGCGGCATTAAGGAAAACATCGTAAGAAGCCTTGTGGCCCGTGGCTGCAAGGTCTTCTTGTTCCCGGCTTCGACTGATGCTTCTGAGATCCTCGCGGTCAAGCCTGACGGCATCTTCATAAGCAACGGCCCTGGTGACCCTGAGGACAACAAGAATACGATCGCTACTCTTCAGGAGCTCGACAAGACGGGTATCCCCACGATGGGAATCTGTTTAGGTCACCAGCTTCTGGCTCTCGCTCACGGTTTCAGGACGACCAAGCTCAAGTACGGCCACAGAGGTGCTAATCACCCTGTAAAGAATCTTGAGACCGGACGGGTTTACATCTCATCGCAGAACCACGGCTATGCGGTCGTTTCTGACTCTGTCGATCCCAAGGTTGCAAGCGAGCTTTTCGTAAACGTAAACGACGGAACGAATGAAGGGATCAGATACAGGAACAAGCCGGTCTTCTCGGTCCAGTTCCACCCTGAAGCATGCGGAGGACCGAAGGACACGGACTTCCTTTTTGACGAGTTTATCAACATGATGGATGAGGGGAGGAACTGATCATGCCGCTGGATAAGAATATTCGTAAAGTACTGGTAATCGGTTCAGGCCCTATCGTGATCGGCCAGGCCGCAGAGTTTGACTACGCAGGAACGCAGGCTTGCCGCGCGCTCCGCGAGGATGGCATCGAGATCGTCCTGATTAACTCAAACCCTGCTACGATCATGACCGACAAGTGGATGGCAGATAAGATCTACATCGAGCCGCTCACGCTTACCACAGTTAAGAGAGTCATCGAAACAGAAAGACCTGACGCGATCCTTTCGGGACTCGGCGGACAGACTGCTCTGACGCTCTGCATGGAGCTTGCAAAGGACGGATTCCTTGCAAGAAACGGCGTCAAGCTCCTCGGCTCATCACCCGAGTGCATCGACAAGGCCGAAGACCGTCAGATGTTCAAGGACACGATGGAGAGCATAGGCCAGCCCTGCATTCCTTCAAAGGTCGTAAATGATGTTGATTCAGCATTGGATTTCGCAAAAGAGATCGGCTACCCGGTAATCGTCCGTCCTGCATTCACTTTAGGCGGCAGCGGCGGCGGTATCGCAAACACAGAGGAAGAGCTCCACGAGATCGCCAGAAACGGTCTTGCGCTTTCTCCTATCACGCAGGTCCTCATCGAGAAGTGCATTTCCGGTTGGAAGGAGATCGAGTTCGAAGTCATCCGCGACAAGTCGGGCAACGTCATCACGGTCTGCTCGATGGAGAACCTTGACCCGGTCGGCGTACATACGGGCGACAGTATCGTCATCGCGCCTGCCGTAACACTTTCCGACAAAGAGTATCAGATGCTGAGAAGCGCGTCTTTGAAGATCATCGAAGCGCTCGGCGTTGAGGGCGGCTGTAACTGCCAGTTCGCGCTCCATCCGACATCATTTGAATATGCCGTTATCGAGGTCAATCCCCGTGTTTCAAGATCGTCTGCGCTCGCTTCAAAGGCGACCGGTTATCCGATCGCAAAGGTTGCTACGAAGATCGCTTTGGGATACCGTTTGGATGAAATAAAGAATGCCGTTACAGGCAACACATATGCTGCTTTCGAGCCTGCGCTCGACTACGTTGCAGTCAAGTTCCCGAAGTGGCCTTTCGACAAGTTCGTATATGCAAAGCGTGATCTCGGTACGCAGATGAAGGCGACCGGCGAAGTCATGTCGATCTCAGACTCTTTCGAGAGCGCACTCATGAAGGCTCTCCGCGGAGCTGAGATCTCCGTTGATACGGTAAGGCTTCCCAAGATCAAGGACGACTCTGACGAGGAGATCTGGGAAGGCATCGGCCGCACGACAGACGAGAGGATCTTCTATGTTTCGGAAGGTCTTTTCAGAGGTTTCGATCTTGCCAAGATCCACGAGATCACCATGATCGACAACTGGTTCCTTTCCAAGATCAGGAACCTTGTCACATACGAAAAAGAGATCGCGGAAAATATTGACGCAGAACTATATATCAAGGGCAAGAAGCTTGGATTTACTGATAAAGCGCTCGAGAGGATCTCCGGCAAGTCAGTCGCTGACTTTAAGGATCTCGTATCCGTTACATACAAGATGGTCGATACCTGCGCAGGCGAGTTCGAGGCTGTCACACCGTATTTCTATGCTACATACAATTCCGCTGCGGCAGGCGGCGAGAACGAGGCTTCGATCGAAGATGTCGGCGATGCAAAGACAGTCATCGTTATCGGTTCAGGCCCGATCAGGATCGGCCAGGGAATCGAGTTCGACTACGCTGCCGTTCACTGCGTACATGCGCTTCGCGAACTTGGCTACAGGGTAGTCATCATCAACAACAACCCAGAGACTGTTTCGACCGATTTCGATACAGGCGACAGACTCTATTTCGAGCCTCTTACTCCTGAGGATGTTCTTAACATCATCGATCAGGAAAAGCCCGTAGGCGTTGTCGTTGCGTTCGGCGGTCAGACTGCCATCAAGCTCACGAAAACGCTTGCTCAGAACAACATCAACATCATCGGAACTTCCGCAGATTCGATCGACATGGCAGAGGACCGTGAGAGATTTGACGCACTCCTCGAAAGACTCGGGATCGCAAGGCCGAAGGGCTTCTCCGTACTCACGAAAGAGGAAGCTTTTGAAGCTGCGCACACGCTGGGTTATCCTATCCTGCTCCGTCCTTCTTACGTTCTCGGCGGTCAGAACATGACCATTGCTTTCCACGATGAAGACGTTGACGAATACATGAACATCATCCTCGATCAGGGCATCGAAAATCCCGTCTTGATCGACAAGTACATCCAGGGAAGAGAGATCGAAGTCGACGCTATCTACGACGGCCACGACGTCCTTATCCCGGGCATCATGGAGCACATCGAAAGAGCGGGAATCCACTCCGGCGACTCCATCGCGATCTATCCTGCAAAGCACATCTACGACCGCATGGCAAAGCGTCTCGTTGACACGACGAAAGCACTCTGCGAAGGCCTCGCTTCCATCGGAATCGTAAACATCCAGTACATCGTAAAGGACGATCAGATCTACGTCATCGAGGTCAATCCCCGTGCGTCCAGAACAGTTCCTTACATGAGCAAGGTCACCGGCGTCCTGATGGTCGACTGCGCTATCAGAGTATCTTTGGGCGAGAAGCTTGCCGACATGGATTACGGCGTCGGCTTCTACCGCCAGTCGCCTTACACCTGTGTTAAGGTTCCTGTTTTCTCATTCGAGAAACTGACCGACGTTGACACGCAGCTCGGACCTGAAATGAAGTCAACGGGCGAAGTCTTAGGCATCGGCCGTAACCTCTCCGAGGCGCTCTACAAGGGCCTTGTCGCTGCAGGCTACAAGATGTACAAGCACGGCGGCGTTCTCATCACCGTACGTGATTCCGACAAGTCGGAGATCGTTGAAGTTGCGAAGAAATTCGATACACTCGGCTTCAATCTCTACGCGACTCCAGGCAATGCCCAGGCTCTTGAAGCAGCCGGCATGAAAGTCGAAGTGGTCCACAAGATTCACGAATCCGATACGAACAACACCATGACGCTCCTCGAAAGCGGCAAGGTCAATTACATCATCTCGACATCCGCGAAGGGCCGTCTGCCCGCACGCGATTCCGTTAAGCTCCGCCGGCGCGCGGTCATGCTCGGGATCCCCTGCCTCACGGCGATCGATACCGCTGACGCGCTCGCAGACTCACTTATGTCCAGATACAGCGAGATCAACACAGAGCTCGTTGACATCAACAACATGCGTGAGAAGAGGAAGGTCATCAACTTCACGAAGATGCAGGGCTGCGGCAACGACTACATCTACATCGACTGCCTCGAAAAGATGGTCTCATCTCCTGAATCACTTTCCGTCTATATGTCCGACAGACACTTCGGCGTAGGCGGTGACGGCATCGTCCTCATCGCTCCTTCGCGTGTCGCCGACTGCCGCATGATAATGTTCAACTTAGACGGC
>JAILIB010000151.1 GCA_024695505.1 Saccharofermentans sp.
GAAGCTTTGAAGCTCATGCCGTCGATCTTTACGAAGAACGGATTTGACGCGACACTCGTCAATCCGACTTACGCAGGCTACATGTGGTATCCGGATCTTTCCGTGTTTAACGGCATGGAGAACGTGAAGGCGTACAGCACCAAGTATTCCTATCTGCCCGAAGAGACAAAGCAGATCTACCAGGTCGAGCACACGAATACCTTCAGGCACAACCTTTTCTGCTATTCGATCTTCCAGTCTGCGCCCGTCGCGCTCCAGGAAGCGCTCTACGACGGCGGCAATTACAACGATCTGAGGAGCATCGATCCGTCACGCCTCATCACCCAGAAGAGAAAGGGAACCACCCAGGCGTGGGGCCACGAGCAGACCTTCATGTGGGAATATTACACGATGAAGAACCTTGACCGGATCACGAAGATCGACGAGGGATCAGGAAACCATTTCATCTATTTCTCGACCGACATGACGCATGACGTTGAGATGCTCCAGGAGCCCGAATATGAGCCCAGGGACACGGTCGATAACAAGAAGTACGACCAGACGCACCCTGCGAGGTTCGTCCGCCAGGGCGAGTCGATGTGGATGCGTGACGCCAAGGATTTCAAGCACTACCAGTGCGACGTCGCCGCATACACGCTCATCGGCAAGTGGATCGAATACTTAAAGGCAAACGGCTGCTACGACAACACGAGGATCATCATCGTCGCGGATCACGGATACTACCTTGAGAACTTTCCTGAAATAGTCCAGTACGACATCGGCGGACGTCTTGACGGCGAAGCGTTTGCGCCTCTGCTCATGGTCAAGGATTTCAACAGCCGCGGTGATCTTAAGACATCGGAAGAGTTCATGACCAACGCCGACACGCCGTATCTTGCGACTAAGGGGCTTGTTGACAACCCGGTGAACCCGTTTACGGGAAAAGCTGTTACGGATGAGGGCAAAAAAGGTATAATAACCGTATTCCATTCGAATAACTGGAATATCAGAAACAACAACGGCGTGACCTACCAGCCCGGCGACTGGTTCAGTCTTAAGGACAGCATCTGGAAGAAGGAAAACTGGAAATATCTGGGAACGCACTAAGCTATTGATAAACGAGGTGTGACTAATGCAGGCTCTGATACTCGCTGCCGGAATGGGCAAAAGACTTAAGGACCTTACGAAGAACAATACCAAATGCATGGTCAAGGTGAACGGTGTAACGCTCATCGAAAGAATGCTCCGCCAGATAGAAAAGCAGAACGTTTCGAGGATCGTCATCGTCGTCGGCTACGAAGGTCAGAAGCTCATCGATTACATCGGCACGCTGGACATCAAGACGCCTATAACCTTCATCGACAACCCAATCTACGACAAGACGAACAACATTTATTCCCTTGCGCTCGCCAAGGACTGGCTCTGCAAGGAGGACACGCTTCTTTTCGAGTCCGACCTCATCTTTGAGGATGCGGTCCTTGATATCCTGGTAAACGATCCGAGGGACACGCTCGCGCTCGTCGACAAGTTTGAGAGCTGGATGGACGGCACGTGCCTCAAGCTCTCCAAGGACGACAAGATCACGTCATTCGTTTCCAAGAAGGAATTCAGGTTCGCGGACATCGATGAATACTATAAGACCGTAAACATCAGCAAGTTCAGCAAGGATTTCTCCGAGAAATACTATGTGCCTTTCCTCGATGCATACCAAAAGGCCCTTGGCCAGAACCAGTACTACGAGGAAGTCCTGAAGGTCATTACGATCCTTGACGTTCCGAGGATCAGGGCAAGGCGCCTTGAAGGCCAGCTCTGGTATGAGATCGATGACATTCAGGATCTGGACATCGCGGAATCGATCTTCGCCCAAGATCCCGACGAGAAGGTTGCCCTCATAACGGGAAGATACGGCGGATACTGGAGATATCCCAAGATGAAGGATTTCTGCTATCTCGTAAATCCGTATTTCCCGCCCCAGAAGCTGCTCAATGAGATCAAGGCCAACTTCGAAACGCTGATCTCCGAATATCCGTCAGGCATGCGCGTTAATTCACTTGTCGCAGCCAAGAATTTCAACGTTCACGAGGAGAACATCATAGTCGGAAACGGCGCCGCCGAGCTCATCAAGTCCCTGATGGCGCAGTTTACGGGGAAGACAGGCTTCATAAGGCCGACCTTCGAGGAATATCCTCACAGATACGATACGTCCGATTCCGTGTCTTTAGTGCCGGAAAACAAGGATTATTCATATACCGCTGACGACGTGATGAACTTCTTTGAAGGAAGCGGCGTAAGCCAGATCGTCATCGTAAATCCTGACAATCCGTCAGGCAACTACATCCCGAAAAAGGACCTTTTGAGGCTCATCGAGTGGACGAAGGGCAAGGGCATGAAGCTCGTTATCGACGAATCGTTTGTCGATTTCGCAGACGAGGAAGACAGCACGCTGATCGACCTGGATCTGCTCGCTGCAAACACGCATCTTTACGTAATGAAGAGCATCTCCAAGTCTTACGGCGTACCGGGCCTGAGGCTCGGCGTGCTCGTATCCGGAGACGTTGACACGGTAGCGCACATGAAGAAGGACGTCGCGATCTGGAACATCAACTCGTTCGCGGAATTCTACATGCAGATCGAGGAGAAATATAAGAAATACTACGCCGAGGCTCTGGTGAAGATCAGGGCAGAGCGCGCAAGGTTCGTCTCAGAGCTTTCGAAGATAAACGGCATCCGTGTGATCCCTTCGCAGGCTAATTTCATAATGGCCGAGCTTACTGACGTCGAACCGAAGGAACTCCTCAAAGCCCTTCTTTTCAAGCATCAGCTCCTGATAAAGGACCTTTCTTCCAAGACCGGCGGAAAGTACATCAGGATCGCTGTCAGGAATACCGAGGACAACGATATGCTCGTCGCGGCTCTCAAGGAAGAGCTCGGCTGAACGGTCAAAACCCTCTGAGTTTGCGTCAGATAAAGAAGAGTAATAGAATTAAACGGTCATTTCCAAGGGGGAAGGCCAACCAGGCATGCTGCAATACCTTTACGCCCTGACGATCGGCCCGATCGAACAGGTATTCAAGATAATCTTTTCGGTACTTAACAAGTACGTCCCGGTATCCGGGGTGTGCATTCTTTTGCTCAGCCTTGTTTTCAGTCTCATCGTCCTGCCTCTGTACATGCGTGCGGACAAGATCCAGGAGGAGGCAAAAGAGGATGAGGAGCGCCTCGGCCCAACGATCAAGCACATAAAACTGTATTTCAAAGGCGACGAGCGTTTCATGATATTGCAGACGTTCTACCGCCAGAACAACTACAGCCCGCTGGGAGTTCTCCGGAGCTCCGTATCGCTCCTCCTTCAGGTCCCGTTTTTCCTCGCGGCATACAGGATGCTCCACGACAACATCTATCTTCAGGGCAAGGGCTTCGGCCCGATAGCCGACCTGAACGCTCCTGACGCGCTCCTTACTATCGGAGGCACCGCCATAAACGTACTGCCTTTCGTAATGACCGCGATAAACCTCATTTCCGCGGCGGTATATGCAAACAAGATGCCCCTGAAGTCCAAGATACAGCTCTGGGTCATGGCGGCACTGTTCCTTGTTCTGCTTTATAACTCACCGTCGGGAATGGTCATCTACTGGACCTGCAACAACCTTTTCTCGCTGGTTAAGAACATAATCGTCAGGATCACGTCTTCCAAAAAGAAGGCCGAAAAGCCGGAGGTTACGCCTGAAAAACTTGATCCGAAGTACAAGGCGGTATTCTATTTTTCCTGCCTTACCTGCGCGGTCTATCTGGGCTTCTATCTCCCGATGAACATGATATCTTCGGCCGCCGAGGAATTCGTCAACCTCTACACGATGGCAAGCCCGATGCTGGACGTCCTTTACGCGGTCTGCAAAGGATTCGGACTGTTCCTTCTCTGGCCGTCGATCTTCTTCGCGATGTCCTCAAACAAAGGCAAGAAGATACTGTCTTACGTCATGTTCTTTATCGCCACTTCGTCAATACTTAATTCAAAGCTCTTCAGCAACGATTTCGGTGACCTGTCGAATTTCCTGAAATACAAGACAAACCACGATTTCACGCGTGAGGCGATACTCTGGAGCCTTGCGGTTACCGTGCTTGCTTTCGTAGTCTGCTTCCTCATAGTACGCTTCGGAAAGCAGATCGCGCCGGTCGTCTGCTTCTCTGCCGCGCTTGTTTTTGCGGTATTGGGGATCGCCGGCATCGGCAAGGTCAACGAGGGCCACAGGGATGCCTGCAAGTCAGAGACTTCCAAGGCCGAGATCACGCTCTCGAAGACCGGTAAGAACGTTGTCGTGATAATGGCTGACAGGGCGGTCGGACCGATGCTCCCGTACATCTTCAACGAAAAGCCCGAGCTCAAGAAGACCTACGACGGCTTTGTTTACTACCACAACACGGTATCGCTCGCAGCGCACACAAACGCAGGAATCCCGGGCATTATCGGAGGGTACGAGTATTCTCCGGAAGAGATGAACAAGCGCACGGACAAGCTCATTTCCGAAAAGCTTGACGAGGCGCACAAGGTCCTTCCGACGATATTCAACCAGAATGGTTTTGACACCACGATAATCAACCCGTCTTACGCGGGCTACAAGTGGTATCCCGATCTTTCCATCTATGACGGAATGGAGAACCTCAAGGCCTACAGCACGAAATTCGCATATCTTCCCGAAAACCTGAAGGAAGGCTACAGCAACGAGTTTACGGAATGCTTCAGGTATAACCTTTTCGCGTATTCGATCTACAAGTCGGCTCCCGTCCTTTTCCAGGAAGCGCTCTACGATGACGGCAATTACAATGAGACGAGGATAATCGATCCTTCGAGGCTCGTTGACCAGAAGAGGACCGGCACCTCCAAGTCGGAGGGCCATTCGCAGGCTTTCATCTGGGATTACTACACCATGAAGGCAATGAGCAGCATGACGAAGGTCGAGGAAAACGGCAATCACTACGTCTATTTCGGCACGCACCTGACGCACGACACGCAGTTCCTGCAGGAGCCCTCATATGAGCCTTCTGACGTTGTCAACAACACCAAGTACGACAAGTCGGCCCAGGGCCAGGCAAGGTTCCTCTTAAAGGGCCGGATGATGTGGGTCAGGGATGCCATGGACTACAGGCATTACCAGTGCAACGTCGCAAATTACGAGATTATCGGCGAGTGGCTGAAATACCTCAAGGAAAGCGGCTGCTACGACAATACGAAGATCATCATCGTTTCGGACCACGGTTTCCACCTTGAGAACTTCACCGACATCATCCAGTACGACATCGGAATGAAGCTCGACGGTGAGGCCTATACGCCGATCCTCATGGTAAAGGACTTTAACAGCCACGGCGAGATCCAGACCTCCGAGGAGTTCATGACCAATGCCGATACGCCTTATCTTGCACTGAAGGGCGTTGTCGACAACCCCGTCAACCCGTTCACGGGCAAGAAGATCACGACAGACGGCAAGGCAAACGGCGCCATAATCTACCGTTCCGACCACTGGAATCCCTGGAACAACACGGGTCCCGTTTACGCGTCCGGCGACTGGATCAGCGTCAAGGACGACCTCTGGAAGAAGGAAAACTGGAAGTATCTGGGCACCCACTAATCCGTCAGCAACGTAAAAATGAACATAAGGCAGTCTCGAACTGCCTTATTATTTATATATTTATTATTTGCTTTATCGTGCAAAGAAGTCTAAAATTATTAGGTTAAACGCACAGAAGGAAGCAGATAGACGGCATGGGATTCTTTCAATATCTTTACGCACTTTTAATCGGACCTATCGAACTGGTCTTTAAGATCATATTTTCGCAGCTCAACAAGTACATTCCGGTTTCCGGAGTGTGCATCCTGCTCTTAAGCCTCGTATTCAGCCTTATCGTGCTGCCGCTCTACATGCGCGCGGACAAGATCCAGGAGGAGGCAAAAGAGGACGAGGAGCGCCTTGGTCCCACGATCAAGCACATCAAGAAGTACTTCAAGGGTGATGAGCGTTTCATGATCCTTCAGACGTTCTACCGTCAGAATAACTACAGCCCTTTGGGCGTTCTCAGGAGCTCCGTTTCACTGCTCCTGCAGGTTCCTTTCTTCCTCGCGGCTTACAGGATGCTCCACAACAACACTTTCCTTCAGGGAAAAGGCTTCGGCCCGATAGCTGACCTTAACAGCCCTGACGCACTCCTTAATATCGGAGGCATGGCGATCAACGTCCTGCCTTTCGTCATGACCGCGATCAACCTCATCTCCGCAGCGATCTACGCGGACAAGATGCCCATGAAGTCCAAGTTCCAGCTCTGGCTCATGGCTTTCCTGTTCCTCGCGCTCCTTTACAATTCACCTTCGGGAATGGTCATCTACTGGACATGCAACAACATTTTCTCGCTGGTAAAGAACATCATCGTCAAGCTCATCTCCTCAAAGAAGAAAGCCAAGACCGCTGAAGACTCCAAGAAGAGCGCTAAGGCGGAAGTCAAGAAGCCCGATTCCAGATACAAGTACGTATTCATCTTCTCAAGCCTTACCCTGGCGATCTACGTTGGATTCTATCTGCCCATGATCACGGTCGCTTCCGCGCCTGAGGAATTCGTAAACCTCTACACCATGGCTCACCCGATGCTGGATATCCTTGATGCAACATGCAAGGGACTGGGTCTTTTCCTTCTCTGGCCGTCAGTCTTCTATGCGATGTCATCTGTCACGGGCAAGAAGGTCTGGTCTTACGTCATGTTCGCCGGCGCGATCGCAGCCATCCTGAACTCCAAGCTCTTCAGCAGCGGTTCGGGCGACATGTCGAACACCCTTATCTACAAGGATACTTCGCTCAAGATCACGACACAGATGATCCTGCTCAGCCTCGGCGTCACGCTGGGCGCTGTTATTGTAGGATTCCTGCTCGTCCGTTTCGGAAAGAACGTAACACCCGTTATCGCGTTCTCGGCCGCACTGGTCTTTGCGGTGCTCGGCTTAACCAACATCGGCAAGATCAACGCGGGATATCAGGAAGACTTAAGGTCAAAGACCTCCAAGGCTGAGATAACTCTTTCCAAGACCGGAAAGAACGTCATCGTCATAATGGCGGACAGAGCGATCGGCCCGATGCTGCCTTACATCTTCAAGGAGAAGCCGGAACTGAACCAGGTTTACGACGGCTTTGTTTACTACCACAACACCGCATCTTTCGGAACACATACGAACTTCGGTGTTCCGTCGCTTCTCGGAGGCTATGAGTACACTCCCGCCGAGATGAACAAGAGGACCGACAAACTCCTTTCGGAGGACCACGAGGAAGCTCTCAAGCTTATGCCGAAGATCTTCACGAAGGCCGGATTCGATGCAACGATCATCAACCCCAAGTATGCGGGCTATCAGTGGTATCCGGATCTTTCCGTTTTCGATGACATTGAGAACACAAAGGCATACAGCACTAAGTATTCATATCTGCCCGACGAGATGAGGGAGGGCTATAAGGAAGAGCAGACGACCGCATTCAGGTTCAACCTTTTCGGTTATTCGATCTTCAGGTCCGCACCCGTCGTGCTCCACAAGGCGCTCTACGATGACGGAATCTACAACGAGACAAGGGTCATCGATCCTTCACGCCTCATGGATCAGAGACGTTCCGGCAACTCAAAAGCCGAAGGCCACGAGCAGGGCTTCATGTGGGATTACCACACGATGAAGGCTCTGGGCTCCATGACCAAGGTCGAGGAGGGCAGCGGAAATCATTTCGTTTACTACGGAACTGACACCTGCCACGATTCGGAGTTCCTTAAAGAACCCGAGTACGAGCCTGCCGACATCGTCGATAACACAAAGTTCGACAAGTCACAGAAGGGCCAGGCGAGATTCCTCGTTAAGGGCCAGATGATGTGGATGAGGGACGCAAAGGACTTCCGGAACTATCAGTGCAACGTCGCGACTCTCAGGGAACTCGGCAATTACTTCAACTATCTCAAGGAGATCGGCTGCTATGACAACACGAGGATCATCGTTGTTGCCGATCACGGTTACTACATCGAGAACTTCCCTGACCTGATCCAGTACGATATCGGTGCGCAGCTCGACGGAGAAGCGTTTGCACCGCTCCTTCTCGTTAAGGACTTTAACAGCCGCGGAGACCTCAAGACCTCCGAGGAGTTCATGACCAATGCCGATACGCCTTATCTTGCGACAAAGGATGTTGTCGAGAATCCGACGAATCCTTTCACAGGCAAGGCTATAACTGATGAAGGCAAGAAGAACGGCATCACAGTATTCCATTCCGAATACTGGAAAGTACATTACAACAACGGAACAGCATATAAGCCCGGAGACTGGTACACCGTTAAGGACAGTATCTGGAAGAAGGAAAACTGGAAGTTCCTCGGACACTATTAAGGAGTACTTGAACGGGCATGCAATTCTTTTCGGAACTTTACGCATTGATATTCGGACCGATACAGCTGGTATTCGAGATATTATTCTCGGTGCTTAACAAGCACATCCCCGTTTCCGGTCTGAACATCATGCTGCTGAGCCTCGTATTCAGCCTGATCGTCCTGCCTCTTTACATGCGTGCGGACAAGATCCAGGAAGAGGCAAGGGAAGCCGAAGACCGCCTTGGCCCCGTCATCAAGCACATCAAGCAGTACTTTAAGGGCGACGAGCGCTTCATGATCCTGCAGACCTACTACAGGCAGAACAACTACAGTCCGCTGTCTGTTCTCAAGAGCTCTGTCTCACTGCTCCTGCAGATCCCGTTCTTCCTCGCGGCATACAGGATGCTCTCAAACAATACCTATCTCGTAGGCCGTTCATTCGGACCCATTCAGGATCTGGGCTCTCCCGATGCGATGCTCGCGATCGGATCCGTAACGGTCAACGTCCTGCCTTTTATAATGACCGCGGTCAACCTCATCTCGGCTGCAGTTTATGCAAACAAGATGCCCGCAAAGTCAAAGATCCAGCTGCTCATAATGGCGGCTCTCTTCCTTGTATTGCTCTATAACTCACCTTCGGGAATGGTCCTCTACTGGACCTGCAACAACCTGTTCTCGCTCATCAAGAACATCGTGATGAAGCTCGTCTCAAAGAAAAAGACGGCTCCCAAGGCTTCAAAAGCAAAGGCGAAGAAGGAAGGCGCAAAGGCTTCAAAGAGCAGCAAGGGACTGTTCGTCTTCTCATGCATAGCATGCGCAGTGCTCGCAGGGATCTACCTGCCCATGACCGTTCTTGCTTCCGCACCTGAGGAATTCGTTGACATGCAGTCGCTTGCAAACCCGATGACTTATGTGATCGATTCGGCAGTGAAGGGCATCGGACTTTTCATTCTCTGGCCTTCGGTCTTCTATGCGATGGCATCGGAAAAGGGAAAGAAGATAATAGCATCCGTAATGTTCGCTCTGTCGGTGAGCATCGTGGTCAATGCGCACTTCTTCAGCAACGGATTCGGCACGATGTCCGACGTCCTTGTCTATGACGTCGCTCCCGTATTTACTGTCAGGAACGGACTGATCAGCCTGGGCGCAACTGTTGGCGCGGTTGTGATCGCCATTCTCATAGCGAAGTTCGGAAACAGCATAGCGACGGTTATCGCGCTTTCGATGACTCTGGTATTCGCGGGACTCGGGATCTCAAAGACCGGCACGATCAACCAGGGCTTTGCGGATGCCAAAAAGGCCTGCACCGTAAACGATCCCGAATTCACGCTTTCCAGGAACGGCAAGAACGTCGTCGTCATTATGCTCGACCGCGCTTTAGGCCCGATGGTCCCTTATCTCTTCGGCGAAAACGAGTCGCTCAACAAGTCCTTTGACGGCTTCACATACTACCGCAACACTGTGTCTTACGGCGCTTACACGAACTTCGCGACTCCTTCGATGTACGGCGGATACGAGTACACGCCCGAGAAGATAAACGAGCGCGCCAATGAGACTCTCGCCGAAAAGCAGAACGAGGCGGTCAAGGTCATGCCCGTCATGTTCGCAAGCCAGGGCTTCAAGTCGACCGTCATCAATCCGTCCTATGCGGGCTACAAGTGGAATTCGGACCTGACCGTTTTTGACGGCCTCGAAAACGTTTCTGCTTACAACACGCTCTTCCGCTACGTGCCTGTCGATTACGGCAAAGCGTACAAGGCTACGATAATGAGGAACCTTTTCTGCTATTCGCTCTACAAGGGCGCGCCTGTCTTCGTTCAGAAATACCTCTACGACAACGGAAGCTACAACGACACCAAGATCCCCGACTGGTCGACCGCGCCGCAGGTAAGAAGCGGCATGTCGGTCTCCTACGGCCACAACAAGGAGTTCGAGGCTGAATACTGGGCAGTCAATTCGCTCGACAAGATGACAAAGATCGACGAAGGAACAAGCAACAATTACCTGTTCTACTGCTCAAGGATAACTCACGAGGATTCGTACCTCAAAGAACCCGAGTATGCGCCCGCCGATCACGTTGACAACACGCTCTTTGACAAGGCGAACCAGAAGAGGTTCAGGAATAACGGCAAGATGATGCTGATGCTGGACGACCTCGATTACTGCCACTATCAGATCAACATGGCAGGCCTCATGTCAGTAGCGAAGTGGCTTGATTATCTGAAGGCCAACGGCTGCTACGACAACACCAGGATCATCCTCGTATCGGATCACGGCTTCGGCCTTGCCAATTTCCCCGATCTCATGGAGTACGGCCTGGAATCACCGATCGACGCGGAGTGGTTTACTCCCCTGCTCATGGTAAAGGATTTCGGTAGCCACGGTTCGCTCAAGACGAGCGAAGAATTCATGACGAATGCTGACACGCCGCTGCTCGCAGCGCAGGGCGTTATCGATAACCCTACGAATCCCTTCACGGGAAAGAAGCTCACTTTTGACGCCAAGCAGGGCGAGCAGAAGATCTTCTACTCGGGTGAATGGAACGTCAGCAAGAATAACGGCAATACCTTCAAGCCCGGCATGTGGTATTCCGTTAAAGAAGACATTTGGAAAAAAGAAAATTGGAAATATCTGGGAGGTAAATGATGAAAGCATTGATCCTGAATTCAGGTCTCGGAAAGAGAATGGGAACCCTTACGAGCGAGCACCCCAAGTGCATGACGGAGCTCTCGGTCGGAGAGACGATCGTGAGCCGCCAGCTCAGACAGCTCGCTGAAGCCGGCATCACCGACATCGTAATGACCACGGGACCTTTCGTGGACGTTCTTGAGGGTTACATCAAGTCTTTGGGACTTGATCTCGACATCAAGTTCGTGAACAACCCCATCTACGACAAGACGAATTACATCTATTCGATCTATATGGCAAGGGAGTTCCTCAGGGGTGACGACCTCATCCTGATGCACGGTGACCTTGTATTCGAGAACAGCGTTCTCGACGGCATCCTTGCGCAGCAGTCCGCGATGACCGTTTCTTCAACTGTCGCACTTCCCGAAAAGGACTTCAAGGCAGTCATAAAGGACGGCGAGATCAAGAAGGTCGGCATCGAGTTCTTCGATGACGCGCTCGCTGCACAGCCCCTCTACAGATTCACAAAGGAAGACTGGGAGACCTGGCTCGATTCCATCTGCAAGTTCTGCGAGGAAGGCACGACAAACTGCTACGCAGAGAACGCTCTCAACGTCGTTTCAGACAACACGCACATCATTCCCTTTGACGTTAAGGACCAGCTTTGCGGCGAAGTCGATAACCCCGAGGATCTCGAGATCATGAGCAAGAGACTCGAAGAGGTAAAGTCCAGAAAGGTATATGTCTGCTTCTCGACTGACATCCTTCACAGCGGCCACCTCAACATCTTAAGAAGGGCTGCAAGGCTCGGAAGCCTCATCGTGGGCGTAATGAGCGACGAGGCAGTCGCTTCCTACAAGAGATTCCCGCTTGTTCCCTGCGAAGAGCGCAAGGCAATGTTCAACTCGATCAAGGGCGTGTCCCGGGTAGTCGAGCAGGATACGCTGAGCTACAAGGACGTTATTGCAAAGTACAAGCCTGATATCGTCGTTCACGGCGACAACTGGAAGGAAGGCTTCCAGAAGCCGATCAGGGACGAGGTTATCGAGCTTCTTTCCGCTTACGGCGGACAGCTCATCGAGTTCCCCTATTCGTCAGATCCCAAGTACAAGGAAGTTGACGCAAGGAGCAGGCTTGAGCTCTCACTTCCTGACAACAGAAGAGGCAGACTCAGAAAGCTCATCGCGATGAAGGGCCTTGTCACCATGATGGAAGCCCACGACGGTCTTTCCGGACTTATCGTTGAGAACACCGTTGTTCACGATGAAACGGGCGCATCCTACCAGTTTGACGGCATGTGGGTTTCTTCCCTCTGCGACTCTACTGCAAAGGGTAAGCCTGACATCGAGCTCGTTGACATGACTTCCAGATTCAGGACGATCGATGACATCACCGAAGTCACGACGAAGCCGATCATCTTCGACGGCGATACCGGCGGACTTACTGAGCACTTCGTTTACACGGTACGTTCACTCGAGAAGCTCGGCGTTTCCGCGGTCATCATCGAGGACAAGAAGGGCCTCAAGAAGAACTCCCTGTTCGGTACCGAAGTCAAGCAGACACAGGCTACCATCGAGGAGATGAGCGAGAAGATCGCTGCAGGAAAGAGAGCGCAGAAGTCATCCGATTTCATGATCATCGCGCGTATCGAATCCCTTATCCTCGAGCAGGGAATGGATGACGCTCTTGCAAGGGCATTCGCTTTCGTTAAGGCAGGTGCAGACGGCATCATGATCCACTCACGCCGCACGGAACCCGATGAGATCATCGAGTTCATCAACAAGTTCAGGGAGCAGGACAAGATCACTCCGATCGTCATCGTTCCCACGTCTTTCCACTCCGTCAAGGAAGAGGAATGGAAGAAGATCGGCGTCAACGTCGTCATCTACGCGAACCAGCTCATGAGAGCTGAAGTTCCCGCGATGCAGCAGACTGCCGAGGAGATCTTAAAGAACCACAGGGCGCAGGAAGCGGATGAGCATCTGATGGGCTTCAAGCAGATCATCAGGCTCATTCCCGACCAGATTTGAGGAAACATAAATGGAACAGCTGATACTGAGCAGTGAAAATGATTACGCCGAGCTGAACGGATATCTTGCGGACAACAACATCTGCAACATATTCCTGGTCTGCGACAGCGCTTACGGATTCCTTAAGATCAAGGACTATTTCGACGAGCTCGAGGATCTTGGTATCGAGATCACGAAGTTCTCCGATTTCCAGCCGAATCCCCTCTACGAGTCCGTAGTCGAAGGTGTGAGGCTCTTCAATGAATCCGGCGCAAAGCTGATCATCGCGGTCGGCGGCGGCTCCGCGATGGACGTTGCAAAGTGCATCAAGCTCTACAGCAACATGGATCCTTCCAAGAACTATCTTGAGCAGGAGATCGTACCCAACGACACCGTTCTCCTGGCAATCCCGACGACGGCAGGAACAGGTTCGGAGGCTACGAGATTCGCGGTCATCTACTATGAGGGAAAGAAGCAGAGCGTTGCCGACTATTCGATAATCCCCACGGTCGTTCTCTTTGATGAGTCGGCCCTGAAGACACTCCCGATGTATCAGAAAAAGTCCACGATGCTCGATGCGTTCTGCCATGCGATAGAATCCTACTGGTCAGTCAACAGCAACGACGAGAGCAAGGAATATTCGAAGAAGGCGATCTCCGGGATACTTGAAAACCTTGACAGATATCTTGCAAACGATGAGGAAGCGAACCGCGAGATGATGACCGCCGCGCACTATGCGGGCAAGGCGATAAACATCACGCAGACCACTGCGGGACATGCGATGTGTTACAAGCTCACGAGCCTTTACGGCGTCGCGCACGGACACGCCGCGGCACTTGTCGATACGAAGCTTTTCCCTTACATGGTCTCGCACACTGAAGACTGCGTTGACCCTAGGGGTGAGGAATATCTGAAGAAAACTTTCAAAGAGATCTCCTCCATGCTCGGATGCGGCAGCACAGGCGAAGCCTGCGTAAAGCTTCAGCAGTTTTTTGATTCTCTGGGGCTTGCGGTTCCTGAAGCCTCTGAGGAGGATTACGCGGAACTCAAGACGTCAGTCAATCCGGTAAGGCTCAAGAACAACCCGGTGAAGCTTGATGAAGAAAACATAGAGTCGCTCTACAGACTCATTTTGAAATAAACGGTAAAGGATGACGGATTATGAAAGTTGAAAGCCTGATCGAAATCTTAGGTGCGGACTTCTTCTCGGGAGTCCCTGATTCCCAGCTCAAAGCTCTCTGCAACTACCTGATGAGCAAGTACGGGATCGACAAAAAACATCACATGATCGCCGCAAACGAGGGCAACTCTGTGGCTCTTGCGGCAGGTTACCATATGGCGACCGGAAAGGTCCCCGTCGTTTACATGCAGAACTCGGGTGAGGGCAACATAATCAACCCTCTCGCGTCTCTCGTAAACGACAAGGTCTATGCGATCCCCATGATCTTCATCGTCGGATGGAGAGGCGAGCCCGGCACGAAGGACGAGCCCCAGCACATCTATCAGGGCATCGTTACGAGAACGCTCCTGGACGACATGGACGTAAAGAATTTCGTCATCACGAAGGAGACGACCGAGGACGAGCTGAAAGCCGCCATGGATGAGTTCGCTCCCATTCTTGCAGCAGGAAAGCAGGTCGCTTTCGTCGTTTCAAAGGGCGCGCTTTCATTCGACGGCAAGGTCGATTACAAGAATTCCTACAGCCTCAACCGCGAGGAAGTGGTAGGCCACATCGCGAAAGCCGCAGGTGAGGATCCGATCGTTTCAACAACGGGAAAGATCTCCCGCGAACTATTCGAATACAGAACAAACAACGGCATGAGCCACAAGTACGATTTCCTCACGGTCGGTTCGATGGGCCACTGCTCATCGATCGCTCTGGGTATCGCCATCAACAAGCCTGACCTCACGGTCTGGTGCATCGACGGCGACGGCGCAGCCCTCATGCACATGGGCGCGATGGCCGTAACGGGCTCAAACAAGCCTTCCAACATGATCCACGTAGTCATCAACAACGGAGCTCACGAGACCGTCGGAGGAATGCCCACGGTAGCATCCGATTCATGCGTTGATCTTCCTGCAGTTGCAAAGGCATGCGGATATCCTTACACGGTTTCCGTCGATAATTTTGAAGACCTGGACAAAGAGCTTGCCGCTGCCAAGACCAGAGGCCAGCTCTCGTTCATTGAGATAAAGTGTCAGGTAGGAGCAAGAGAAGACTTGGGCAGGCCGACAACGACCGCGCTCGAGAACAAGAACAATTTCATGGAGTACATCAATGGTTAATCTTTACATCGACCCGGGCACGGGAAGCATGCTTTTTACAGTACTTATCGGTGTGTTGAGCGCTGCTGTTTACGGAGCGAGGACTTTGTTCATCAGGCTCCGTACCGGTGCAGGAAGAAAAGCGGACAAGAACAAGATCCCGCTCGTCATCTATTCCGATTCGAAGAGATACTGGAACACTTTTGAGCCCATCTGCGACGAGCTCGAAAAGCGCGGCCAGGACGCGGTCTTTATGACGGCTTCCCCTGACGATCCGGCTCTCAAAAAAGAGTACAAGCACATCAAGACCGAATTCATCGGCGAGGGAAACAAGTCCTTCACCAGACTCAACATGCTCAACGCAAGGCTCGTGTTCTGCACGACTCCGGGCCTCGACGTTCTCCAGTGGAAGAGATCGAGATCGGTCGAATACTACACTCACATCATGCACGCACCGAGAGATGCCGCATCCTACAGAATGTTCGAGCTCGACTACTTTGACTCGATCCTTTTCTCGGGTCAGGTCCAGATCGACCAGATCAGGGAGCTTGAGGAGCTCAGAGGACTTCCTGCAAAGGAACTCACGCTTGTCGGCATCCCTTACATGGATGAGATGATGAAGCGCGCGCAGGCTCTGCCTCCCGCACCCAAGTCCGACAAGACGACGGTCCTCCTTGCACCTTCTTGGGGCAAGTCTTCGCTCCTCGTAAAGTACGGTTCGTCATTCATCGCAAACCTCCTGAAGACCGGTTATCACGTAATCATCAGACCTCACCCGCAGTCATTCACGGCTGACAAGGAAGTCATCGACAAGCTCATGGCTGAGTACCCGAACAGCGACGATCTTGAGTGGAACAGGGACAACGACAACTTTGACGTTCTTAACCGTTCCGACATCATGATCTCCGACTTCTCAGGCGTCATGCTCGACTTCGCGTTCATATTCAACAAGCCCGTCATCTATGCGGACATCAATTTCGACAAGGGCCAGTACGACTACTACTTCCTCAAGGAAGAACCGTGGTCTTTGACCATGCTCCCCAAGATCGGCATGGCTCTCACTATGGAGAACGTCGAAAACGTCAAGGATCTCATCGAAGAGTGCCTTACGAACCCGAAGTTCAAGGAGACAAGAGAGCAGGCCAGGGACGAGATCTGGCAGCACAGGGGCGAGGGCGCAGTACGCGTAGCCGATTACCTTTGCAACAAGCTCAAGGAGCTTGAGGAGAAGGAAGCCGCCGAGATAAAGGCCGCTGAGGAAAAGGCTTCCAAGAAGGGCAAGAAGGCCAAGACCGAAAAGAAGGCCGAGGCCAAGGCGTAACCTTCAGGCCCACCGTATCGACCAATGGCAGAAAACGAAGTAACAGTAACAAAAAAGCAGAGGGTGTTAGGCATCATCCTCTGCCTCCTGATCTTCGCCGTAGTAGGCGTGATCTCGTATTTAATATGCAAGCCGATGCTCGAGATGAGCAAGGACCCTCAGGCTTTCCGCGCGTATATTGACGAGCAGGGAATAAAAGGGATCCTGATGCTGATGGCGGCAATGTTCCTTCAGGTCGTTGCAGCGGTCATTCCGGGCGGACCTTTTGAGATCGCCGCGGGCTATGCTTTCGGCGTCTGGAAGGGCGCTCTGATCGCGGACGTCGCGATGACACTGGGCAGCCTTTTCGTATTCCTGATGGTCAGAAGATTCGGCGTTAAGTTCGCCTGCCTTTTCGTCTCAAAGAAGAAACTCGATTCGGTCAAGTTCTTCCACCATTCCTCGAAAAGGGATCTTCTCGCGTTCATCTTTTTCCTGATCCCGGGAACGCCTAAGGATATCTTCACATACGTTATGGGCTTTACCGACATGAAGATACCCGTGTGGATCTTCATAACGTTCGTCGGAAGATTTCCCGCGATACTTTTGTCCGCCATGAGCGGCGATGCGATCGGCGAGAAGAAGTACACGACGTTCATCGTCATGATCGTCCTTATCGTCGTCGTCTGCATTGCAGGAAGCATCTTCTATGCGATCTGGAAGAAAAAGCACGATGAGAAGGAAGCGGCTGAAAAAGCAGCTGCCGGTGCTGATACCGGGGACAATACCTGATCCTCTCTTACCTCCTCTCTTTTGTATGAAAGAGAGGAGCTTACAGGTAATCTGCTGCGCGGGTTTCTTGTATAGCACACAGAGCGGTAAATGAGTTATCCTATAAAAAAGAGACAACCCTGACGTTACGGGAGGCATTCATATGGACGCGAAGACATCGAAGATCATTACCATCGGCAGATCTTTCGGCGCGGGCGGAAAGACCATCGGAAAACTGGTCGCGGACCGGCTTAACATTCCTTATTACGATTCCGAACTCCTTAAGGAGACCGCGAAAAACTGTTCCCTTAACGAGAAGTACCTCGCGAGCGTTGACGAGAAGGAGATCAACGATGCGGTGCTCTACATGTCCGTCGGATTCATGAGCCCCGGTTATACTTCTGTCCGCCAGATTGCGGCAAATGCTCAGAGGGAAGTCATTGAAAAGATCGCGAACGAAGGGCCGTGCGTCATAGTCGGGCGCCGCGCCAATGAGATATTGAGAGAGAGAAAGAACGTAGTCAGCGTATTTGTCACGGCTTCCGCCGATTACAGGGCGGAAAGGATAATGGAGCGCGAAGGGCTTGATCTTAAGGCTGCCACAAAGAAGGTCCTGAAGGCGGACAAGGAAAGAGCCGCTTACTATAACCAGTTCGGCGGACCGAGGTGGGGAGAGGCTTCGACTTACGATCTGTGCATCAATACTGAGACTTTCGGCGATGAAAAAGCCGCCGAACTGATAGTCCGTCTGGTCACGAACTGATCTTCTTATTTTTTGATGAAATCCTTCAGGGCTTCGCTGCGCATGACGTCGCCTAAGTATTTGCCTTGGAAAGTGTCGCAGCCGTAGCCTGCGAGTATCTCAAACTGGTTTTCTTCGCCGACGCCCGTGGCGCATACTTTGATGTCGGTGTCATGCATCAGGTCGATCGCGGATGCCGTGAGGATCCTGACGTCGGAATTGGAAGCGAGGTCGGAAGTGAAATTGCCGTCAAGCTTGAGGACCGATACAGGCAGGAGCGGGATCGCGTTGAATGAAGAATAGCCTCTTCCGAAGTTGTCCAGAGCGATCCTGACGCCCGTTGAGGCGAGGAGCTCGATTACCGAGCGGATGTCCGAAAGCTCGGTGATAAGGCTCTCTTCGGGGAGATCGAGGATGAGGTTTCCGATCTCGCATTCGGAAGCCGCGACGGTGCTTGCAAAGCTGCGGACGAAGTTTTCTTCCTTGAGCTGATTTGCCGAAATGTTGACGGCCATGGTGAGCTCGGGACGGATCTTGTTAATCTCCGTGAGAGTCTTGAGCGCTTCGAGGAGAGAGAACTTGCCTATGCGGCGCATGTAACCTGAATTCTCGGCTGCAGCGATGAAGATCTGAGGGCTTACGAAGGTGCCGTCATGCTCGAAACGCATGAACGCCTCAAAGCCCATGAGCTCGTGTTCTGAAGAGTAGCAGGGCTGGTAGACCATGTAGATGTCTTTGTTCCTGATCGCGTCATCAAAGATGGAGGTGATCTCTTCTCTGGACATGCCGTCGAAGATCCTTCCGCCTGCGTCCTGCTTTTCAGAAGCCTGCGCATGCGAACCGATCATTGCTTCTTCAGCTTTTGTTATGAGCTCGCCCGCGAACCTGCTGTCTTCAGGATAGTTTGCGATGCCGTAAGAGATGTGGACGTTCATGGAATCGGAACCTGCTTCAAAGGCTCTTGCTCCTGCGCGGCAGAGCTTTTCGCAGTACTCCTTGAGATCATTGCCCATAAGCCTTCTTCTCTCGAGGATGAGGAAATCCGAATCGACTATCCTTGCGACCATGTCGGCCGGGTCAGCGGCTTCACGGACCTTGTGCGCCATATTCTGGATGAAGAGGTCCATGGAGTTGTGGCCGATCCTGCGGCAGATGATCTCGGAATTGTCGAGTGCAAGATAAATGACCGTGAAGGGTTTGCATTCGTTGTCAGGGACGTTCGATTCGCGCTGGGCGTTGATGTCGTCTGCGATGAGACGGGAAGCTCTCTCGGTGATCATGTCCCTTCCGGGAAGAGTCGTGAGAGGGTCGAGCGAAGATGCGATGTTGCGGCCGATAGCCTCGTTGACCTCGCTGCTGGAACTTGAATGCTGATGGCTGACGATGAGGCTCGTACGCTTGAACATCTCTTCCTCAAGTTCTTTGTTGATGCGGCGGCCGCGTTCCTCACGCTGCTCTTTTTCGATCCTGCTGATCTTGGCAGCTATGCGGGTTATGTAATACTGCATCAGGAGGATGATTATCATCGCGGTGAAAGCCATGCCGCACAACATGGTCGCATCCTTATTGCCCAGCCTGAAATACTTGTAGCCGTATACGAGGCAGAGCATCATGTTCAAGACGAATGAAATGTAGAATCCGAATTTGCCGAGCAGGACACAGATCAGGAAGGAAAGCAGCATAAGAGCGATACCTATCATGATCCTTGTCTCCACGCTTACCATAAGCTGGAGTGCAACGAGCGCCATGAATAAGAAGACACTCGTGATCAAAACGGTCATGTATGCCGCGCCGGATTTGAAAAAGATCCTGTCTGTTTTTGTATCCATATAGATATTATGTAGGGAAGAGAAGCATTTATGTATTAAATAATAATTAATTTTTTGGGACAAACCAACATCTGCTTGTCATTTAAGCGTCGCCTGCATCATCGCCGTCCCTGCCGTCATCGTCTTCTTTGTCATTGTAGCTTTCGTTTTCCGATTCGTCATAGTAGTCGTCATCGACGGTATCATCATCTTCGACAGTTTGTGCGGGAGACTCAGTTCCGTCTATGTTCTTGGGCTTTTGGTTGATCTTGAAGATCGAATAATCGACCTCGGGTGTTCCGTTCTTTATCACGAGGCCCCATGAGGCGATGACGTATCCGGAGTTGTCCGTATTGCAAAGGACCATCGAGTATTCGCCGTCTTCGATGTCTTCGGCGGAAACTTTGAAACTATAGTCGGAAGCGTCAGAACTGCTGTCATCAAAAAAAGCGTATGTGTACTGATTGTCGTCGGCGTCCTCTTCATAAACGTAGTCACCCTTGAGACAGATGCCGATCCAGGCGTCGGTCTCAAGACTTATCTTTTTGCTGACCTTGAAGATTATGTATTTGCCTTCTACAGAGTATCTGATCTGGTCCGGGGCCGCCGTGTTTTCGGTCTGTCCGGAGACGGAAGTGTTCGTGACGGACGGGCCTGCCGTGCCGCCGGAAGGACCTTCAGAGCTGCCTGAAGGAGCCTTCTTACAGGCTGCCAGAGAAAGCGCCACGGCAAGTGCGACTACAGATGTAAGTATCGCTTTTTTCATAATTAGAATTCTAACATCTGGTTCGTAAAAAAGCATTCGCGGGGCCTGATGAGGTTCCGATTAAAGTTTATTGATATAATTGTCTGCACGGTTATAATTTTAAGTGCAACATTATTGTCCGCTCATCTGTATATAGGGCAGAAGCGGAAGAAAACAGGAGACGTCATGATATTCGGCTTAACACTGAGAATTCCGCTTTGGAGCTTCTTCTCTGCGTTCGCGCGGGGCGGGAGTGAAGCGGGCGCGGGTATGAGACCCGGCCCGGCCGAAGAAGTACTGTCTTCTGAAGAGAACACGAAAGCCCCGGGCAGACAGTGTTCAAAAGAAGAGATCGAAGCTGCTGCGGAAGAAGTGCTGACAACCATGGGAGACGCGATCTTAAGGCTCGCTTTCTCATATCTGCACAACAGGGAGGATGCCGAAGACATCCTTCAGGAGACGATGATAAAGCTCGTCACGCAGATGCCGGTCTTTGAAAATGAGAAACACCGCAAGGCGTGGCTCATGACGGTAGCGGCGAACCTGGCTAAGAACAGGATCGAATACAACAAGGTAAGAGACTGTGCCGAGCTCAACGAAGAGCTCGCCGGAGCCGAAGAAGAGGACAGGAATGTGAGCGATGACCTGTCCGCAATATGGAAAGCCGTAGAGCAGCTTCCGGTGAACCAGCGTGAAGCTATCCACCTGTTCTATCAGGAAGGGTACAAGACCGCTGAGATCGCTGAGATCTTAGGCCGCTCGGAGGCGACCGTCCGTTCCGACTTAAAGCGCGGAAGGGACAAGCTCAAAATACTGTTAAAGGAGGCAGACGACTTTGAATAAGTATAACGAGATCATGAGTCATGTCAGAGTCGACGACGAGATGCATCGCCGCGTGATGAGCGCTGTCTCCAAGGCTCTTGATGAAAAGGAAAACAAGGGCGCTGAAGCCGCCTCACCTGCGCATGTTTCAAAGATAGAAAGAACAGAAGACAGTGCACCGGTTCGCCGCAAGGCAAAGGTTTCAGTCATCAGGATCATTTCCATCGCTGCCTGCGTATTCCTCGTTGCTGGCGGAGCGGTAATGTTCGCAAAGTCTTTCTTCTCTAAATCCGCAAAGACCGAGAGCACTCAAATGGCTGCGGCGACCTCGGTGGCCGGTGACGTTAGCTATGAAATAGACGCCGCACTCGGAGGCGGCGCGCAGGGTGTCAACTCCAATAAAATGACCACTGCCAGGATAGAGGCCGGCGGCAATCAGTCGGAGACTGAGGCCGCTGCCAAGGAAGAAACGACTGTGGAAGAAGAGAAGGATAATGCGGTTGGGGCAACCACCAGGGTACAGTCGGTTGCACCGGAGAATAAGGCCGCAACCGGTGACTACAGGAACCTTATGCCGTTCAAGGTAAAGACCGCCGGTTCTTCCACTTATGGTGAAAACAACATAACCGCAAAGGTCTATACCGGTGAAAACGGCGAGAAGGCGGTCGTGTTCTCCGCAAAGGAAGGCACCGATCTTGTGAAGGCATATTATCCTAATTTCAAGGGAATTCCCGCACTGCTCCAGACTGAGGGCGGACAGGTGTTCTATGGCATCGACACGTCCGTCGGAGCAAAACAGCAGGTCGGAACGACGGGACCTTATGACGCGGTAACATGGACCAAGAACGGGACAGCTTACATGCTGGCCTTCAGCAAGAAGACCGACGTCATGGTACTGATCTCCATCATGGAAAAAATCTGACCAGGACTGTAAGGATTTTTTGCCTCTATCAGCAAAACAAGAAAGTATTAGTGTATAATCTGCTTATTACAAGTCGGGCGCGAGCGTGCTCCCGGAGAAAGGCAGAGTAAAATTATGTTTTGTCCCATTTGTGGTAAAGAAAACCCTGAAGGCGCGACCTTCTGTGCCGGATGCGGAAACCCGATTACAGCATCCGCTCCCGCAGCACCTGCAGCCCCCGCACCCGCTCCCGCAGCAGCTCCTGTAGCTCCTGCCGCTGCTCCCCGGCAGCAGTATGCAGCACCCGCTCCCGCCGCTGCTCCTCAGCAGCAGTATGCAGCACCCGCTCCCGCAGCTCCTGCCAAGAAGTCTGCGATCCTTCCATTCGGTGATTTCTTCAAGTCACTGATCAACGCTGCACTCAAGCCCGTTACAGGCTGTGCTGATGAAGCTAAGAAGTACGATCACATCGGCAATGCGGTCATTCTTTCCGCTATCGTTGTCGGTATCCTCACGATCGTCAGCTTCCTGTCTTCAGTCATCACGACTTCCATCAGACATGCATGGCCGAGTTCTGCCGGCAGCATTTTCGTAAGACTGATCAGAAATTTCATGGGTTCGCTCCTCGACTATGCGCTCATGACGTTCGGATTTGCTGCAGTCGTTCTTGTCGTAGGCATGATCATCAAGGAGAAGTGGTCCTTCTCAAGACTCCTCGCTATCTGCGCAATGGCTACATTCCCTTCACAGATCGTAAGAGCCCTGATCATCACTTACCTCAACAGTTTCTCCATCGCATTCACATGGTTCTCCACAACGATGAGATATTTCCCTGTCACGACGGTCCTCTCATCTGCAGCAACCATCTATTCCTTCATCCTTCTTTATGAGGGAATCACGCAGGAGACAAAGCTCACAGGCAACAAGAAGGGTTTCATTTATGCGATCGCTTATGTTGCACTTCAGTTTGTAGCTCACTACATCGGCCTTATCTACTGATAATCTCCGGATGATTCCGGCCCGAAGGGACTGCTTTCCGGCAGTCCCTTTTTTATACGGTTTCAGGCCGGGTGCAACAAAATGACGGGCTGTTCTGTATATATGGCATAAGCGAAAAAACGGAGGAACCTGATATGAATAAACTGATCGGAAAAAGAGCCGTTACTGCCGGACTTGCGGCGATGATGATGCTCACGGGCTGCGCAAAGAACGCGCCTGATTCTACAAAGACTCTCAAGAACGATCCGCAGATCAAGGCGGAGATCAATCTTGATGCGGTCGCAACACAGAAGTTCGACGAAAACAAGATGAATGAGGGATACGGCGAGTACACCTTCAAGATGCTTGCGGCGACTGCAGCGAGTGCACAGAAGGCCAATATAATGATCTCGCCTGCTTCGATCATGATGGCGCTCGACATGTGCGCCGCGGGTGCGAAGGGCGAGACGCTCAAGGAACTGAACGACCTTTTCGCAAAGGACTCGGATCCTTTGGAGCAGCAGGCTTTTGCCGCCGAACTGATGAAGAGGATCAACAATGCGCAGAAGGTTGATTTCGCGTGCGCAAATGCGATCTGGTGCAATGAAAACGTGTTGGGTGACAGGGTCAACGCAACTTACGTGAACTACGTCAAGAATACGTTCGGAGCGGAATTCCGTTCTGAAAAGTTCAATGAGGGTACTCATAACGGGATCAACAAGTGGGTCGATGAAAAGACGAACCACATGATAAACAAGATCTTTGACCAGCCGCTCAATTCCAGGACCGCCGCGGTCCTCGTAAACGCGATCCGTTTCGAAGGCAAGTGGAAGAAAACATATGATGAAGACCATATCCTCTCGAAAGAGTTCAAGGGAACCGACGGAACCCAGCAGGTGAAGATGCTCTCAAGTTCTGAAAACTTATATTTCAGTTCCGACAAGGCGACCGGCTTCATCAAGTTCTACGAGGGCGATGAGTATGGATTCCTGGCTATCCTTCCCAACGATGAAAAGGTGAGCGCGAATGATTTCGTAAAGAACTTCTCTTATGAGGATTACAAGAAATTCATAACGAACCGCCAGGCAACGGAAGTCATCGCGCAGATGCCCGAGTTCAAATCCGATTACATGACCGAGTTAAAGCCCATTCTCCAGGGCCTCGGCGTAAAGCAGGCCTTTGATCAGGACGCGGCAAATTTCAAGGGCATTGCTGACAACCATCCGGAAAACATCTACATTTCGAGCGTACTCCACAAGACGCATATCGAGGTAGACCGCAAGGGCACCAAGGCTGCCGCGGTTACGGCAGTCAGGGTGGAGGCGAACGCGGCGCTCGAGCCGAAAGAACAGCCTAAGTACGTCATATGCGACAGGCCGTTCGTGTACGCGATAGTCGACAGGTCAACGATGAATCCGATCTTTATAGGTACGGTCAACAACGTAAAGTAACGTCAAAAACGAAGGGGGCTTAAAAACCCCCTTTTTGCCACACATATCAAGTTTCCCACATACTTTTATTTTTTATTACTTAGGATATAATATTTGAGAAATCACAAAAGTGGGACTGGGTTGTATTTTTAAATGAAGTTACTGAGTGTCGCTATACCCTGTTACAATTCACAGGATTATATGGGCAACGCTGTCGAATCATTGCTCGAGATCGGCGAAGATCTTGAGATAATAATCGTTGATGACGGTTCGGCAGATGACACCGCACTTATCGCAGACAAATACGCGGAAAAATATCCTGAGATCGTACGCGCGATCCATAAGGAAAACGGCGGTCACGGATCTGCCGTCAATACGGGAATAGATAATGCGCAGGGCCTTTATTTCAAGGTCCTGGACAGTGATGACAGGCTTGATCCCGAAGTCTTAAAAGAAGTCATGGACACCTTGAAGTTCTACTCCAAGGAAGAGCAGCCTCTGGACATGCTCGTTACGAATTTTGTTTACGACAAACTGGGCGTACCCGACTGCAAAAAGAAAGTAATGAGCTATAAGGACGAACTTCCCGAGAAATTCGTATTCTCCTGGGAGCTCGCAAACTTCGGCAAGGGCGATTATCTCCTGATGCATTCGGTCATCTTCAGGACGCAGCTTCTGAGAGACTGCGGCTTAAGGCTCCCCGAGCATACTTTCTACGTTGACAACATCTACGTTTTCGAGCCGCTCCTTAAAGTAGAGCGCATGTATTACATGAACGTCAATCTCTACTATTATTTCATCGGCAGAGAGGACCAGTCGGTCAACGAGGCTGTCATGATCAAGCGCGTTGACCAGCAGCTCAAGGTCAATTATCTGATGATCGACTACTATGTCGAAAACAGAAAGCATTTCAGGGAAAACAAGAACTGCGGACAGTACATGTATAACTATCTTGAGATAATCACCACCGTATCCGCTGTCCTTCTGATACTGGACGGAAGCCCTGAGGCCCTCGCAAAGCGCAAGGCGCTTTTGGAATACATCAGCAAAAAGAGCAAGAGACTTTACATAAGATTCAAGTACGGGATCCTCGGCACTGTCGTTACGCTCCCGGGAAAGACAGGCAGACTTGCTGCTCTGGAAGCGTACAAGGTCTTCCAGAAGTTCTACGGATTTAATTGA
>JAILIB010000199.1 GCA_024695505.1 Saccharofermentans sp.
TTCTATCACAGCGTATTCAACGATGGAAGGGATCCTCTTTTCTGGATCCACCTCAACATGGACTATCCGTTCACGCTCCAGGGAATCCTTTATTTCCCCAAGACCGACAACGTTTACCAGTCACTTGAGGGAAGAATCAAGATCTATAATCACCAGATCTTCGTAGCAGACAACATCGAAGAGATAATCCCTGATTTCCTGTTCCTGCTCCAGGGCTGTCTTGACTGCTCTGACCTGCCTTTGAACGTTTCACGTTCTGCGCTCCAGCAGGATGAATACGTAAAGAAGCTGTCAGGACACATAATCAAGAAGGTATCCGACAAGCTGAACGAACTTTTCAAGAAGCAGCGTGAGGACTATGAGAAGTACTGGTCCGACATCTCCGTATTCGTCAAGTACGGCATGATGAAAGAAGAGAAGTTCTATGAAAAGGTCGAGGACATCTGCCTCTACAAGACTGTAGACGGTAAGTTCAAGACTCTTGCTGAGCTCACCGAAGGCGATCACAAGACGATCAGATACACGACAGATCCCAAGTCTCAGTCCGCATATGTCGAGATGAGCAAAAAGGATGGCTTTGACGTAGTCGTAATGGATGAGGAGATCGACAACAATTTCATGTCCTTCCACGAGTACAAGAAGCCTGACAACAGGTTCCAGAGAGTAGATTCCGAGCTTTCGGGCGAGGCTTCCGATGAGGAGACCACGAACAAGATCAAGGAGTTCTTCAGGGGCGCTCTGGGCAACGAAAAACTCAATGTCTTTGCCCAGCAGATGGGTACTGATTCAATGCCCGCTCTGATCAGGGAAGCTGAGCACAACAGAAGAATGAAGGAAATGCGTGCCAAGTATGAGAAGATGATGGCAATGAGCGACATGACTCCCGAGCAGCTTGATGAGATGTTCCCTGATACGGAAGAGCTCGTCATCAATACAGATTCCCCGCTCATCACAAAGCTCGAGGCTCTTGAGTCCATGGGCACGAAGAAGGAAGAGGCTGACCGCCTTGCACAGCATATCTACGATCAGGCCAAGCTTGCCCACGGTTCTCTGGACAGCGAAGGCCTTGAGAGATTCCTTAAGTACAATACAGAACTGCTTGCCAAAAGCGCCGAAAACATTTAAGTAAAGGAGAATTCCAATGAACGAGAGCGACGTCAGAAGAGTCCTGTCAGAGAAAAAAGAAGGTTACAACGTTGAAGCGGGCGGCATCCTGCATGACGTTAAGTACGATCTTGAATGCTCAGGGGTAACGAAGGTCCGCGTGATCAACCGTTACGATGTTTCCGGCATCACTGATGAAGAATATGAGAAGGCTAAGACCGTAGTCTTCAGCGAACCGCCTGTCGATACTGTTTCAGATGAGAAGATCGATCTGTCTGATGCAGACTACGTGCTCATCATTGAGTCACTTCCGGGCCAGTACGACCAGAGGGCTGACTCTGCCGCTCAGTGCATCCAGTTCCTTACGCAGAAGGAGAGACCTCTTGTTAAGTGCGCGAGGATCGTTGCTTTCTATGGTGATGTTTCCGAAGAAGACAAGGCTAAGATCAAGGGCTACCTGATCAACCCTGTCGAAGCAAGGGAAGCTTCTGCCGAAAAGCCTTCCACTCTCGTTGATAAATACGACATTCCCACTACCGTTCCTTCAATCGACGGCTTCACATCGATGGATGACGAGGCTCTCAAGGCTTTGAGGAGCAGCATGGGACTTGCAATGAGCTTTGAAGACATCAAGTTCGTTCAGGATTTCTTCAAGACGCAGGGAAGACAGCCTACGGTTACAGAGATCAGAGTCCTTGATACATACTGGTCTGACCATTGCCGTCATACGACATTCCTTACACAGCTCACAGACGTTAAGTTCGACGGCGATGATGAGCTCACTGAAGAGATAAAGAAGACATATGCTGATTATCTTTCCAACCGTGAAGAAGTATATGGCGACCGTATCTCCAAGAAGCCCGTCTGCCTCATGGATCTTGCTACCCTCGCTGCAAAGAAGCTCAAGAAGGACGGCAAGCTCGCTGATCTTGATGAGTCCGAAGAGATCAACGCCTGCTCCATCAAGGTCAAGATCGAGGTCGACGGCAAGGAAGAAGACTACATCTTCATGTTCAAGAACGAAACCCATAACCATCCTACCGAGATCGAGCCTTTCGGCGGCGCAGCCACATGCCTTGGCGGTGCTATCAGAGACCCGCTTTCAGGAAGATCTTACGTATATCAGGCAATGCGCGTTACGGGCGCAGGCGACCCGACAGTTCCGGTTTCCCTTACGCTTAAGGGTAAGCTTTCACAGAAGAAACTCGTCCGTACGGCTGCTGCAGGATATTCCTCATACGGTAACCAGATCGGTCTTGCAACGGGCCAGGTCGATGAACTATATCACCCTGGTTATGTCGCTAAGCGTATGGAGATCGGTGCCGTTGTAGGCGCTGCTCCTGCATATAACATCGTCCGTGAGCGTCCCGCAGCAGGAGACATCGTTGTTCTCTTGGGCGGAAGAACAGGCCGTGACGGTATCGGCGGCGCTACAGGTTCATCCAAGGCTCACGATACAAAGTCAGTCATTACATGCGGCTCCGAGGTCCAGAAGGGTAACCCTCCGACCGAAAGAAAGCTCCAGAGACTGTTCAGATACCCTGAAGTCACAAGACTCATCATCAGATGTAACGACTTCGGTGCAGGCGGCGTTTCAGTTGCCATCGGCGAGCTCGCTGCAGGCCTCAAGATCAACCTCGACGCAGTTCCCAAGAAGTATGAAGGCCTTGACGGAACAGAGATCGCCATCTCCGAGTCTCAGGAGAGAATGGCTGTCGTTGTTCACCCTGCTGACCTCGATAAGTTCATGAAGGCTGCAGAGAAGGAAAACCTTGAAGCTACAGTAGTTGCAGAGGTTACAGAAGAGCCTTCGATGAAGATGGTATGGAACGGCAACACGATCGTTGACCTGCCCAGATCCTTCATCGATACTAACGGTGCAAGCCAGTTCACCGAAGCAGTAGTCAAGCCCGCAGAAGGAGAGGTTTACCTCGACAAGAAGGCTGACGGTGTTGTTGACGGTGATTTTGCGCAATCTCTCAAGGGCACTCTCAATTCACTCGACGGATGCTCACGTAAGGGACTTATCCAGAGATTTGACTCTTCTATCGGCGCAGGTACGGTCATCATGCCTTACGGCGGTAAGATGCAGAACTCGCCCGAGGAAGGTATGGCCTGCAAGATCCCGCTCGACAAGGGTTATACGAAAGACTGCTCCGTAATGGCTTACGGTTTCGATCCTTACTTCACAGAGTGGAGCCCGTTTGCAGGTTCTTACCACGCAGTAGTTGAGAGCTTGTTAAAGCTCCTTGCCATGGGCTGTGATCCTTCCAAAGCAAGACTTACGTTCCAGGAATATTTCGAGAGAATGGGCGAGCCTTCAACATGGGGCAAGCCGCTCTCAGCTCTCCTCGGTGCATACAGGGCTCAGCTTGACTACGGTACAGCCGCTATCGGCGGTAAGGACTCCATGTCAGGAACCTTCAACGACATCCACGTACCTCCGACGCTCGTATCCTTCGCAGTCGGCATGTCCAAGGCTGACAAGATCATTTCCGCAACGCTCAAGGGCGCAGGCCAGAAGCTCTATATGCTCTCATGTGCAAGAAACGGAATGGGTTTCTATAAGAAGGATCACGTCTTAAGAGTATTCAAGTCCGTAAAGGAACTGCAGGAGAGAGGACAGGTAAAGAACGCTGCTGTCGTTAAGTCTGCAGGTCTTGCTTCAAGAGTCGCTGCAATGTGCTTCGGTAACGAATTGGGATTCGAGTTCTCCGACAAGCTCACATTCGATGATCTCTTCTCCAGAAAGATGGGCACCATCGTAGTAGCTATCCCTAACGATTCCAATGCAATCGACAAGGTCGAGATGGCAGGAGGCAAGTTCGTAGGTACCACTAATGATTCCGGCAAGTTCACATGGAACGGAGCTTCCCTTGATATTTCTGACGCTCTTGAGGCTTACGAAGGCAAGCTTGAAAGGATCTTCCCGACTAAGGCTGCCGATGCCGAGATGCCTCTTGAGATCAAGGAATTCACTACTGACAAGACATTCAAGGCTGCTCCCGGAGTAATTAAGGGTGCCAAGCCGAAGGTCGTCATTCCCGTATTCCCGGGCACAAACTGCGAGATCGATACCGCAAGGGCTTTCGAGCGAGCAGGCGCTGAGGCTGAAGTATTCGTAATCCGCAACAGGAACCAGAACGACATCAACGAGTCATTTGCTGAGCTTGCAGCCAAGATCAAGGCAGCGAATATCGTCATGATCCCTGGCGGTTTCTCCGCAGGTGACGAGCCAGAAGGTTCAGGTAAGTTCATCACAGCATCTTTCAAGAACAGCGCGCTTTCAGATTCCATCTCTGATCTACTTCAGAACAGGGACGGTCTCATGCTCGGTATCTGCAACGGCTTCCAGGCTTTGATCAAGCTCGGTCTCGTTCCTTTCGGCGAGATCCGCGAGATGACCTCCGATTCTCCGACGCTGACGTTCAACAACATCGGACGTCACCAGAACAAGTATGTTGCAACAAAGATCATGAGCAACAACTCACCCTGGCTTGCAGGCGTTAAGCCCGGCGAAGTCTATGAGATCCCTGTCTCACACGGTGAAGGTAAGATCGCATGCAGCGTTGATCTCGTTGAAAAGCTTGCTAAGAACGGCCAGATCGCCACATGCTATGTTGACCTTAGCGGTGCTGCATCAAAAGATACACAGTTCAACCCGAACGGTTCCATCTGTGCAATCGAGGGTATCCTTTCACCTGACGGAAGGGTCTTCGGTAAGATGGGTCACTCGGAAAGATACGACGTTGATCTCTGCAGCAATATCCCTGGTCCCAAGGATCAGAAGATCTTTGAGTCTGGTGTTGCTTACTTCCTCTGATGAACAGGGAACAAGTATTACAGATAATGAAGGAAAACAAAATTCTGCCTGAAGCCGGCTTCGGGCAGAATTTCCTTTGTGATGAGGAGATCATTTCAAGCATTATCAAGGCCGCGGACATAAAGCCCGGGGACAAGGTCCTGGAGATCGGCCCTGGGATAGGTGCTCTCACGGAGCCTTTGTCAAAGATGGACTTAGATCTCACCTGCGTTGAGATAGACAAGCGCCTCGTAAGCTACTTAAGGAAAGCGCATCCTGATCTCAACGTCATCGATTCCGACTTCCTTAAGCTTAAGAACTATGAAGCAGACAAGTTTGACGTAGTAATATCCAATCTGCCTTATTACATAATGACTGACATCATGATGAAGGTATTTGAGGAAGAGGTAAACGCGAGAAAGATCGTCTATATGGTCGAAGAAGCAGCATTGGACAGGATCCTTTGTGAATCCGGCACCAAGAGCTACGGACCTCTGGCAGTCGTTTCAGAGCTCTACGGCGGTATCAGGATCGTTACCAAAGTTCCCGGTACTTGCTTTGTTCCCCAGCCGAGGACCACTTCGACTGTGATCTGCTTTTCCTGTTATGAGAACAGGCCTGACAAGGCTTTGATGGAGTTCATCAAGAAGTGCTTTGCACAGCGCCGTAAGACTCTTTCAAACAACCTTAAAGGCTGTGACAAGGATAAGTTCAAAGCCTGGCTTACCGAAACGGGCTATGAAGAGGGCATAAGGGCTGAGGTTTTGGAGCCCTGTGACTTCAGAGATCTTTATAAGGCTTTAAAATAAAATGATATAATTAAGTATTATGCTATGCGGAGACTAATCTTATGAGAAAATCTAACTCGAGCATTCTTGGCAAATATTCAGACGGAACAGGAAGGAAGAAGGGTTCTTCCAAAGATTCCGGCATTGTTGAATACAGGCAGCTTTACAAGGGCGAGATAAGGGCCAAGACCGTTACCGAAAAGAAGGTCCAGACGCTTGAGGACAAGATCGCCGCGCGTGATTACAGGGCAAATGAAGACAAGAAGAAGGACGAGGAATCCGCTCAGATAACGATCGGCGGCGTCTCGTACATCGTAAGGAGCGAGGATGCTTCTCCCGACAGGATAAGAAAAGTCGGAGACTTAGCTGACGAGATCTATAAGGAAACAAGAGACAGAAATCCCTACATAGCTTCGCTCAAGACTGCGGTAATGGCGCTCTTTGAGGCATCAGACAGGCTCATAACCTTAAGGGCTGAGAACAACGCCTTAAAGACCGAGCTGATGTATTACAAGCAAAAGGACAAGCTTAACGGCGACGGTGACAAGAACAAGCCTGAGCCTACACCCGTTGAGAAACTCGCAAGTTCCTCCATCAGCAGCAGCGTTCTGTTTTCGCATCTGAAGGACAAGGACAAGAACAAGGACGATGAGAAAAAAGATTGAACTGTTGGCTCCCGCCGGAAACCTTGAGATACTCAAGGCTGCCGTTGACATGGGAGCCGATGCCGTTTATTGCGGCTTAAGACGCTTTAATGCAAGGGCAAACGCCGATAATCTGGACCTGAACGAACTTGAAGAAGCAATAGATTATGCGCATCTCCGTTCTTCGAAGGTCTATCTGACAGTCAACACCCTGATGAATGACATTGAATTCGACGAATTCCTTCCTGATGTCGCATATGCTGTTGAAATGGGCGTTGACGGCCTGATAATCGCTGACACGGCGGTAATGATCAAGCTCGCAAAGGCTTTCCCGGACGTGCTCATAAATGCGAGCACGCAGATGAACGTGTTCTCTGAAGACGAGTTCCTTAATCTTTCGGGGCTCGGCGTAAACCGCATCGTTTTGCCGAGGGAACTCACGATGGACGAGATCGCTTCAAGGACCGCAAAAGCCGCCAAATACGGCTTGGATACAGAAGTCTTCGCACACGGTGCAGTCTGCGTCTGCGTGTCGGGCCTGTGCCTTTTCTCAGCTATGAACAAGAGCGGCACAAGGTCAGGGAACAGGGGAACCTGCGCCCAGCCCTGCAGGGAAGAGTATGCGCTCTTTAACGACGGCTTAAGGCTCAGGAAAGGCCATCTGCTCTCACCGAAGGACAGAGACGTCACTGATTACATCGGCCGCCTGATCGATTCGGGAGTCGCTTCACTGAAGCTTGAAGGAAGGATGCGCGAGATCAGCTATGTCAGATCCTGCGTTTCCGCTTACCGCACCATGATCGACGCTTACTACGACGGCATCTTGGACGAACCCTTGAAGAAGAGGTTAAGACAGGATCTCCTGATAAACTTCAACAGAGGCGGAAGCTACACATCGCAGTCGCTTTCAGGAAATAAGGATTCAAAGCTCCTTTCCGGAGAATTCCCGGGCAAGTACGGCTTCAAGATCGGCAAGATAATAAGGACCGACAGGGGAAGCGGTGAGATAAGGATGAGTTTCGGAAGGAATCTCACGGTTCCTTCTAAGGGAGATTATCTTTCGATCAGGAACGACAAGTCTGTTGAAGTCTGTTCTTTCCCGATCGGAAAGATCGAGGAAGCGCCTGATCATCTTAACGTAAAAGGCCTTCACCCCGACATGTTCAGGAAGATCGAACCCGGTATGGAAGTCTTCCTGATGAACCATACTGAACCTGTTTCAAAAGAAGCCTTCAGGCGTACTCCCATAAAGATGAACCTTACGCTCAAGGGAAGTTCCGCTTCACTCGCATCTGTTGTTTCAGAAGGATCTTCTGCAGGGTTAAAAGCAGTTTCTGTATTAAGTCTTCCGGCTGATTTTAACGGCGCTCCGTTAGATCCTGAAAGGATTAGGACTCAGCTCAAAAAGACATTGGATACGCCTTTTGAAGTTACTGGTTCGAACGTAGACACACAGTCAGAGTTTAACTGCCCGATCAGCTTCATAAATGAATTGAGGCGTGAGAACATAAGACTTCTTGAAGAGAAGATCACAAAGAGATTCAAGCGCGGTTCAGACTATGAGATCGGGCCGATAGAAGAAGAGAAGGGCGAAAGTACGGGCAAGACTTCCGTCATGTACACGTATCCTTCGATAAGGCTTGATCCTGACATGCTTGAATACGGAGCAGACATTTATTGTCTCAGTCTTTACGACATGGCAGTACCTGCCTTAAGGAAGAAGGCCGTGGATTTCATTAAGACGAAGGAATCTTCAAAGCTTTGCCTTATGCTTCCTGATTTCTATCACGACAGACTCAAGAAAGTAATCGAAGAGACCATAAAAGCTCTTAAGTCTGAACTCGGAGACGCCTTTGATTCGGTACTTACTTCACAACTCTTTGAGGACAAAAAGAAGTATTCCGATATGGGACTTAAGAAATATGTATCGGCCGCAGCAAACATCTATAGCAACGATTCGCTGAAGGCTGCAACGTCATACTGTGACGGGCTTTTCATGTCCCACGAGCTTTCAAGCGAAGAGATCAACCAGTGCGCATCAGCTCTGAAGGATACAGGTACAGCTCTGATGGTACATGCCGAAGGCCAGATCCCCTGGATGCAGTCGGATTTTTGCTGCTGCGGCCAGAACGCCAAGGACTGCACCTTCTGCGAGAAACAGAGCGTATTTGCCCTGAACGGAATAAGCAGCGCTGAGACAAAGTGCTTAGCAGTCCCTCACAAGGCTGACTGTTCTTGCACTATCTATGGTCCTGCCAGAAACCTTTGCGGTGTAATTACTTCTTCAGACTGTGATATAATCGTGAACCACACATTCCTTCCGAAAGGGGATATAAATGCCTGAGATCTATATAGAAAAGTGCCGTGATACGGCAGTTATACCTTCATATGCGCATCCCGGCGATGCCGGAATGGACATCTATGCTGCAGCTGAGGTTATAGTTGAACCCGGTAAGAGCGTTCTCGTTCCCACGGGTCTCAAGATGGCTATCCCCGTAGGTTATGAGGTCCAGATAAGGCCCAGGAGCGGTATTTCCCTGAAGACACCTTTAAGAGTTCCCAATGCCCCGGGAACGATCGATTCTGGATACAGAGATGAGGTAAACGTAATAATCTACAATGCTTCCCAGAGGGAAGATACAGTAAACGGCGAGCCATTCACCCTTAACACAAAAGGCTGCCAGCACGGAACCTACAAGATCTGCCAGGGTGACCGCATCGCCCAGATGGTATTTGCAAAGGTTGAGGAATGCACTTTCAGTGAATGTAAAGACGTTTCATCGATTGGTGACAACAGGGGCGGAGGATTCGGTTCGAGCGGTATCTGAGATATGAAGTTTGCTAAAGAGAATCTTTACGTCGATTATAAGAAGTCCACAAATAAGAAGCACAAGAATCCCTTGGGCGTCCGTATCGCTTTGGGACTCAGTATCTTGGCAACGGTTTTGATCATAATGATCACGCTGACGGTCTTCGCGTCAAACCACTTGCTCAACATAGAGAAGAACGTCCTTTCAAACGTTCCTTCGAACATCCTGCCTTCTTACAGTACGACGAGCTTTGAGTCCATTGACGGTCAGACGGCTCTTCAGGGATGGTTCTTCAAGACGAAGAACCCGATATCAACGATAATAGTCATTCATGACACGGGCTCCAACAGGCTTCCTTTCGGCGTTGAAATGATCGACATGATCGAGACCTGGCTTGAAAACGGCTACAACGTCTTCATGTTCGACCAGAGACATTCGGGTTCATCTGCCGGCGACATCAGTTCCTACGGCTACCTTGAATGGCAGGACGTTCTCGGCGCGATAAAGATCGTAAGAAAGATCTCCGTCACCACTGACGTTGTCCTTTTCGGCATCGGAACAGGGTGTACATCCCAGATCCTTGCTTATCAGAAGCTTCCTTCGCCCAACATGAACGAAATGGAACTGAGCTCATACAGCAAGAACATTAGAGAACTTGGGTTTGACAGGTCCTACATAAAGGGCATGATCTTCGATTCTCCCGCCAAGACTTCAGACGACTACATCAGACCCGTAGTTGCACAGAAGGAGTTCCTGGGTATCCTTACACAGTATTTCGTTCCTTACGCGATAAGGGTCTCCGCGGGAATGGATAACGTGAACCTGGCAGCAGAGATCGCAAGGCTCCCGATGCCTGTAATGATAATCTACGGCGGTCATGATAACTTCATCGGAGCCGACAAGATCGACCAGATAGTTAACGAACGCTCAAGATTAAATGCAAGCCTTACAAAGAGCATCATGATCACTGGTGCAGGCTACCTGGAAGAATATACGATCAATAAGAAGCAGTATATCGCAGCGGTTCAGGATTATCTTGATTCGTTCTTCCTGATAAAGGACCAGAGACGATGAAAGACGTATTGGTACTTGGAATAGAGAGCTCCTGCGATGAGACAGCCTGTGCCGTCGTAAAGAACGGCAGGGAAGTGCTGTCTGACGTAATAGCTTCACAGGCTGATTTCCACGAGCAGTTCGGCGGCGTAGTTCCCGAGCTTGCTTCAAGGATGCACGTTGACGCTGTCTATCCTGCGATAAGCAAAGCTCTGTCAGATGCGAACTGTACACTTGAAGACATCGACTGCGTTGCGGTAACCTATGGCCCCGGACTCGTCGGAGCCCTGCTTGTTGGCCTTTCAGCGGCAAAGGGCTTATGCGAGGTAACTGGACTTCCTCTGGTCGGCGTTCACCATCTCAAAGGCCATATCGCTGCCAATTACCTTTGTTTTCCTGAGCTGGAACCGCCGTTTCTCTGCCTTTGCGTCAGCGGCGGCAATACCATGATCGTCCGTGTCGATTCATATACCGAAATGGAGATCCTCGGACGTACCCGTGACGACGCAGCGGGCGAAGCGATCGACAAGATCGCAAGAGTAATCGGCTTAGGATATCCCGGCGGCCCCAAGATGGATAAAGCGGGGCAGGGGGGAGACACCACAAGGTATCAGTTTGCCAAGACCCACATGACGGATACCCTGGATTTCTCGTTTTCAGGCATCAAGACATCTGCTTTGAACCTTATAAACGGAATGAAGCAGAAGGGTGAAGAGATCGACGTTAAGGATTTTACGGCGAGCTACCAGCAGAACATCGCGGACATCCTGCTTTCTAACACACTGAAAGCAGCTGAAACCACAGGTCTGGACAGGATCTGTCTTGCCGGCGGCGTTTCAGCCAATTCGTTTTTGAGGACAACTTTTGACAAGGCTGCGGAGGAAAAGGGCCTGAAACTCTACTATCCGAGCCTCAGGCTCTGCACTGATAACGGCGCCATGATTGCATCCGCAGGCTATTTCGAATATATTAATGGCACCAGAAACGGGCTTGACCTTAATGCCTGTCCGTCTCTTAAGCTGTAAAAAAGGAAATGAAACATGCCTATACAAAAGGGTATAAAGATAATAGCCGAGAACAGGAAGGCCTTTCACGATTACTACATCGACGAAAGGTTTGAGGCAGGCGTGGCCCTTTCAGGCACGGAAGTTAAGAGCCTGCGGGCAGGGAAGGTGAACCTCAGGGATTCTTACTGCCAGGTAAAAGACGGCGAGATGTATCTTATCGGCGTTCATATAAGTCCTTATGAAAATGGCAACCGGTTCAATCTTGATCCTGACCGTACCAGAAAGCTCCTCATGCACAAGAGAGAGATAATCAAGCTCTATTCAAAGACCAAGGAGGACGGCCTGACGCTGGTTCCGACGAAATGCTATTTTAAAGACAGCAAGGTAAAGTTCGAGATAGGTCTTGCAAGAGGTAAGAAGGATTACGACAAACGTGACGTCGAAGCGCAGAAACAGGCAAAACGCGATATCGACAGAGCGGTAAAGAACCGAAATAACCGTTGATTCGTGATAGAATATAGTCATTAGGCAACCAGGAGATAACCAAAATGACCTTTAGCAGGTTCAGAAACGAAAACAGGGAAGTGTCAGTACAAAATCTCGTGCTGACCATAATCTTCTGGGCATTGACTCTGGCTGTCATTCTCTCGATATTCCTTTTATCAAACATACCATCCGAAGAGTTGTCAGAAATAGCGGACTCAATGTTTGCTCCGGCTATAGGATCTCCCAGATTCCATTTGGACATCAGTGATACGTCTATTGTTAACACGCTCGGACACATGATCGAGTACTCGATCCTGACGATATTTGCATTCATGGCCATTTCAAGCACGAACAAGATCTCCGTTAAGACTTCTTATGCGGAGAGCCCGATAAAGATCCTGAAATCAGACAACGAGATGAACATCATATTCACGCTTTGGTTCACGATCCTTAACGCCATCTTTGACGAATATCACCGGCTTTTCGTCGAAGGTCACGCCAACGGCGTAATGAATCTTTGCAAGGACATCATCGGAATAGTAATCGTGCTCCTCCTGATCCGCGTCTTTTTCTCCATCTCCCTCAGAGTCAGGGGAAAGAAGGAAATCCGTTATTCCTGAAGGCAGGGTAGGGGAATGAAAAGGGTATCTGCTCTTCTGCTGCTATTCGTTTTTTGTCTGACCGGCTGTTCCGGCAATTCTCTATCTAAAACTACTGTTTCAGAAACAGTTCAGGGCCTCAAATACAAGCAGATAAGCCAGGAAGAAGCTCAGGAAATGATGGCAAAAGACGACGGCCATATATTAGTGGATGTCAGAAGACAGGATGAATATGATGCCGGCCACATCCCGGGTGCGATACTGATCCCCAACGAGAGCATCGAAAAGGACCGCCCCAAGGAGCTTCCGGACTTAGATCAGATAATCCTCATCTATTGCCGCAGCGGCCGCCGTTCCAAAGAAGCTTCAGAGAAACTTGCAAACATGGGTTATACGAATATATACGAATTTGGCGGCATAATCACATGGCCGGGAGAGACGGTTAAATAACCGAATAAAGGGGTACTGATATGACTACAATGACAAGAAAACCAACACATCCCGGAATAATTTTCTATGAGGATGTTTTGAAGCCCATGCACCTGTCTGTTACAAAGGCAGCTGAGTTACTTGGCGTAAGCCGGAATACTCTATCTGAATTTATTAACGAAAAGACTTCATTAAGTTCTGACATGGCATTACACATCAGCATGTTAACCGGAAAATCAGCTAAGAGCTGGTTGGACATGCAGAAGAAATTATCTCTGTGGACTGCAGAATATGATAGGCCTTCTAACGAAAATTAATCCGGGAAGATATCCTCAATATTTCACTTTTCATATACAAGCAATTCGGTATAATTACAATTTTGGTGAATATAGAAGAGGTAAAAAAGGGTAATATGGATAATTGATGCCGGGCCGTATGATTATCAGACCGGCTTTTGGGTATTCAATGTAATTATCGGTATCTCTGGCAGCTGCTGCCGTATGAATTCATATTTATAATTTCTATACGGTATTTTTCCAGCCATGATCCGTTAATTCGTTTTCGATTAACCGTATGAATCATCAAAGTAACTTTTTATACGGTAATTATCTGATCATCGGTTCATATTTATCTCTATAATTACCGTATGGATTTTCGTTTAGCTTTTTTATACGGTCAAACTATAAGATCCATTTTAATGATCAACAGAAATCTACCGTATGAAACCTCTTATTCCGGAATCATACGGTATTCCGAATTGTTACAAATAATTTTGCCGAATTAGAAATCATTTATTTATTCGTTTTCATGGAATTATACGTTGGAAAGACCATGATTTATTAGCTTTCAGAAT
>JAILIB010000003.1 GCA_024695505.1 Saccharofermentans sp.
GTCTGTCCTCCCAGGGAGGTGATAACTCCCAACGGTTTCTCCAGATCCACGATGTTCATCACATCCTCCACGGTCAGCGGTTCAAAATACAGCTTGTCCGCAGTGGTATAATCGGTGGAGACGGTTTCAGGATTGTTGTTGATGACGATCGCTTCATATCCGGTTCCGTTGCTGACAGACGTAAGGTAGGTCTTGGTCACGGTAACCTCGGTAAGATGCTCCTCGAAGAAGACACAGAGTGCTTCGCATTCCTCGCAGGCCACGAGTCATTCGCAGCTGCTGAGGGCGCTATCGGTATCGCTGAGAAGGCTAACCGTGTTCGTCAGAAGCCTCTTAGAGTTATCCTTGACGGTCTCGGAAAGGACGCTGCTAAGATCATCTCCAGAATCAACGGCTTCACATATGTTGAGACAGAGTATGACTACAAGACAGGCGAGCTCAAGGAGCTCTCCAGAACATGCTACTCCAAGAATCCTGATTCTCCGAGAGCTAAGGTTAACTGCTATGGTGCAGACGATGTTCAGGAAGGTGTTGCAATCCTCTGGAAGGAGAACGTTGACGTCTCCATCACAGGTAACTCCACCAACCCTACAAGATTCCAGCACCCTGTTGCAGGTACATACAAGAAGGAGCGCCTCGAGGCAGGCAAGAAGTACTTCTCTGTTGCTTCCGGCGGTGGTACGGGCCGTACGCTTCACCCTGATAACATGGCTGCAGGTCCCGCTTCTTACGGTATGACCGACACAATGGGTCGTATGCACTCTGACGCTCAGTTCGCAGGTTCTTCTTCCGTTCCTGCACACGTTGAGATGATGGGCCTCATCGGCGCAGGCAACAACCCGATGGTCGGTATGACTGTTTCAACAGCAGTTTCCGTTGAGGAAGCTGCCAAGGCAGGCAAGTTCTGATCTAAAGAACAAAGAATAAATCATCCGGGCGGTGCTTCAAAAGCACCGCCTGTTTTTTTGCGCGCGTGAATTTGTTAAAATAATTAATACGATTTTTGTCTCGGAGGAAAGGACTAATGAAGAAAAAAGCTGCATTGACCGCAGTCGCTTCCATCTTATGCGCCTCGCTTTTGGCAGGATGCAGTTATTTCCCTGCGATAAAGCTCCCTGAAGGCGAAACGACAATGACTGTTAAGTCGATGCCTTCTAAGCCTTCTGAAAGTGAGACCTCATCACAGACAGAGACTGCCGAAACGGAACCGGTAAACCCTGCCGATGAAGCTGACAAGGCATATGCCGGCTTTATTGAAGGAAAGGTCTCTGTATCCACTTCAGGATGCTTTGATAAAGATTCCGGCAAAAACTATTTTGAACTCGGGTATGGCGACTACACCTTTGAAGAGATGAAGAGGGCTCTCAGATATGATGAAATGTCGGGCTCGCGAGTCAGATACGCGCTTGTGAACTGCGGTGGCGACGAAATACACGAGATGGCGGTCAGTTTTGCCCTGATCGACGGGGGAGCACGTTCGGTTCTCTGCCTTATCGGTTATGAAGACGGCAAACTTGTCATGAACGCGCTCCTCGAGCAGTCGAGGCCTGACGAGTACAGGCTCTATGAGGGCGGATATTTAAAGTCGGATATTGTTACGTCTGATGGCGTTAACCAGTCGGTTCTGATAAAGATAGAGTCAGGCGGCAAGTGCAGCGAAGTGTTTACTTTCAACGAATACAAAGGACCTGTAGCCAAGGCGGTGATCAGACATCTTTCTAAGTCTGAGGAAGAAACGGGCGAAGGATTTGACGGACTCCCGAAAGAATTCATTGTCCGCGAGTATATTTCTGACGGCAAGATCAAGATAAGCGTCTCGAAATATTCTGAAAATGAATCTGAAAAGAAACTCGAAGAGCAGTTTGTTGAAAAGCTGAAGTCGTTGGGCGCGGAAGAAATCGCTTTTGATGAGATCATGAATCTCGCATCGGCAAAAGAATATATCTCTAAAGAGACGAAATGGACGACCGTCAAAGCAGCGGAAGAGACCACTTCATCGGTCGGAGTCGCCGAAGTGGCGGGCAATTTCTCAATCTCTGTATATCCTGATCCCGAAAAGCCGGAGTATACGGCTTTGGGAAATGTCGTTACAGTCCTTTGCAGTGGCAATGGTACGGATATGAGGTTTGTCTGTGATTCTGACGATGTTACCGTGATCCTCGAAAAAGGTTATTGGAATATGAATACCGATTCTTTCGTCAAGGAGTCTGAGCTTTTCAACATCCGGACCAAGACAGGAACCGTTTATCAGTTTAACTGCGTTCCCCAGGACGTTTTCCCTTACTACAGGCTTCGCGCGGTGAAGGGAAACTACAGTGCGGAATGGCTCGTACTAAAGAGCAAGGACAACAGCGTGACCGTTATTAAATCTTCTATGAAGGGAACGGCCTGAGATACGATGGAAGAGAATAATCACATTGAAGTAAGCAATGAACTGCTTGCCGATGTCATTAGATTCGTAGATTCACGCTATAACGTTTATCCGGGTGATGCTGCCTGCATGCGCGGAGCAGCTGCGTCTTCCGCATCTTTTAAGTCCGGGCCTCGCAACAAGGCTCCGTTCCTTGGTATGGGCGTTTTTGCGGAGGCAAAGGCATCCCGCGTTAACGAAGCGTGTATGGATGCCTGCTGTGAAGAAGGAGCCGGCAGCGTAGATGAGTTCGTTGACAGCAGGATCGACGAGAGCTTTACCCAGATGCTCTTAAGGAAGATCGACGAGCGCGGGATCACCGACGTTGAATGCTATAAGAGCGCCAACGTTGACAGGAAGCTCTTTTCCAAGATAAGGAGCGACCTGAATTATCACCCGAAGAAAAAGACGGTGCTTGCTTTTGCGCTTGCCCTGAAGATGGATCTTGAGGAAACAAAGGCCCTTCTCATGAAGGCGGGATACGCTCTGTCTGACGGTAGCAGGGGAGATCTGGTCTTTATGTACTTCATAATCAACAAGAGGTACGACATAAGGGAGATCAACGGAGTGCTCTTCGCGATGGATGAAGAACTTATCGGAGGCTGATTGTTTAATGGGAACGTATAATAAGAAGGCAGTTTTAAGTCCGGAAGACGGTGCAAGCGAAAACATCGTTTCGATGACAAGGGAAGAGGCTATTGAGTATTTAGGCCTCCCGGCTGATGCGGATCAGGAGGCCATCGAAAACCGTTTCTGGCAGCTTTCAAAGAAATACAGAGGCATGCGCGGCGATGATGCCGAACAGAAGTTTAACGACTTGTCCGCCGCCTATGACATAGCTACGGGAAACAGAGACAAGCGCGAGAAGGCGGCGGAGGAAAGGGCTCTTGAAAAGCAGTTCCTCGGCAAGACCAAGTCCGAATGGAAGAATTATGTTTCCTATACCTGGAAATATTACGTTGCGGGAGTTGTCGTTGTCGTTGTAACGGCTTTCCTCATATATAATTTTTTCTTCAAGCCGCGCGAGGACTGCGGGATCATATCGATCGGCAATTTTGAGCACAGCGAGGAGTATTACGACGGGATCGTGAAGGGGTTGGGCTTCAAGCACCCGAGCCTTGTGACATACTGCTATGTGGCCGTTAATGACGAGGGGCAGGAAGCGGACCTCTTTACAAACCAGGCCGCAGTGGCCGCTCTCTATTCGGGAACCAACGTCCTTGTGACTGACAGTACCGCTTCACCTTATTTCTTTGAATATCTTTCCGACTGCACCTCGCTTTATGAAACTCTTAAGAAAACTCTTCCAAAAGAGAAGTTCGAAAAGATAACGCCTGTTTACATGAGCGAGAGGGAATACCAGAAGCTGATCACCGAATTCAGACGCAGCAAGGGATATGACCTTTCCGATTCATCCGTCGATTATTCAACTTATTCCGATGCAAAGATAATGACCGGGCTTATGATCGAAGACGAAGCGATGGTCAAAAAGCTCGGCTATACGAATTACTGGCAGAAGAAACCCGCTTCCGCGGTCCTCGGGATCAATGTCATGAGCAGGGACCAGGACGCGTCAGCGGCGATCATAACGGCTTTGATAGAGAGCCTGTGATAGAATGTCTTTATGATAAATCTCAGGAAGTACAGGCTGGAGGACAAACTCGTCGGAGTTCTTAACAATCTGACGCTCAACAGGAAGCTTTTGCTCTTGTATTTCTTCTGCGTGCTTTTTCCGCTCCTTCTGACGGACGGCTTTATCCTGAGTATGATCATTTCCAATGAGCGTACGCAGTTCAAGGAAGACATGAAAAACGTTGCAACTAACGTTTCCGCCGACTTTGCATCTTCGATCAAAGCAGCGTCCGACATCTCGAACAACCTGTACGTAGATATGTCCATATACACATTCCTTGATACGCAGTTCAAGGATAATGACGAATTCTATTCCGCCTATCACGATCTGGTCAACAGCGGTTATTCTTCACTCTATCTGCCTAACCTGTCGCGTATCATCTTCGTAGCCGACAACGACACCTTAACTTCGGGCGGAAACGTATACACGCTGAATGACATAAAGGACAAGAGCTGGTACAGGGAGTTCATCTCCTCGGAATACAAGGCCCAGCTGATCTTCTATTTCATGGGAGACGACGAGAGCGGCCCGAGCCAGACGAGGACTAAGCAGGTCAAGCTCGTCAGGTGGCTCGACTATCACCGCGGAACGGACATCAAGAAACTCCTGGTCATCAATCTTGACTATCCTTTGCTCATGTCCAATTTCTCGCAGAAGAAATACGGCATGCTTGCATATATCTGTGACGGCGACAAACTGGTGATTTCTACCGACGGACAGACGAACATATACAGCCCTTATTCATCTGTCAATGAAGCGGACCGCAAAAAGGCGGGCTACGTCAGGGATGTAGAGATCATGGGGAAGACCTATACGGTAATGGTCTTCCCGGACAACAGCAACGTCGTTGCCGGAGCGCTTAAGAACCATGCGCTCCTCGTCGTTTTGCTCCTCTCGCTCAACGTCCTTATCCCGCTTCTCCTGGTCAGACTGATAAACAAGTCCTTTACGAGCAGGCTCTGGCAGCTCGACAAGGTTTTCGAAAAGGGTAATGAGAACGTCGGCCTCGTTCCTGTAAGCCATATCGAAGGCACCGACGAGATAGCCCATCTCATGTACGGTTACAACGAACTTGTTACAAGGAACAGACAGCTCATCAAGACTATTTATGAGGACAAGCTCGTCTATCAGGAGACGGAAATCGAGAAACAGCAGGCTGAGCTTCTCGCGATGCGCATGCAGATCAATCCGCACTTCCTGTTCAACTGCCTTGAGAACGTCAGGATGCACAGCGTAATAAAGGGTGAAACGGAGACTGCCGCCATGATCGAGCGTCTTGCGGCACTCGAGCGTGACGTCGTTGAGTGGAACCAGGACGTCATCCCGCTCCATAAGGAAATGGGATTCATCAAGAACTACCTGAAACTCCAGCAGTACAGATACGGTGACAGGTTCTCTTTCTCGATACACATATCCGACGATGTTAGCGATGCTTCCATTCCGAAGCTTACGTTGGCGACATTCGTTGAGAACGCATGCGTTCACGGCGCTGAAAAGAAGACCAGGGACGTTGTCATCATGATCAATGCGCATTCTGCAGGCGACAGGCTTGTCCTTGAAGTCGAGGATACAGGAGCCGGAATGGATACGGACAGCGCGCAGCGCATGCAGAGAAGGATGAACGAATGCACGTTCGCCGATCTCAAGAAGAACAAACATATAGGCATTCTTAATGCCTGCCTCAGGACCAAGCTCATTGCAGGAGATGACGTTGATTTCATCTTCGAGAGCGAGGAAAAGATAGGAACTTATATTAAGATCACGATGCCTCTGAAGCATTTTGACGCTCAGCAGAGTGAAGGAGGAGACGAGTAATGGCAAGAGTACAGGTACTTCTGGCAGATGACGAGCCTTTTATCCTCAAGGGACTCCAGATGCTTATCGACTGGGAGCTCTACGGATGCGAGATCGCAGGAACGGCTTCCAACGGTCTTGAGGCATATAACATCATAAAGAGCAAGAAGATCGACCTTGCGATCGTAGACATAAGGATGCCCGAACTGACGGGCCTTGAGCTCATCAGCAGGGTGAAGGAGGAAGGCGGACTCGATACCGATTTCGTCATATTGAGCGGCTTCTCGGATTTCGAATATGCACAGACTGCGTTGAGGCTGGGAGTGGTCGATTACCTTCTCAAACCCGTAAGCCAGAAGCAGCTCGTAAACCTTCTCCGAAAGATCGGCGTTAAGAAAGATGCCGACAACGTCATGCAGGAACATGCCGAAAAGCTCAGGAGGGCTTGCCTTGTGCAGTACCTTGTTGCGATCCTCGGAGGGAAGTCGAACCAGCATCAGGTCGACTATGTCTGTGAGAATCTTGTGACGGAAGGCAAACTGAATTTCGTGCACGTTACATTGGACAACGTTTCCAGCCTTGAGGAAATGACTGACGAGGAAGTCAGTGAGATCAAGAAAAAAGTCGTGGAGAACTGCCGCGAGTTCCTTGGAAAATACAGCGATCACCTGCTTCCTGAAGCCGAAGGCTTTGAGGAGGATTTCGAGATAGGATTCCTTTACTGCAGCGAAATGGCGAGGGAAGCCGGAAAGAATGACCGGGAATACCTCGAGGAGCTCAGGAAGGCCGCGATGAGGAACATCCCGATCGAAGTTGTTCTTCTTGTCGGAAAGACGGTGTCAGAGCCGGGCAAGCTCGCCGCATCCTATAACGGAGCCTGCGAGCTCCGCTATTTCAGGAGTTTCCAGAAGGGAAGCAGCGTATATTTCTATGAGGACGACATGGCCGTGCCTCATTCCCAGGCCAAGGAGATGATCCATAAGGATGCCGCCGACGACCTGGTCAACGCGGTGATCAAGCATGACCACGACGAGATCTCGGCATGTGTCGACAAGCTTTTCGAGAACATGGAGAGCTCGCGTTTCAACAGGTTCCTTAATCTCAACATCAATTACTTCCTGTTCAGGATGATCCATCTCGCCGTTGAGATAGATGAAACGGTAGAGCAGGATAATATACTTCTTTATATAAGCGATGACGTTTTCGTTCCGGGAAAGAATTTCAAGGAACATTTCAGGAACTTCGCCCTGGAGTATTCGGATTATCTTACCCAGCTCAAGAAGGACTCGGGACACAGGGGCCTTAAAGAAGTAGAAAGATACATCCAGGAGCACTATGCCGAGAACCTGACCTTGAGGGATCTCGGAAAGATGTATTACATCAACAGCTCTTATCTCGGACAGCTTTTCCATAAGAAATACGGTATTTCCTTTAAGGACTATCTGAATAACTGCAGGATCACCGCGGCAGCCGAGATGCTCCTCAAGACGGACCGCAAGGTGGCGGACATAGCCGCCGACGTTGGATACAAGGATATAGATTATTTCGTATCAAAATTTATTGAGATAAACGGCTGTACCCCGACAAAATACAGACGCAACGTCTGACTGTGCAACTTTCTATATTTTGGGGGGGAACCGATTAGAATTTGTCGGAGTTTCACCAAATTCCTTCTCTGTATAATTTCTACAACGGACAAAATACAGAAAGGAAGGTCCAATTATGAAGAAATCAAAAATCGCAGCAATCGCTCTGGCATCAGTAATGTCAGTGTCTGCTATGGCAGGCTGCACAAAGACTCCGACTCCGACAACATCGGCAGCCGGCGGCGGCACTGGTGAAACCACTGCAGCTCCTGCACAGGTTAAGGAGTTCAGCGCTTTCTTCGCAGTACCTGCAACCACCGAGATCAACAAGGATAATGAGATCCAGAAGATCATTACCGAGAAGATCGGTGCAAAGTGCAACGAGACATGGCTCGCTGGTCAGCAGCCGTCAGAAGCAGTCGGCGTATTCATCGCTTCCGGTGAGTATCCCGATTTCATCAACGGCGGTGACGCTATGAAGGCTCTCTATGAAGCCGGCGCTCTCATTCCTTGGGATGATTACATCGACAAGTATCCGAACATCAAGGAGTTCTTTACTCCTTATGAGTGGAGCCAGTTCAGACAGTCCGATGGTAAGATCTACTGGATGAATCCTTTCGAGAACATCTATGGTCAGGACAAGACAACCACACAGAACGGTGAGGCTTTCTGGATCCAGGCAAGAGTTCTTGAGTGGGCTAAGTATCCTAAGATCGAGACACTCGACGACTACTTCAAGGTTCTTGAAGACTACAACAAGGCTAACCCTACAACCCATGACGGCAAGAAGAACATCCCTTACACAATGCTTTGCGAAGGCTGGCGTTACTTCTGCATCGAGAACGCTCCTCAGTTCCTCGACGGTTATCCGAACGACGGTTCCTGCATGGTTGACGTTAACACAAAGAAGATCATGGACTACAACACAACTCCGACAGCTAAGAGATATTTCAAAAAGCTGAACGAAGAGTATCAGAAGGGTATCGTTGATACTGGTGCTTTCACACAGACATACGACGAATACATCTCCAAGCTCTCTACCGGTGTTGTTCTCGGTATGTGCGACCAGTGGTGGGATTTCGCTTACACTGTAAACGACGTCTTCAAGACACAGGATACAGAGAAGTATGGTTACAACTACATCCCTCTCGGCCTTACGATCGATAAGGGCATGGAGAACCAGTGGTACACCTCCGGCGGTACACTCAACGTTTCTTCCGGTATCGCTATCACAAAGAACTGCAAGGACATCGACGGCGCATTCAAGTTCATCAACGACCTCCTTTCTCAGGAAATCCATGACCTCCGTTTCTGGGGCGTTAAGGATGTTGACTACAAGGTTGACGAGAATGGTCTCTTCTACAGAACAGAAGAAATGCGTAAGAACGCTGCTGATCCTAACTACAAGACAAAGCACCTCTGCACATATTCTTACTTCCCTCAGTGGTCTGGTACTTCCAGAGACGGTAAGAACGCTATGATGCCTGCTGAGCAGCTCTCAGAATTCAAGGATTCACTTCCTGAGCCTGTTAAGAAAGTATTCGCAGCTTATGGCGCTAATACATATATTGATCTCCTCCACTCAGTCAACAAGGCTGGTGTCTGGTATCCTATGTATTCTTACTCCAACAACATGAAGACCGACACAGCTGGTGGTACAGCTTGGACAAAGATGGGTGAGTGCAAGCATGCTTGGCTGCCTAAGGTCGTTATGTCTAAGGACTTCGATAAGACCTGGAACGAGTACATGAAGGCTTATGCTGAGTGCAAGCCTGAGGACTTCGTTGCTGAAATGCAGAAGGAACTCGACAAGCGTATTGCAGATTACGAGAAGGCTAACGCCGGAAAGTAATCAGATCAATCTAATATTGTCGTCGCTTACGACAAAATCTGACTGAAACAGGGTAGGCGGCCATAGGACATCTGTCGATGGCCGCCTATTCTTACTAAAAATTTACTCAAAATCACAGACTCAAAATCCTTTTCAGAGGTTTAAATATGGCAACTAATACAGTTAACGTTGAGGAGCTCAAGCCCCATAAGAAAGTCAAATTCTGGGCTGAAGCAAAGAGACAGCCATTTCTCCTTATCTCCTCGGCTCTTCTTCTTATCTACGGAATCATTTTCTACTATGTTCCTGTTTTGGGATGGGTAACGGCTTTTCAGGACTATAAGCCTGCAGTTGGTTTCTTGAAATCCAAGTGGGTCGGTCTTGCAAAATTCCAGAAATTATTTGAAAACAAAACGTTCTATCTCGCGTTCAGAAACACGCTGTGCATGGGCGTTATAAATCTCGTATTCCACTTCGTAACGGCTATTGCTTTCGCATTGCTCCTTAATGAAGTCCGCATCGTATTCGCAAAGAAATTCGTTCAGACGATTTCATACATGCCTCACTTCCTTTCATGGATCATCGTTACGGCAATCGTACGAGACATATTGGCTTCTGACGGTATCGTCAACGAGTTCCTTATGAACGTATGCGGAAAGGAGATGGCGATCGACTTCTTCGCCGTCAAAGGCTACTTCTGGTGGATAGTTGCGTTCTCCAATGTATGGAAAGAAACCGGATGGAACGCGATCATTTACCTCGCAGCCATTACCGCGATCGATCCCTGCCTCTATGAGGCTGCCGACATGGATGGCGCTTCCAGATTCCAGAAGATGTGGTATATCACGCTTCCTTCGCTCCGTCCTACGATCATGATCCTCTTGCTCATCAATATCGGTAACGTATTGAATGCAGGTTTCGAACTCCAGTACATCTTAGGTAACGACGTTATCTCCGACGTTTCCAAGATCCTCGATGTCTTCATTCTTGACTGGGGTATCTCGCAGTTCGACTTCTCACTCGGTACTGCGGCCGGTATCTTCAAGAGCGTCATAGCACTTATCCTTGTCTGCCTTGGCAACTGGACTGCCAAGAAGACCGGCGATGAACGCTTGTTCTAAGGAGGGGTGAATCATGGCTAAGAAAAACAGTTTAAAAAGATTGCATGTAGGAGACATTATCTTCGAGATCTTCCTTGTTGTATTCATGTTGATCTTCGTTGTAGTAACGCTCTATCCTATCATCAACACGCTCGCTATCTCGTTCAACGACGGTTTCGATACGATCGTACACAGGATCCATTTCATTCCTCATCAGTTCTCTACTGATAACTACAAGGCGGTTTTCGCTAAAGAGGGATACAGAATGGGTGCGGTCAACACCGTTGCCAGAACTGTCCTCGGAACACTTATCTCACTCGTTGTTAACGCAGTTCTTGCTTACGTTATCAGCAGAAAGAGATTCCTGTTCAAGAAGAGTTTTTCATTGTTCTGGGTTATCACGATGTACGTCAACGGCGGTCTCATTCCGACTTATCTCGTATATCAGAAGCTCGGACTTACGAATAACTTCCTCGTCTACATCATTCCCGGTGCGGCAAGCGCGTTCAATATGCTTGTTATCCGTAACTACATGAATGGTATCCCGGATTCCCTCGAGGAATCTGCCCAGATCGACGGTGCAGGTTATTTCAAGATCTTCTACAGCATTATCTCGCCTCTGTGCAAACCCGTTTACGCTACGATCGCACTCTTCGTTGCCGTTTACCACTGGAACTCATGGTTCGATGCAATGCTCTACAACAAGATGCATGACGAGCTTACGGTTCTCCAGTACGAGCTTATGAAGCAGCTCCAGACGGCAATGAGATCAGCGGGAAGCGTCGAGGGCCTCAAGAACGGCGGTACGACCATCACGCCTACATCTATCAGAGCGGCTGCGACGATCGTTACAATGGTTCCTATCCTTTGTATCTATCCGTTCCTTCAGAGGTATTTCGTTACCGGTCTTACGATCGGCGGTGTTAAAGAATAAAAACAACGTCCTTTGTGTTTCAACGGTTTAATGTTTCAGGCGCCCCCAAAAGGGACGCCTGAAACATTTAAAAGGATAGAATAATCACTGTCTTTAATGTATTATTACCATAGTTTTTTTGGGAGATATCCATGAGCGTATTCAGATATGACAGTCCTTTGATGCAGTTCCTTACCAAGGCTGCGGATCTTATATGGGTCAACATCCTTGTACTTATCTGCAGTATACCTGTAGTTACCGCAGGTGCATCGATCAGCGCCATGTCATCGATAATCTACAAGATCCTTCATAACGAAGACATCATGGTTACCAGGGAGTTCTTCAAGGCTTTTGCAAAGAACTTCAAACAGGCAACCGTTATATGGCTGATCCTGCTCGTCATCGAGGGCGTCCTGGCATACGACTTCTATTATTCAAGGCAGATCGGTACAGCTTTTTCCGAAGCGATGAAGACTGCGGCCGTCGTATTGTTCGTTCTCGTTTATGCTCTCATTCTTTACGTTTTCCCTTTACAGGCGCACTACTATAACAAGACCAAGGACATCTTCAAGAATGCCGCTATTCTCTGCATTGTCCATCCTGTAAGAACCATCCTGATGCTCGTCATCAGGGCTGCGTTTTACGGGCTCGCGGTCCTTATCGTTCTTGATTACAGGTTCATCCCGCTGCTGGTCGCTTTCGGCATCTCGCTGCCATGGTATTTCTGCGCATGCCTGCATATGCCCGTATTTGACAAGATGGACGGCATAGACAGGAACGGCAACAAGATAGCCCCTGAAACGTACAAAAAAGAATCCGGTCCCGAAGAAGAAACTGAGGAACCGGAATCTGATGATGCTGATGAAGAAGGATCTTCCGACGGGGAAGAGGAGAAGCCCGAAGCTTAAGAGGGAACTGCTCCTTCCGATGTAAACTTCATCAAGTTATTGTCTTCGCCGAAAGTCTTCCAGACGGGCATTTGCGTTCCGTCGTCATCAAGACAGTTCGGATCGTGAGTCTTTACAAATGACGCAAGGTAATTTCCCATCTGTCTTGCAAGATCAAAATGTCTTCCGCGCATGGGTCTCCAGCACTTGATTACATTGTCGAACCAGAACCAGAGATCGACGGAGTGGAAATTTCCGGGGTTGTCCTCGCCCGGGATATCCGTGCCGAATTCATATACATAGATATTCGAAACGCCGTTGGAAAATGCCCTTGAACAGGATTCTTTAACGGATTTCTCGACAACGTGGATGCCTTCGAAAATGAATTCGTCTGTTGTGTATCCGGCTATAACGGGAATACCGTTGGTCTTGTTTTCCTCAAAGCTTATGAGCGCATCAGTCTTATAGTTTACGCCGTCCTGGACGGGTGCAAATCTCGGGTGGTTTTGAGCCCATTCGGCGTACTTGTCTCTGATAAATAATGCATCGAGCTTACGTGCTTCTTCGATGCTCGATACGCCGAGCATGTCCAGGAATTCCTTACCCTTTGCCTCGGCTTTTTCGAGCGTAACGGGGAGGAGGATGTCATCTCCGTCTCCGGGGAAACGGATCATGCCGCTCATTATTACCGCGCCCTTGATGAGACCGAAATTGTCTTCATTTGCAATCTGGTTGAGAACGCTTCCACCGCCTGCCGACTGGCCTGCGATCGTAATATTGTCAGGATCTCCGCCGAAAGCTGCAATGTTCTCTTTGACCCATCTTAATCCTGCCTGTTGGTCCAAAAGGCCGAAGTTTGCAGGAGCTTCAGGAGATTCTTTTGTAAGGTCAGGGTGAGCGAGGAAACCCAGTGCGGCGAGTCTGTAGTTGACGCTTACGACAACTATGCCGCGGCGCGCAAGACGCTCTCCGTTGAATTCCATCTCAGCCGTATAACCCCACTGAAAGCCGCCGCCGAAGATCCAGAAGAGGACGGGAAGCTTTTCGTCAGTTGACTTTGCAGGCGTCCAGACGTTGAGATAGAGACAGTCTTCGCTCATCGGGATATCGGGATCGACGTGCCATTCCTTGCAGTAGATGTCAGTGCCTACCGCAGGCTGGTCCTGGACGGAAATGGGACCGAAATTATAAGCCTCGAGAGTGCCTTCCCAATCCGCACAGGGCTGGGGAGCCTTCCATCTCAGGTCTCCGACCGGGGGAGCCGCGAAGGGGATACCCTTATATACGGTGATCCTCGGATCGTTTCCGGGAAGACCTTTGACTTTTCCGTTCTTTACCGTGGTCTGTCTGAGCATGTATCAGTCCTCCTTGAGTTCGAATCCTGCGAAATCGGGATTTCCGTTTCCGTTAAAAGTGAAGAAAAGGCTGTTGACGCCGTCGGGAAGTTTTACTTCACCTGTTACATCCGTCCAGTAGTTATAGTTCTCAACAGGGAAGGTTCCAAGGACTTCTCCGCCGATACTGGTCCTTACTTCGTAAACGCCGTTTCCGTAGCCTCTGACCTTGATCTTTGTCACCTTGCTGTTCCTGCAGTCGAAGAACTTGAATCCTGCCGTTGATGAGTTGGTCATGTTGGTGATGTAGCCGCTGCCTGTATTCACGTCAGCGTCTGCTTCGTCCTGCGTGATCCTCGGAAACTCTGAACCCAGGAACATTCCTGCGCCCCAGTTGCCGCCTGTGTACATCTTCTCGGTATCGGTGAAGAGATTGCATGCAATATAAGAATCGTACCAGCCGGATCCCGCGAGAGGACCGCCGTTAAGACCACAGGAAGTGATCTGGGCCTGGTTGATCGTGCCGTCTTCGTTGAAGGTGAGAGGCTCTGCGCATCCTTGTCTTGAGAAGACCGTTCCGTTGGTGTGGCGGTGATAGAAGATATACCACTTGCCGTTTATCTCCTCCATGCTTCCGTGGTTGTTGGAAGTGTAGTAAACAGGCATTTCCGCGGGTTTGTATGTATCGATGTGAAGGTCGCAGTTGCTTACAACGACACCCTTGTAGGTGAACTCGCCTTCGGGGCTGTCGGAAGTAGCATAGCAGAGCTCATGCAAAACAATCGAAGAATAGATGAAATAGTAGATGCCGTTTCTCTTTCTGATAGATGAAGCCTCAAAGAACTCGTGGCCTTCGTATCCGCTGCCTGCCGAATAAGGCTGTGAAGGCATGATGAAACGGGGTCCCTTGATGATCGTCAGCATGTCTTTGTCGAGCACTGTATGCATCGGGCCGTGTCTTGACTTGTCGCCGATGGGGCAGAAGCCCGTATAAAGATGCGTCACGCCGTTCTCGGTGATCACGCCCGGATCGAACTGCGGATCGTCGCCTTCCTTTTTCCCGAGGAGCGTTCCGTCGCTGTAGTGAACGTAGCCATAGAATTCGTAATTTCCTGCAGGTGTATCGCATACGGCTACCGAAACAACGTTAACCTTGTCCAGAACGTAATAGAGATAGTATCTTCCGTCAGGTCCGACCGTAACGTCGGGAGCGTAGAGCGCCATGTGGCCGTCTTCGTTTAAAGGATCCTGCGTCCTTTTGTAGATTATGCCTTCGTATCTCCAGTTGCCAAGGTCGTCAACGGGCGCAGACCAGCAGACGTAATCGTTCAGGCAGAACACGTGTCCGTTGAAGATGTCGTGCGAACCGTAAACGTAGACGCGGCCGTCAAATACATAGGGTTCTCCGTCTGGAACGTATTCCCAGGACGGAAGGTAAGGGTTAAATGCCTGTTTCTTCATTTGTGTTTATCTTCCTTGTTTGTTTTTGCATCGCTTTGATCCTGTATTGGCGCGGAGACAGTCCCGTAAATTTCCGGAACTGCCTGCAGAAGTGTTCTGTGTTTTTGTATCCGCACTGTTCGCCTACCGAGCTTATCGTGTCGGCAGTATATAAGAGTTTATCCTGAGCGAGTTTGATCCTGCACCTGATAACATCGTTCATGCATGAAATACCAAAGGTGTTCCTGTAAAGGAGCTGAAGGTGAGCGGGACTGATGCTTAAAGAATCGGACATCATGGAGACGGTCCATGGATTCTCGGGATGAAGCGCAATTGCCTTCCTGAGATTCTGGAGCTGCGGATGGTATGTCGATTCCTGGCTTGAGGCAACGTCTCTTGAAAGCTTTGTGACAAGGGCGTGGAACAGGTCGCGGATAACGGGATTGGATGGGCTGTTATTAACTTGTGCTTCCCAGGAAATGAGCTTGAACAGATTATGGATGTAGTCCGGATCCGAAGGCTTGAAAGGTGTTTCTATGAGAGGAAAATCAGAGATCATGCCCTCGTCTGTCCTGAAATGGATCCAGTCGTTCGTGTAAGGTTCGCCCTCCGGAGAATAGTAGAATTTATGCGTATTCTGCGGGAAAAGGATAATCGTGTCGGCAGGGCACAGGACCATTCCGTCTTCAGAAGGAAAGTAGACAGGACTTCTGGCAAATACAAGAAGCCACCACTCGTAACCGGCATGAACGGTAGAGGTATCAAACCTGATCCCGTTTTTGTGGGTGTAACTGTAGCCTGAATACAATATGTCAATCATTTCAACTGAACCGCACCTTGTTTTCCGTTCGTTGGACTTCTTATATTTGGTATAATATCACCATGAGCGCGCATAGCGAATAGAAAAATAGGATAAATCAATTTTCCCGTACGAAAAATCATTGCCTGATATGTCGTCAGGGTGTTAATTTTCAAAGAGGAAGAAACAAAAAATGGAGGATCCATCCATGGCAGAAAAAACTAAGATGATAATCGAGAAGGACTTCAAGATCGCCGATATCGATGACAGGCTGTACAGTTCTTTTATCGAGCATCTCGGCCGTGCCGTTTATGACGGTATCTATGAGCCCGGTCATCCGAATGCCGATGAGATGGGCTTCAGAAAAGATGTCATCGATCTTGTAAAAGAACTCGGCGTCACGACCGTAAGATATCCCGGCGGAAATTTCGCTTCCAATTATTTCTGGGAAGATACTGTAGGTCCCAAGGATCAGCGCAAAAAGAGACTTGATCTTGCGTGGAGAACTCTTGAACCGAACGAAGTCGGAATAAACGAGTTTTCCAAGTGGGCAAAGCAGGCGGGTTCTTCCGTCATGATGGCGGTCAACCTCGGTTCAAGAGGCGTGCCTGATGCTTTGAACCTCCTCGAATACTGCAACCTCGATACTGACAGTTACTATGCATCTTTGAGAAGACAGCACGGTGACAGGGAACCATACGGCATCAAGCTCTGGTGCCTTGGAAACGAGATGGACGGTCCCTGGCAGGTCGGACAGAAGTCCGCCGAAGAGTACGGCCACCTTGCTGCAGAGACAGCTAAAGCCATGAAGATGATGGACGAGACGATCGAGCTCGTTGCATGCGGAAGCTCCGGAGTCGGAATGCCCACATTCGGCGAGTGGGAAGCAAAGGTACTTGACCAGGCCTACGATTATGTTGACTACATTTCGCTCCACCAGTATTTCGAGAACCGCGCAGGCGATACGGCTGATTTCTTTGCAAAGCTTGATGACGTTGACGAATTCATCAATGCGGTCATCGCGACTTGTGATTATATCAAGGGAAAGAAGCACAGCAAGAAGACGGTCAACCTTTCATTTGACGAATGGAACTGCTGGTATCACGAGTCTGCCGCTGACAGCGAAACTATGGAGAAGAAGCCCTGGGGACTTCATCCTCATCTTCTTGAAGATCATTACACATATGAGGATGCGATCGCAGACGGTCTTGCTTTGATCAAGTTCATAAAGCACGCTGACAGGGTCAAGATCGCTTGCCTTGCACAGCTCGTAAACGTCATCGCTCCGATAATGACGGAGAGCGGCGGAGCTGCTTGGAGACAGACGATCTTCTATCCGTTCTATCATGCATCCAAGTACGGAAGAGGCGCTGCATTAAAGCCTGTCATGAAGACCGGAACGCACAAGACTTCAAACCACGATGACGTCACAGACGTTGAAGCGGTTCCCGTTTACAACGAAGAAAAGGGTCAGCTCACGATCTTTGCGGTCAACCGTCTTATTGATGAGTCCGTTCCTTTCGAAGTCGATTTAAGAGGTTTCGAAGGATACAAGGTCGTTGATTATCAGGCGCTCGAAAGCACCGACATGCTCGCTGTCAATTCAGCTGAAGAAGAGAAGGTCAAGCCCGTAACGAAGACAGATTACGTAGTTACGGAGAATGGCTTTACAGCTGAATTAAAGCCTGCTTCCTGGAACGTGATAATACTTTCTAAATCATAATTTTCCTACCTTCAAATGTCGCTTCTGAAGCGACCTCTCAATTCAATATCCTCCCTATAATGAAGCCGTAAGCCAAAAGCAAAAGCTTCATGAAAAGGGAGGATATTAACATGAAAAAGAATCTTACTGAACTGGTGTTCATCCTTGACAGATCAGGCAGCATGTCAGGCCTTGAAACGGACGTTATCGGAGGCTTCAATTCCATGATCGCAAAGCAGAAGAAACTTGACGGCGAATGCCTTGTGTCCTGCGTTCTCTTCGACAACGAACAGAAGGTCATCTACGACAGGGTCCCCATATCCGAAGTGTGCCCTATGACCGATAACGATTACGTTCTTGGCGGCTGCACGGCACTTGTTGACGCTCTGGGACTAGCGGTCAAGCACATCGGGAACATCCATAAATACGCAAGGGAAGAGGATATCCCCGAGCACACGGTCTTTGTCATCACGACTGACGGTATGGAAAATGCGAGCAGGATCTATTCTTCCGAAAAGGTCAAGAAAATGGTCAGCAAGAAGACGGAGAAAAACGGATGGGAGTTCCTCTATCTTGCTGCTAACATCGATGCCGTCGAGACAGGTGCGGCGATCGGGATCAAGAAGGGGAGAGCCGCTAATTACAAGTGCGACGGAATGGGAACGGGACTTCTTTTCGAGACCGTAGGCGCTGCCATCGGAAGCATGAGGAGCTGCGCAAAGATCAGTGACGACTGGGCTGAGGAACTCGAAGAAGACAACAAAAAGAGATAAGGATTATTGGTCTTTCTGCCTCCATAATGAATGCCCCTCTTGTAATGGATTGTGCTATGATAGCAGTATTGAAATTCATTACAGGAGGGGTTTTGTATGGGTTTTGAAGCAGAAGTTGCGGAATACATTCCCGTGCTTTACGAAACGTTTTGGGCTTTGATACCGCCTATCGTGGCGATACTTTTGGCCCTCATCACCAAGGAGGTCTACAGCTCGCTCTTTGCAGGCGTTCTCGTAGGCGGACTGATATATTCCTACTCTTATACCAGTCCTTATCTTGATCCCGTCAGAGCATTGAATCACGTGTTCAAGGACGGACTTATCAAATCACTTTCCGATTCATACAACGTAGGTATTCTTATCTTCCTTGTATTCCTCGGCATTATCGTTGCCATGATGAATAAGGCGGGAGGCTCCGCCGCTTTCGGTGAATGGGCTTCCAAGCACGTTCATTCAAGGGTTATGGCCCAGCTCGCAACTATCCTTCTCGGATGCCTTATCTTCATCGATGACTATTTCAACTGTCTTACCGTCGGTTCCGTTATGCGTCCGGTCGCAGATAAGGAGAAGATCTCCAGAGCGAAGCTCGCGTACCTCATTGACGCGACTGCGGCGCCTGTCTGCATCATCGCTCCGATCTCTTCATGGGCGGCTGCCGTTTCAGGTTTCGCTCCCGAAGGCACCAACGGTCTGATGCTCTTCATCAAGGCTATCCCTTATAACTACTACGCGATCCTTTCGATCCTCATGATGGTCGGTCTCGCTGTTTTCAAGATCGACTACGGTCCGATGAAGCGTCATGAGATGAACGCTCTTAACGGCGATCTGTTTACCGTCGAGCCTCCCGTCCAGTCTTCCGAGAACGAAGCAAAGGGCAAGGGAAAAGTCGTCGACCTCGTTCTGCCTGTCCTGATGCTGATCATTTTCTGCGTTATCGGAATGATCTATACCGGCGGTTTCTTTGAAGGCGAGACCTTTATCAACTCATTCGCAAACAGCGACGCTTCCGTAGGACTTGCGTACGGCGCATTCGGCGGAGTCGTTTTCATGGTCATCTACTATATCGTCAGGGGCGTTCTCAAGTTCAAGGAGTGCATGGGCTGTGTTGAGACCGGATTTAAGGCAATGGTTCCGCCTATCGCGATCCTCACGCTTGCATGGACCCTCAAGTCCATGACCGATTCTCTCGGTGCTGCAAACTGCGTTGCCAATTTCGTCAGCCAGGATGCGTTCAAGAACCTCAACTGGGCAATGCCCGCGATCATATTCCTGATCGCTTGCGGACTTTCTTTCGCAACAGGTACTTCATGGGGTACATTCGGTATCCTTATCCCGATCACACTCAAGGCATTCTCTCTCGAAGGCGGCAGCCCGCTCGCGATCATCTGCATGTCAGCCTGCATGGCAGGCGCTGTCTGCGGTGACCACTGCTCACCGATCTCCGACACGACGATCATGTCTTCTGCAGGTGCACAGTGCAACCACATCGCTCACGTTTCGACACAGCTGCCTTATGCGCTTACCGCGGCAGTCGTATCGTTCGCGGCCTATCTTGCAGCAGGAATCCTTCAGATCTTCGTTCCGTCCTACGGAGCAAACGCAGCAATCTCGCTCACATTCGGAGTGGTTCTGCTTGCAGTCGTGATCGTTATCCTCAGGGCTATATTCCCTACGCCTGAGGCGAAGGATCTTCAGAAGGACGCTGAGAAAGCGACTCAGAAAGCTGCGAAATAACGATCGCAGCAAACATTATCACGCAGCCTGCTCCTTCTCTGAGGCTCATGCCCTGATGAAGGACAAGCGCCGCCGCGATAACGGCAAATACAGACTCCATGCACATCAGGAGTGAAGCGACCACAGGGTTGGCATGTTTCTGACCGATGATCTGGAAAGTATAAGCAACACCGCAGCTCATAATTCCCGAATATAAAAGGGAAGGGGCTGCGGTTTTTATGTCGGCGATCACAGGGTGCTCGAAGATGAACATTGCGATGATCGAAATTACCGCAGCAACGGTAAACTGCATGAAAGAGAGCTGGACGCCGCTGATGTCGTTTTCGGTGAACTTGTCGATCAGCATGATCTGTACTGCATAGAAGACTGCGCAGATAAGCGCCAGTACGTCGCCAAGATTTATCTTTGTAAGATCTGAAGGGTTGATGCACAAAAGGAAAAGGCCGAACAGACCCATCAGGATCGCAAGCCACGTCAAAAGCTTTATCTTCTTGCCGAGAAATACGGAGAAGAGCGGGACGAAGAACATGTAGAACGCGGTAATAAATGCGATCTTGCCGGAAGTCGAATAGTAGAATGCGAACTGCTGGAAATTCTGGGCGATCGAGAAGACGATTCCCAGGATAAGGCCCATTTTCAGGGTGCTCTTCCGCAGGTCCATGCCTTTGTTGATGATAAGGACGATGGGAAGGAGTGCGATCGCGCCCAATGTCGTTCTGATGCCCGTAAAGGTAAACGCGTCGATCGACTTCATGCCAATCTCCTGCGCAACAAAAGATGAACCCCATACGATGGCGGTGATCAGCAGAAGTATTATTCCCTTGGGTGTCGTCTTGCGCATTGCCGTATTATAACATCAGTCAATGAAATGTCAGCAGGATAAAACCGCGGTATAATAATTGTGCTTTATGTGCACCGGAGGTTGTTTATGAAATCGATAATCGTCTATTACTCTCTCGAAGGCAGTACGAAGATGATCGCCGAAAAGCTTGCAGAAAAGACCGGAGCAGATCTTTTGGAGATCAGATCGGTCAAGAAATACCCTACAAAAGGACCTGCCAAGTTCATTGTCGGAGGAAAGGATGCCGCTTTCAAGGTCTGTCCTGAGATAGTGAAGACAGGCACAGACCTCAAACAGTATGATGCCGTGGTATTCGGAACTCCCGTCTGGGACGGAACGATTGCACCGCCGCTCAGATCTTTTTTGCGTGACCTCATTATCAAGAACCCTGTGGTCGCAGCATATGCGTGTATGGCGGGAAGAGACCCTAAAAAGACGTTTGAAGTCTTAAAGGAGATGGCGTGCGTTGACAAACTTGCGGCAGAAGTCTGTTTTTACAGCCCTGCAACCGGCAATGACCCTGATGTTGACGCAAAGATCGATCAGCTCGCGCAGCTGCTTATGTAACAATTAGCCACGGCTAATTTATTGACTTGCAATAAGCAATGTAAAATAATAATAACATCCATCTTAAGGAGGAAGACAAAATGGCAAATAAATACGCTGGTACACAGACAGAAAAGAATCTGCAGGCTGCATTCGCAGGTGAATCACAGGCTAGAAACAAGTACACATACTTTGCTTCTAAGGCTAAGAAGGAAGGATTCGAGCAGATCGCTGCACTCTTCCTCAAGACAGCTGACAACGAGAAGGAGCACGCCAAGATATGGTTCAAGGAACTCGACGGGATCGGTGATACAGCCGCAAACCTCACAGCAGCTGCTGACGGCGAGAACTTCGAGTGGACAGATATGTATGAAGGTTTCGCAAAGACCGCTGAGGAAGAAGGATTCCCGGCACTTGCAGCCAAGTTCCGTATGGTAGCCGCAATCGAGAAGCATCACGAAGAGCGTTACAGAGCACTCCTCAAGAACGTTGAGGCTCAGGAAGTCTTCGCTAAGAGCGAGGTCAAGGTCTGGGAGTGCAGGAACTGCGGTCATATCGTAGTCGGCACAAAGGCTCCCGAGATGTGCCCTGTATGCGCTCATCCCAAGAGCTATTTCGAAGTAAACGCAGAAAATTACTGAATTCGAGCAAGCGTTTATCCTCGCTAAGGTCCTCCGCGCTTCGCTTGTGCGGAAATCGCTCGGATAAGCGCTCGCTCTCGGAAATCGCACGCAAAGCAATTTCCCTCGTTGAGAGATTAAGATCAGGGCTGATTCCTTCGGGAGTCAGCCCTTTTTCTGCCTTGATTCAGCATTGAACTAAATTAGAAGGTTTTCTATAATGTTCACATTGAAAAACCAAGGAACTTTATGAAATGAAGATACTTTCAATGTCCGGTTTTGTGCCGGAACAGATATGCGATACGGTGAGGTTTACCGGATTTGACGGCAGCGAGAGGCTGTCGCATTACTGCGGTTATGCATCAGATTTCATCTCACAGGTCAGGGAAGACGGTTCCATCGACGGTGCTGTGTTCCCGAAAAGCTGTGATTCCAGCCGTTCTATCGGAAGTTATATAGACGATACGGGCAAGTTCATTTATCCAATACCTGTTCCTGCGGTCAGGAATGCCGAGTCCGTTGCTTATTTTGCAGATATCCTGAAGGACTATAAGACTAAGATCGAGCAGCATTACGGAGTTTCGATCAGCGAAGAAGACATCAAGGCCCGCGATGCGGTCATTTCGGTTCGTAACGAAAAAATCGCGGCAGCTTACGGCATGCTTAAGGAACTTTCTTACGCCTCATACATCCGTGAGGTTCATGCATCTTTAAATGCACCTTATGAGTTTGATGAGAGCCGCATAAGCAAAGGCGATGACGGCAAACCGGTTTTCCTTATCGGTTCTTTCCTCGCAGGAACCGGATTGGCTGATGCCTTTGAGAAGGCAGGCCTTAAGGTGGTCGCGGACAACATGCCTGAGTCAGGCAGACTTGCATCACGCGCAGGATCTGTTCCTTCTGAGACTGACATCTATAAGAAGATCGCGTCCGAGATCCTTTGCACAAGGCCGTCTCCGACGCAGGATCTTTTTGATGAGACGATCAAGAGCGATCTTGAAGAGATCCGCAGTAAGGGCTGCAGGGGAGTCATCTTCGCGACGCAGAAATACTGCGAGCCTTACGATTATCTGTTCTCGGTATATAAGAAAGCACTTGATGAGCAGGGTATCCCGGCCCTTCAGGTGCAGATGACGGATTCGACTGACGGAAACGGCAAAGCTTCCGCACTCGAGGCTTTCGCCGACATTATCTGATCTAAGGAGTAAAGATGCCTGATTCATATCTTGTACATGTAGCGGGAGCAATGCGCAGCTACTATAAAGATTTTTCAAAATACGCCAAGGGTAGGGAGCCTTCACAGAAGGTTGCCTGGGTGACTTCGTTTACTCCGATCGAGATCCTTGACGCCCTTGATATTGAATATATCTATCCTGAGAGCTATGCGGCAGTTATTGCAGCGAGCGGACTTGAGCAGCCTTTGCTCGAAGAGAGCTCAAGACAGTTCCTTTCCTGCGACTGCTGCTCTTATTCATGCTGCTTCGAAGGATGCGTTGAGACAGGAAAGGGCCCCAGAGGCGTGCCTCCCAAGCCGGATGTGCTCATCGCTACGAACAACCAGTGCAATACGCTTCCGGGTTGGTGGAATATCTTAGCCAAGAGATATAATGTTCCGCTCATCGTTCTGGATTATCCGGGCGAGTTCACGGAAGACCCCATCGCGAGGGCTTATGTTGAAAAGCAGCATAAAGAGTTCGTCGTGAAGATGGAAGAGTTGAGCGGCAACAAGCTCGATGAGAATGAACTCGCAAAAAGGGTGGAAAACAGTATCGCATCCGTTGCTGCATGGAAGCGCGTATGCGCATGCCTTAAGGACAGGGAAGTGCCGCCGACGCTTCTTTTCGACAACATAAACTTCCTTATCACGGCGCGCTGCAAGGAAGAGACTGCGCTTATCTACAACCTGATGGCTGACGAGATGGAGACCTATCCCGAATGCGACAAGTCGCTTACTCCGCTGTTCTGGATCGGCTATCCGCTCTGGTATCACAAGGACAGATACCTGACGGAGGTCATGGACGGATTCCGCGTATGCGGTTCCAACTACATCACATGGTGGAACCTCGATTATGAGGGTGATTCCGTCTGGGACAAGCTTTTCTCCGCTTATAACAACACGTTCCTTAATCTTTCGCAGAAGACAAAGACCGACAGGCTTTCAGCCCTTATTGAGGCTTCGGGCGCGAAGTGCGCAGTTACCTGCAGGAACAAGAGCTGCAAGTGCGACTATGTATCTGCAAAGAACGTAGGCATTCCGCAGGCTGAACTCGAGGTCGACATGATCGACCGCGAGTACCTTGACGTTGAGCGCGCAGGCAAGCTAATGGCAATCTTGAAGGAGACCATCAGTTGATTTCGATCGGAATAGACATCGGTTCAACCTACACCAAATACTGCGTTCTTGACGGCAGTGACATTGTCATGCTCGATTCTGAGAAGACTCCTATCAGGCAGAAGGAATACTTTGAGAAGAAAACTGCCGAACTGAGTTCGCTTTATCCCGGAGCTCCCATTGTCAGCTGCGGATACGGCAAGAATAACGCAGGCTCGGGCAAGACCGTATCTGAGCTTGTCGCGTTAGCGGCAGGCGCGGGAATGACCGCTCCTGACTATAACGTCGTTCTTGATATCGGAGGACAGGATACGAAGATAATCGTCTGCGGGAACGGAAAGCTCAAGGAGTTCTTCGTAAACGACAAGTGCGCCGCAGGCTGCGGCATGTTCGTTGCAAATACGACAAATCTGCTCCAGACGGAGTTCGCGGACATCTCGCTTTTAGGATCGGAGCAGCCTTCCGTTAAGCTTTCATCGACCTGTGCAGTGTTTGCGCAGTCTGAGATCACTGAGCTTATTGCGGATAACGCACAGCCCGAAGAGATAATGAAGGGTGTCATCTGGCAGGTCCTGGTACAGTCTAAAGCTTTGCTGGGGAAAGTCAGATGTGACCGTCTTTTGTTTACCGGCGGACTTTCACAGATTCCGGGAATAGAGATATATGCTTCATCCGTTTTCGGCATTCAGGTCACCATACCGGAGCATTCGGCATATCTTTCGGCAATAGGTGCTGCGATTATCGCGGCAAATTAGTGTATACTTGACTTGCCGCATATGGCGGATTAAGGAGTTTTCATATGAGCGAAAAGAATGACCGCCTGTATTCCAGGCAGCATGAGTGGGCTATATTCAAAGATGACGGCACTTGCGTTGTAGGCATAAGCGATTATGCTCAGAAGGAACTGGGCAATCTCGTTTTTGCAAACCTTCCTGAAGAAGGCGACGAAGTCACGGCAGATACCCCGTTCTGCGACGTTGAGAGCATCAAGACCGTTTCAGACGTTTATTCGCCCGTATCGGGAAAGGTCATCTCGGTCAATGAGGAAGTTATGGATAATCCGACGCTCATCAATTCCGATCCCTATGGAGCATGGTTTGCCGTGATCGGCGAGATCACCGCCAAAGGCGAGCTTTTATCCGCTGAAGAATACGACGAGTACGTAAAGACGTTCAAGTAATGAAACCGCTTATCGTAACCGGTTCATCTGTCGATCCTTATCTTAATCTCGCAATAGAAGAGACCCTTTTGAAGACGTCCTGCGGCCGCAGGATCTTATATCTGTGGCAGAATGACAATACTGTCGTAATAGGACGCCATCAGGATGCTCAGGCTGAATGTGATCTTTCCGGTATGGAAGAAGACGGCGTCACGCTTGCCAAAAGGATCTCGGGCGGAGGCGCGGTCTATCACGACCTTGGCAATCTGAACTTCACATTCATTGCGCCTCGGGGACTTCTGTCGGTCGATGAGAATTTCTCGATAATATCGGAGGCAGTGAAAGCGTTTGGAATTGATACCTGCAGAACCGGAAACAATGACCTCGGAGTTGCTTCGACAGGTGCAAAATTCTCCGGGAGCGCGTTCTATCAGTCAGGCCCAGATGAAGATTCGCCCTGCTTTCACCACGGCACTATCCTTTGTTCATGCGACATAGATAAGATGGTGCGTTATCTTACGCCTCCTGCGGCCAAGCTCGAAAGGCACGGCGTTAAGAGCGTGAAGGCGAGGGTCTGTAACCTCGGATTGGAGATCGGTGCCGTCAGGGAATCGGTCATCAAAGCATTTGAAAAGCGTTACGGCGAAGCGGACCGTGCAGGGGAGGAAGCTGCCGATACGGCTATGGCAGAGGAAGCAAGGGAAAGGCTTTCCTCGCAAGAATGGCTTTTTAGTATATAATTAAGAGCTATGGAAACCACGGATAAGATTTTTGACCTGATCGTTATAGGCGGAGGTCCCGCCGGTTATTCGGCTGCAATGACGGCCTCAAAGCTGGGACTTTCAACGCTGCTCGCAGAGTGCGGAAACACTTTGGGCGGAACCTGCCTTAACCGCGGATGCATTCCCACAAAGGCAATGCTGCATTCATCGGGACTTATCAGACAGTTCAGATCGGCTTCTGAATTCGGAGTCGATGCATCCGCTTCGATCAATGAAGATAAGCTTTTCTCATACCGTGATGAGACAGTAAATACACTGGTTTCAGGCCTTGAACAGTCCGTGAAGGCGTCAGGCGTTGAGGTCATTCATGGTTTGGCAAAGGTCGTCAGCTTTGACGGAAATGTTGAAGTTGATATCGGAGGGACCGTTTACAAGGCAAAAGACGTCCTGCTCGCTACGGGCACAAAGCCAGCGTTTCCGCCTGTTGAAGGCATTGATTCCGACGTTGTCATTACAAGCAACGACATTCTTGAGGGCAAAGAACTCCCTGAGAGTTTGATAATAATTGGCGGAGGAGTCATCGGATGTGAATTTGCATCGCTCTACACCGACCTCGGCCGCAAGGTTACCATAATCGAGGCGCTTCCAAGGATCCTTTCCAACATGGATAAGGACGTTGCCAGAAATCTTCAGATGATCTTAAAGAACCGAGGAGCTGAGATATTCTCAGGCGCGCTTGTAAACAGGATCGTTAAGACAGGAAACGGCGCTGAAGTGACTTTTACGGCTGGCGGCGCTGAACAGACCTTGTGTGCGGACAAAGTCCTTATTGCAACGGGACGCCGCGCGGTAATTCCCGAAGGCCTGTCCGAAAAGCTTGAGACTGCTAACGGCCGCATCGTAACTGATGAGAACGGCTGTACTTCCATAGAACACATATATGCCGCGGGCGACATCACGAACGGTATCCAGCTTGCGCATAAGGCTTCTGCTGAAGGTGAGAACATTGCTATGGTTCTCGCCGGAAAGAAAGCCGTTCATGACATGAAAGTCATTCCCGCATGCGTTTACTTCTCGCCCGAGATCGCCTGTATAGGAATTACCGATACCGAGGCTAAAGAAGCCGGCATTGACTTTGTGACCGCAAAGGCTTTGACTTCCGCCAACTCCAGATCTGTGATCACAAGAGAAGAGAGGGGCTTTGTCAAACTCGTCGCCGAAAGGAAAAGCGGAGTTCTGATAGGCTGCCAGCTCATGTGCGCCAACGCTTCCGACATGATCGGCGAGATCGCTCTGGCAATTGCCAACCGCCTTACAGCTTCACAGTGTCTGCTTTCAGTCCGCCCGCATCCTTCTTATGAAGAGACCATCGGTGCGGCGCTTGAAGAGCTAATCAAGAAAAAATAAATTCCTGCTACCGTATAAATCTGTGAAACCGTGATCTTTACGGTATTTTTTTTCATGGATTTCAGGTTCGATAATGAAAAACTACCGTATAAAATCGAATAATCCGTATTTATACGGTAATTAATTGTTCATGGAGCTGATTATTGAAGAAAAACTACCGTATAAATTTCAAAAATGGTTTTCTTTACGGTAGTTGTTTGAATAATGAACCAAAATTTGAAGGATTATTACCGTAAGGTTTTCGAGATTGCTGATTTATACGGTAGCACAAATAGTTGCTTACCTTACAGCGTGAACTATCAGCGTGATCCCGATATAAATGAGATCGATAACCAATGCTGCAATGACGAGCGTTGCCCATACCTTCTTGACGTTGAAGCCGCGGTTCTTGCGGAGCTCGTCATGAAGGGGCGTAGTGATGTTCTTGAAAGGGATGATCTTTTTCTTGGTGAGCCTTCCGACAGTAATCTTGAAGATCGAGATGCCGCCGTCGCAAAGGAAGGGGAGACCGACGATCAGGTAAGCAAAAGGAATCCTAAGGTAGATCGCGTAAAAGGCGATAAAGAAACCAAGGGCACGGGAGCCTGCATCGCCCATCATCATCTTGCTGGGATTGAAGTTGAATATCAGGTAGGCGAGGAGGACGCAGATCATGATGGCGCCTATGATGAGTCCGTTCCTGTCTGATTCGGATGCCGGTCTGTTGATGAAACTGATGGTGAAGAGAGTTGCGATGCTGAGGATCGAAAGTGAGCCTGAAAGGCCGTCGATCCCGTCCGTTGCGTTCGTTGCATTGATGGATACAACGAAGAGCATTACTGCGAGTGTGGCGAAGAGGATCGGGTTGAGGTGATATCTTCCGCCTGTTACGCCGATGATCACGTTGCTGCCGTAGAACCAGACACAGACGACTGCGCCGAGAACCGACATTACGAAGTCGAGGAAGCCTTTGAGGTATTCATCCCAGGGATCTTTAGACCTGTCATCGAGAAAACCCGTCATCATTGAGGCGACGAGTGCGGTCAGGCCGCAGACAAGGCCGGGGGTAAAGTAGCAGCAGATGCCTGATGCTACAGCGAAGACTAATGTGAAATAGAAACCGACGCCTGTCGGCTTGCCGATGTTTACAGCTGAGCCCTGCGCAAACTTACGTCCGCGGTCATGGCCCATAAGGACCTTTTCGCCCGGCAGGAACTTGAGCAGCAGAAAAGTTACGATGAACGCGGAAACACTGCCTCCCGCGACCCTATATAATAAATCCATCAGATAATGACCTTACTTGTTCGTTTATCGAGTCCGTTAAGTATACTCCATAATGCCCAAAACGGCAAAATTGTGATATGATGTTGTGTCATTAAATAAATAATAAACAGGATTGGTGTTTCTTATGGACTACAAGGAACTGATTGCCGGTAATATTTCGGGGATTACGGGGCTTGAGAAGGAAAAGGTCTTCGAGCTTATCGAGATCCCGCCCAGGCTCGACATGGGAGATTTCGCCTTCCCGTGCTTTACGCTTGCCAAGACGCTCCGCAAAGCGCCTCCGCTCATAGCACAGGAGCTTGCAGGCAACAGCGCGATAACCGCAGGCGCCGAAGAGGAGCTCAAGGCCGCAGCCGTCGGTCCTTATCTGAATTTCAAGCTCGACCGCAAGGTCCTTGCAAAAGAACTCATTACCGAGATCAGGACCAAGGGAGATTCCTTTGGTTCATCCAAGGCCGGCGAAGGTAAGAACGTCATTGTAGAGTTCTCATCGCCCAATATCGCCAAGCCTTTCCATGTAGGCCATGCGTTTACGACGATCCTCGGAGATTCCATTTCGAATATCTATTCAAAGCTCGGATATAACGTCATAAGGTTCAACCACCTTGGCGACTACGGAACGCAGTTCGGCAAGCTTATCACGGCCTGGAGGCTCTGGGGCGACGAAAAGGCCATGGAGACCGATGCGATCGAGGAGCTTACCAGGATCTACGTCAAGTTCCACCAGGAAGCCAAGAACGATCCGACACTCGAGGATACCGCAAGGGACAACTTCAGAAAACTCGAGGAAGGAAGCGAAGAAGAGGTTGCTCTCTGGAAGATGTTCAGAGACTTGAGCCTTGAAGTCTTTGAGAAGACCTATAACAGGCTCGGAGTAAAGTTCGACAACTATAACGGTGAATCCTTCTATTCTTCAAGGATCCCTGCAGTCGTTGACCTTCTCAGGGAAAAGGGACTCCTCGAGGAGAGCGAAGGCGCCCAGGTAGTCAAGTTCGAGGATGAGGGAATGCCTCCGTGCATGATCCTTAAGAGCGACGGAACTACCATCTACGCTTCAAGAGACCTTGCAGCGGCCATCTACAGGCACGATGAATTCGATTTCTACAGGAACATCTACGTTGTAGGACTTCCCCAGCAGCTTCACTTCAGACAGGTCTTCGGCGTTCTGAAGAAGGCGGGATTTGACTGGGCAGACAACTGCATCCATGTAGGATTCGGACTCCTCAAGTTCAAGGACGGAAGCGCTTTCTCCACGCGTGAAGGCAACATCATCAAGCTCGATGAACTCCTTGAAAGGACTGTTGAAAAGACTGCCGAGATAATCAGGAAGAACGCCCAGGAGAGAGGCGGAGACATGACCGAGGAAGATATCGCAAGGATCTCCGAAGTCGTCGGAATCGGCGCGGTCAAGTACACCTACCTCAAGGCAGGACGCGAGAAGGACATTCTCTTTGACTGGGACGACATGCTCGATTTTGAGGGCGATACAGCGCCTTACCTCATCTACACATATGCACGTACGCGTTCGATCCTGAGAAAGGCTGAAGGCCTTGGTGCCGCGCCTTCCGAGGGTGCTTCACTCGAGTGCCTGACGGGCGATGAGGAATACGCGGTCATCAGGAGCCTTGCCGATTTCACGGGTTCCGTCGAAAGGGCTGCGGAAAGCTATGAGCCTTTCGTGATCGCACGCCAGATCGCTCTTATCGCAAGGAATTTCAACAGGTTCTACAACAATTCCAGGATCCTGAATGCTGAGACTGAAGAACTCAAGACCGCAAGGCTTGCGCTCTGCGACGCCGTATGCGACGTCATAAAGTCAGGCCTTGGACTCCTCGGTATCGGCGTAGTGGAGAAGATGTAACATGTCCGATGAGCAGATGGGCGGAGTGCCCGATTTTAAAGACGTTAAGTACGTAAGGCCTGATATCGGCAAGTTCACCGAACTTGTCAGAGGCGTCAGGCTCAGGCTCATGACGGCCAAGACCGTTGAGGCTGCTGATGAAGCGATCGGAGAGTACGAGACAGCGATAAGCTCTTTTGACACTTCGTATGCGCTTTGCCAGATACTGCATGACATCGATACTTCAGACGAGTTTTATTGTAACGAGATCGAATTCTTTGAGGAAGCCTCGGGAAGGGTGGAAGAGCTCGCGTCAGCCTTTATGACAGGACTTCTGAACTGCCCGGTCGCAGATCAGTTAAGGGAAAAATACGGCGAGATGATCTTCCGCAAGGCAAAGAACCAGAAGGAGATCGTTTCACCTGAGATACTGGACGAACTGGCTAAGGAAGCTTCACTCGAAAACGAGTATTCGCAGCTTCAGTCGGAGGCTGAGATCACATTCGGCAAAAAGACGCTGAACTTAAGCCTTCTCGTGCCTTATCTCGCATCTACTGACAGGAACGTCAGAAAAGAAGCGCACACGGCGCTTGATGTTTACTACCAGGGCCGCCGCGAGACCTATGACAGGATATTTGACGATCTTGTCAAAGTCAGGACGGAGGCTGCGCGCAAACTCGGGTACAACACTTTTACGGAACTCGGCTACAAGCGCATGGAGCGCTACGACTATACGCGCAAGGACGTTGAAACTTTCAGGGAGAACATCCTCAAGTACATAGTCCCGCTTACGAAGCAGATCAGGAATCTCCAAAGGGAGAGGCTCGGAGTCGGCGAGCTGATGTTCTACGATCTTCCGTGCCTTTTCAAAGGCGGCAATCCTACGCCTAAGGTCAGCAAGGAACGCTATGAGGAGGCTACAGGCGAGTTCTTCAGAAAGATGTTCGGAATGAGCCCGAGTTTCTTTGACGTTCTTTCTTCACACGGCTTTACCGACATGCTCTCACGCCCTAACAAATCAACGGGCGGCTACTGCATGTATCTTGAAGATTACTGCATTCCGTTTGTCTTCATGAACGGCAACGGCACTTATGACGACGTCGCGACGGTCGTCCATGAGGGCGGACACGCATACGCCGCGCTCCAGAGTGCTGAATCCACGCCTTTCGTCGAGTGCCTTTCGCCTACGCTTGAAACCTGCGAGATCCATTCGACCGCGATGGAATACATGTCTTATCCTTACATGGACATCTTCTACGGAAAGAGCGCAGAACAGTATTCCGAGCTTCACATGACGGACGGATTGTTGTTCCTGCCTTACGGATGCATGGTCGATGAGTTCCAGCACGTTGTATATGACAAGCCGGAGCTTACTCCCGATGAGCGTCACGCGGTCTGGAAGGAGCTCGAGGAAAGATACCAGCCTTACATCAATTACGATCCTTCTCAGACGCCTTTCCACGCTATGGGCGGTGCCTGGATGAAGAAGGATCACATCTTCACGACGCCGTTCTACTACATCGATTACTGCCTGTCGCAGATCTGCGCACTCGAGCTTTGGGACGAGTCCAGGATCGACATGAAGTCGGCTCTTCAGAAGTACAACGACCTCTGTTCTTTGGGCGGAAGTGACACGTTCCTGTCTCTGCTCAAGGGAGCGGGACTCGAAACTCCTTTCAATACGGATGTCATCAAGCGTCTGGCATACAGCACAGCGGAGTTCCTCAATCTATGAAGCTGCCCGAAAAGTTCATAGCTGAGACTGATGCCTTTTTCGCAGCGCACCCGGAAATGCCTTCGGAGGGCTTTTACGAAAGCTTTGACAAGGTTCCGCTGCACGGCGTAAGGCTGTCCCGCACGAAGACCGTCCCGTCAGGACATGAAGACCTCTTAAGGCACATCGATCCGGCATTTGAAAAGGCGGATCCCGTCTTATGGTGCGACGGCGGATATTATCTGAGCGAGGATACGGACGACACGAGGAAGACAGGACGTAATCCGCTTTATCATGCGGGAGTTTTTTATCCTCAGGAACCGTCTGCGATGCTTCCTGCGCAGGTGTTGTCGGCAAAGCCCGGCGAGATAGTCCTCGACATGTGCGCCGCTCCGGGCGGAAAGGCCTGCCGTCTTGGCGAAGACCTTAGCGGCGAGGGCCTTCTGGTCGCGAACGAGATCAACTACGAAAGATCCAAAGCGCTTCTCCGCAACATTGAAAGATCGGGCATCACGAATTCTGTAATACTCAATGAGAATCCCGATAACATAGCCAAAAGGCTTCCCGGATTCTTTGACAAGATCCTGATAGACGCGCCCTGTTCGGGCGAGGGCATGTTCAGGCGCGACCGCTCGGCATGCGCCAGCTATGAAAAATACGGTCCATCATCGATCGTCCCGGTACAGAAGTCGATCCTTGAAGCAGCCGACATATGTCTCCGCGCGGGCGGCGAGATCGTATATTCCACATGCACCTTCTGTGAGGAAGAAGACGAGCTCATGATCAGCTCATTCATGAAGGCGCATCCGTCTTACCGCATAATTCTGCATCCCGAGATCAAGGGGATCACACATAATCCTGACGGCACGATGAGGATCTGGCCGCACCTTAACAGAGGTGACGGACATTTCTGCGCGCATCTCGTAAAAGACGGTGAAAACACCGAAAGAAAACCGCTCCCGGGTTTTGTCCGTTCCAAGAAGCCTTTGAAGGCATCTGAAAGAAGGGGCTTTGAACTGGCAAGGGAATTCCTTTCGGAGATCCTGACAGACGAAGGCTTTGAAAAGCTTACCCGGATACCGTTTACTAATCATGCAGGCGGCGTTTTCCTGATAGATTTTGACGAGGATCTGTTCAGGGGCCTGAAGGTATGCAAGACGGGGCTTTATATCGGAGATTCCAGGATGACTTCTTCAGGAAAGAGCGTTTTCGATCCGTCAAACAGCATCGCGCTGGCTCTTTCAAAAGACATTATCAAGCCTGAGCGTTTCCTGCCTCTCGGTCTGGACGATCCGAGACTTGAGAGATATCTGAAAGGCGAGACCATTCAGGTGACTCCTGAAGATAACGTGACCTCAAAGGGGAGCGTTGTGGTTGGCGCCGGAGCCGCTCCGCTCGGACTGGGCAAGATCGAAGGCACGCAGGTAAAGAATATGTATCCGAAAGCATGGAGGCTTATATGAGATTAGTTATCGCAACTTCAAATGAAGACAAGGTCAGGGAGATCGACGAGATCCTCGAGGGGACAGGATACAAGGCCGTTTCGATGAAGGAAGCGGGGTTTTGTCCCGACATAATCGAGGACGGCAAGACCTTTGAAGAAAACGCTCTTATCAAGGCCAATGCAGTACATGCGCTGACTGACGGAACAGATTACGTCATGGCTGACGATTCGGGCATCTGCATAGATGCTTTGGACGGCGCTCCGGGGATATATTCCGCGCGTTTCTGCGGAGAGAACTCAACATACCCCGAGAAGTTTGCCAAGATCTTCTCGATGCTTAAAGACGTTCCCGAGGAAAAGAGGACAGCGCGCTTCGTCTGCGCTATTGCCGTAGTAAGACCTGACGGTTCCAGTTTTACGGTAAGGGGCGAGGTCGAGGGCGTTCTTCACGAAGAACCCAAGGGCGAAAACGGCTTCGGATACGATCCAATCTTTTACGTGCCTGAATTCAGCATGACCACGGCCCAGATGCCGCCCGAGCAGAAGAACTCGATAAGCCACAGGGGAAGGGCTTTGAGGAAGATGGTCGAGCAGCTTTCCAAGGAAAACTAATACTTTTATTGAAAATAAAGTAATATCATGCTAATATTGTCGGGCACGCACAAGTGTCCGCGTGAGACGGACGGCCTGCGGAGGGTGAGGTTATTATGGAACAGGACATTCCCGAGTATTACTTGGTCGACAGAAGAGTGCTTCCTGAGGTTTTCATAAAGGTTATGGAAGTCAAGCAGCGCCTTAACACGGGTGAATCCGTGTCGGTCAACGAGGCTGTCAGAAAGACCGGCCTTTCCAGAAGCGCATACTACAAGTATAAGGATTCCGTAATGCCTTTCTATGAAGCGACTTCGGGCAAGAAGGTAACACTTCTTATCACAGTCGAGAACTTCCAGGGCATCTTGTCGTCTATAATCACCATAATTGCAGATTCACACGCAAATATCCTTACGATAAACCAAAACATCCCGATCAACGGACTTGCGGACATCTCTATCTCGATCGAGACCGTATCTATGTTCGGAACGGTAGATGACATCATGAAGGATATCGCCAAGCTCGCAGGCGTAAGAAAGTGCGAGATATTAAGCAGGGAATAAACGGAGGTACATATATGAGAACGGATATAGCTATTCTCGGATTCGGTGTAGTGGGAGCGGGAACCGCGCAGGTTCTCGAGATGAACAAGGAACAGATCGCCCAGCGCACCGGAACAGAGATCTATGTCAAGCGTATCCTTGATCTTAGGGATTTCCCCGACAGCCCTTTCGCTGACAGGGTAACGCATAATGCTGACGAAGTTTTCGGCGACAAGGACATCAAGATCGCCGTAGAGACGATCGGAGGCGCGAAGATCGCTTACGAATATACGAAGAAAGCGCTTTCTGCGGGGATTTCCGTAGTCACCTCCAATAAGGAACTCGTTTCTACGCACGGCGTTGAGCTCCTCAAGATCGCAAAGGAAAACGGATGCCAGTATCTGTTTGAAGCTGCCGTCGGCGGCGGAATCCCGATAATCAGGCCCTTGTACAGATGCCTTGCCGCAAACAAGGTAGTCCGTATCGCGGGCATCGTTAACGGTACTACGAACTACATCCTTACGCAGATGAAGGTGAACGGCATAAGCCTTGAGGAAGCGGTAGCCCAGGCTAAGCAGAACGGCTATGCAGAAGCTAATCCTGCAGCAGATCTCGAAGGCATCGATGCACAGAGAAAGCTTTCCATCCTTTCCACTATCGCATTGGACGGCACATATGTTGCACCTTCAACGATCAATGCACAGGGCATTACAGAGATCACGACGGATGACATCGAGTTTGCTTCCAAGATCGGATGTGAGTTAAAGCTCATTGCGCTTTTCGAGAACAAGGGGGACAAGCCTTCCGCTTACGTTGCTCCTGCATATGTTTCCAAGGAAAGCCTTATAGCTTCCGTTGAAGGCGTTTTCAACGCGATAATGGTCGAGGGCAACGCTTTGGGAGAGTCTTTGTTCTATGGCCAGGGCGCAGGCGCCATTCCTACGGCTTCCGCAGTATGCGGCGACATTATCGAGGCTGCTGCAGGCGATAAGATGCCTGATTCAAGGCTCTGGGAGGACAAGGGACAGGCAGTCGAAGCTTATGACGATGTCAAGGCTTCAATCGTCGTCAGAGCTCCCGAGATCCCCGTTACGGCTTTCTCCGAATACGACACCGTACATCTTGACGGCGCTGTCATCGTGAATTCGATCGCCCACAAGGATATTGAGCACCTCATCGCAGGCATTCCCGGAGCAAAGTGGATGCACTATCTGAAGTAACAGATGTTCGTAAGACGCGCCGTTACCAAGGATGTTCCCGAAATAGCAAGACTCTTGTATCAGGTCAATAATGTCCACGCGGACATTAGGCCTGATCTTTTCGTGCACGGCAAAAGAAAGTACACGGATGAGGAGATCAGGATCATAATTAAGGACGATGAGACTCCGGTTTTCGTTTGCTATGAGGATGAAAACTCCAATGAACTCCTCGGCTATTGCTTTTCTGTTTTCGAAAAGAAGCACGGTCATTCGCTCCAGCCTGTGAAAACTCTTTACCTTGACGATATCTGTGTTGATGAGAAGGCGCGCGGCAAGCATGTCGGAACTGTAATCTTTGAGCACGTTAAGGAATTTGCCAAAAAGAACGGCTGTTATGACATGACGCTCAATGTCTGGGAAGGCAACGACAGCGCAAAAGCCTTCTATGAGGCGATGGGTTTCAAAGTCCTTAAATACGGCATGGAAATCGTGCTTTAAGTCCGAATAATATCCTTGTTTTGTGATATGATTTTATAGCACGGATATCCGTGCGCATTTTTGCTATTAATCCATCTTATCGGAGGATCTGTTATGAAGGTATTGGTTGTCGGCGGCGGCGGAAGAGAACACGCGATCTGCACTGCTCTTAAGAAGAGTCCCAGCGTTACGGAGCTTTACTGCGCTCCCGGAAACGGCGGAATCGCCGAGATCGCTACCTGCAAGAACATAGGCGCCACCGATGTCGAGAATATGGTCGCGTATGCGAAGGAAGAGAAGTTTGACCTTGTCTTCGTAGCACCCGATGATCCGCTCGTACTCGGAATGGTCGATGAGATGCAGAAGGCGGGCCTGCGCGCATTCGGTCCCAACAAGAATGCGGCGATAATCGAGGGCTCCAAGGCTTTCTCCAAGGGCCTCATGAAGAAGTACAACATCCCTACGGCAAAATACGAGCTCTTTGACGATGAGGCAAAGGCGATCGAATATCTCGATTCGCAGAAGGCTCCGATCGTAATAAAGGCTGACGGCCTTGCGCTCGGAAAGGGCGTTATCATTGCCCAGACTATTGAAGAAGCAAAGGTCGCAGTCCATGAGATGATGTCTGACCACAAGTTCGGCAGTGCAGGAAACACAGTCGTTATCGAAGAGTTCATGACCGGTCCTGAGATGACTCTTCTGGCATTTGCTGACGGCAAGACCGTTGTCCCCATGATCTCTTCTCGTGACCACAAGAGGGCGAATGACCACGACGAAGGTCTCAACACGGGCGGAATGGGCGCTGTCACGCCCGGTGCGGACCTTACTGAAGAAGACAACAAGAGAATCTATGACGAGATCGTAGAACCTACGATGAAGGCTCTTATCGCTGAGGGCAGACCTTTCAAGGGCGTCATCTATTTCGGACTCATGCTCACACCCGACGGTCCGAAGGTCGTAGAGTATAACTGCAGATTCGGCGATCCCGAGGCTCAGGCTATCCTTCCGAGGCTCGAGACCGATTTTATGGAGATAATCGATGCCTGCATCGACGGCAATCTCGACAAAGTCGACATCAAGTGGAAGGACTGCTGCTCCTGCGTAGTAGTCATGGCTTCCGGCGGATATCCTCTCAGCTATGCAAAGGGATATGAGATCACCGGCATCAAGGAATGCGGACATCTCGTTTTCCAGGCGGGCACGAAGATCAACGACGAAGGCAAGCTCGTTACGAGCGGCGGCCGTGTCCTTTGCGTTTACGGTGAAGGAAAGACGTCTGACGAGGCCATCGATTCGGCTTATGAGGGCGTTGCAAAGATCTCCTTCAAGGATATGCACTATAGACACGACATAGGCCGGACGCTGGGCAATAAATGAGAATAGGTATTTACGGCGGATCCTTCGATCCCATCCATAACGGTCACGTAGCGCTGGTCAGGGATGCCCTGGCTTCAGGCTTCATTGACTGCGCGATAATCGTCCCGACGGTAAAGAACAACTTCAAGCAGTTCTCCATGACACTTCCTGCGCCTTACCGTTATTACATGGCTAAAGCCGTGCGCGACAGTCTTGCGGATAAAGGTCTTAGCGATATCTATGTGAGCGATGCGGAATTCGGAATAAAGGGGATCACCTATACCTACATGACGCTCGGGATAATGACCGATCCTGATTTCATGACGGAATTCCTGACAGCACAGGGAGTCAAAAAGAAAAAGGCGGAAGGTCCTCATGAGTATTATTGGATCATGGGATCTGACACTTTGGGGACCTTTGAGACGTGGTTCAAGCCCGAAGAGATCTTAAGACACGCAACGCTTCTTGCCGCCGAAAGGCCCGGAGACGATGTTGACGTTGAAAAGGCTGCGGATTCCGTCAGGGAGAACCTTGGAGGGAAGGTTGAGACTTTCAGGCTTAACGGAGTTGAATGCGCATCTTCTGAAATACTGAGATCAGGTGACTTTTCAGCGGTTCCTGAAGCTGCTCGTGAATTCATTAAAACGCACGAACTCTATACGGAAAGAACGAAGCTTAAGGGCGTTTCAGATGCAGCGAAGGAAAGGTTCTTTGAGTGCGCGGTATGGATGTATCCATATCTCGGCGAGAAGAGGCTCCTTCATACGCTGAACGTCGGTTATCTTTCAGCAGAACTCGCAGTCAGGTTCGGAGCGGATCCCGATAAAGCGCTTATCGCAGGCGCTCTGCACGACTGCGCAAAGGAACTCGATATAGACAGCCAGCGCGAGATGGCTTACGGATACTGCGGTGATCTTTTCACCGACAAAAAGCTTTTGCATTCTCCCGCGGGAGCTGTTTTCGCACGCGACGGGTTTGGTGAGAAGGATAAGGAGATCCTCAATGCGATCTGCTACCACACGACGGGCAGAGGCAACATGTCAAAACTGGAGAAGATCGTCTATCTTGCCGATAAGATAGAACCTGCAAGAAACTACATGGATCTTGCACCGATCAGGGAGATGGTAAAAACGGATCTGGACGAGGCATGCCGCATGACAGCGCTCGCGATTAAGGCCAAGACCGAATCGAACGGCAAGGTCATTCATCCGTCCAATGTTGACATGCTTCGCGATTTAGGGCTTTAATAATATCAAAGACGGTAAGACCGATCATTTTATAAGGAGATACAGATGGAAAGCAAAGAACTTGCCGAAAAGATCGTAGAGATTCTGGATTCAAAGAAGGGTATCGACATTGAGACCATTGACGTCACGGGCAAAACTACTCTCGCTGACTATTTCGTTGTCTGCAGCGGTAATTCAACGACGCAGATCAAGGCTTTGGTCGATGAAGTTGAATACGTACTCAAGAATGATTTCGGGATCCTGGCTGATCACATAGAGGGCAGGTCAGGCGACCGCTGGATCCTCATCGATTACAAGGACGTCGTCGTTCACGTATTCCATCCCGAGGAGCGCGCAAATTACGATATCTCCACCCTTTGGGAAAAGAAGGGCAGAGCAGACTGATCCTTTTTGCCTATGTTTGGCAGGAAATCACGCGATTATTCACCTGAAGAATGGGAGCCTGTTATCAGGTCATCCATTTGCACGGGCGAAAAAGTCGCGGGCTTTAAGAACCGTCATACTGGAGTGTTTGAAGACGTAATGCTCGTAAGGGCTCCTTCAGACGTTGAAGTGTTCCGCCAAAAATACAAAATAAGCGCTGAAACAAAGATCCCGACTATATATTGAAGAGTTTGGCTTTGTCGGTTTTTGTCGGTTTTTGTCGGTAAAAACCGGCCAGAAACCGTGATATGCTTTTTGCATGTCGAAGATATCGAGAAAGTTCAAACCGTTTCTTTACCCTGCGGCGTTCGTGCTGATAGCGGGTTTTGCGTTTGCCTATAAGATAGTCCTGAAGGGAAACGCAGGTTATGTCGTGCGTACGGTCAGGGGAGGAAACGAGACTGTCATTGCGTCTGAGTCCGCTCCTGAAACATCGAAGAACGAAATCTCCGCAACAACTTCTTCGTCAACTGCAGAGTCCGTAACGGCATCGACCGTTCAGGTGTATATCTGCGGAGCGGTCAGAAACCCCGGAGTATACAGCGTGATCGCGGGGACCATCCTGAACGATGCGGTCGAAAAGGCCGGAGGATTTACGGATGACGCGGCGGTCACCAGCATGAACCTGGTCTATGTGATAAATTCGAACATGTCGTTTTACATTCCGACGGTCAAAGAGGCTGAATCCGGGCAGGGAGGTGCAACGGATGTGATCCGCGGCAAAGGCACCTTCATCTGGGGAGGTGACGGAAACGGAACTCAGGATAAGACCAATGCCAAAGTCAATATCAACACTGCCGATCAGGCGGCGCTTCAGACGCTCCCGGGAATAGGTGAAGCGACTGCCAGATCGATAATCGAGTACAGGAATAAGAACCCGTTCAAAAAACCTGAAGACTTAAAGAAAGTCTCAGGCATAGGTGATGCAAAGTTTGAAAGGGTGAAGGCGTTTATTACCGTCTGATCAGGTATAGCCGTAAAGGCCCCTGACGCTGACTTCTCCGCTCTTTAAGCTTGTGGTCTCATTACTGCCGTCAAATCTGACTTCAAGAGAGAAGTCACTGCCGATCGAAACCGCCTCGCCGGTCTGTTCCGGAGAATCACCGGACATCGTAGTATAGGCTGCGATCCGGTTTCCGGGAGTGATGCAGTATGACCTGTAAGATTCAAGATAGTCGTTGTGGGCCGAAGGCCAGCCGGCCGCAAGTGCGTCCATGCGTTTTATCAGCGCGGCTGCGAGCTCAGACCGCATAAAGGTTTTACCGCTGTTTTCGATCGAGATCGATGATGCCACAGAGGAAAGCTCGTCAGGGAAATCAGACCTTTTCTCGTTTACGTTTATGCCTATCCCGATTATGCAGCTGTCGATCGCGCCGCTTTCGGCTTCGACAGATGCTTCGGTAAGGATCCCGCAGATCTTCATCCGGTTCATAAGGACGTCGTTAACCCACTTTATCGAGGAATTAAAGCCATAGGCTTCCTTTATGGCGTCGCAGACGGCAACCGCGGTCCAGCAGGTTATCTCGCTGATCTTTTCGATCCCGGTCTTAGGGCGCAAAAGGTAGGAAAGATAGATCCCGCATCCCGGAGGGGAGAGAAAGCTCCTTCCGCGCCGGCCTTTGCCTCCGGTCTGGGATTCAGATATGACGACAGTGCCTTCCGGTGCGCCTTTCCGCGCAAGATCCTTGCAATAGTTGTTGGTGGAATCGACGA
>JAILIB010000006.1 GCA_024695505.1 Saccharofermentans sp.
GCTTACGCAGGATATCACCGCGGGCACAGGCGATGGACCTCTTGTAGTTACCGGTACCGTTAAATTGGATCTTAACGGATATGTTATCGACAGGAATCTTAAGACTGCAACTTCAAACGGCGGAGTTATCTTCGTTGATGAAAACGGTAACCTTACGATTAACGACAGCAGACCTGAAGCAACGCATTCACCGGTCATAAAATACCAAGATCTGACGACAGGTAATGATGTGGTCGTTAAGGGAGGAATCATCACGGGAGGCTATGCCCAAGGGTATGCCGGCGGAATACGTTTCTATTATTCCTCCGGTACTATGAACGGCGGCACTATTGTCGGCAACAAAGCTACGAATGACAACGGTTTTGAAAATGCCGGCGGCGTTCTGCTGTATTGTTCGGATTTCACCATTAACGGCGGAACTATATGCGGTAACGAAGCGGTATTCAACGGTGGTAAAACTAATAATATCGCAGCCGGAGTTTCGATTACTAACTTACAGGGTCGTCCCTGCAATCTGAATGTTAACAGCGGAACTATTACCTCAAATTATACGAACACCACAGAAGCTTGCTGTATTGGCGGTATATATAATCATGCAAGCAGTATCAGTGTTTCCGGGAAAGCATATATATACGGAAATATGAAGAACGGAAAAGATAACAATGTATGTGCAGAGAATAACTATAACGACTCATACAGTGCACGTGTAGTCCGCTTATCGGGCAAGCTGACCGATGGAGCCCGTATAGGCGTTACCACATGGAGGATCCCGTCTTATTCGTACAGACCTGAAGAATTTACAAGCGGATTCAGTACGTATAATCAGGGAGAGCACCCTTCCAAATATTTCAGTCTTGATGATGAAACGGCGATAATGGTATTTGATGACTCAGGCGAAGCCAAGGTTGCATTGAAGTTTACTATTACGCTTTCAGATGATGGTAATGGTTCTGCCTCTGTAACACCAACTGATATCTACTATGATCTGCACCCGACACTGGTAGCCACACCAAATCAAGGATATGTATTCAAAGAGTGGCAGGTGCTGTCAGGCAAGGCAACGATAAGCAATGATAACAGGATTTTCGTGGATGCTGAGGATCCTAACAATCCTGTTACCGATATTAAGATCAAGGCCGTATTTGAAAAACAGAAGTTCAATGTTACGTTCGTTGACGGAACGGCAACGCTGGGTACGGTTGCAGTTGTTGCCGGTGAAAAGGTCACAAAACCTACTGATCCCGTAAAGGACGGCTACAGGTTTGACGGCTGGTATGAAGAACCGTCGTTTGATCACCAGTTTGATTTTGATACGGCGATCAATAAAGAAACTACGGTCTATGCCAACTTTATTCAGGAGTTCAGCATAACAGTGACTTCGGGTTCCGCTGACATGGCTAAGGCCATAGCCGGTGAGGTGGTAACGATTACTGCGGGTGCAGCACCTTCAGGATATGTTTTCGATAAGTGGGTGTGGGTAACTGTCCCCGGAACGGTTGCAATTGCTGATCCCGCTGCAACAGTGACGAGCTTTAATATGCCGGCCGGAAACGTTGAAATTAAGGCAACATATAAGGTTAAGAGCGGAACATGTGGCGACGGTAGCAGCAATCTGACGTGGGAGATCGATTACACGACTGGAACACTAACTATTTCCGGCACGGGAAAAATGGCGGACTGGGGCGACGTGGATTCTGTTCCGTGGTATCCCGCCAGAGACAGCATTAAGTCAGTTGTTATTGCTGATGGAGTTACATCTATAGGTGACCGCGCATTTAACGGATATTCCAATTTGGAAGATGTTACAATCTCCGATACGGTAACTTCTATCGGACATTGGGCATTCTCCAAGTGCATAGGCATTGAAAACATCGAATTGCCTGAAAACCTGTCAACTATATACTCAGGTGCGTTTAACGGTTGTACAGGTATCAAGAGCATTTCGATACCTGACAAGGCTGCATCTGTCAGTGACAACGCTTTTAAGGATTGTACAAACCTTGAATCCGTCTCTATCAACCGGGACGTATTCAGGCCTGAAGAGTTTAGCGGTTGTACCAGTGCTGTTTTCCATTTCTATTATGACGTTAAATATACCTCCGTTGGTAACGGTACGGTTGATGGAAAGACGAGGACTTTCGGAACTGACATCATCGCGTTGCAGGTAACTGCCCAGGACGGTTATGTAGTCGATAAGATAACATGGACGTCGGCAGACCAAACCGTTGTACTGTCCCCTGATGGCAACGGGAATTTCGTAATGCCTGATTCTGATAATCCTGCAGAGATAACCGTATTGTTTAAGCCTGCAGGCACAGAGGTTGTGAATGAATTTATTTATCAGATTACCAACCCTGCAATTGACGGAACAGGAACGGTTACCCTGAAGGGAATAGTCACGCCCGCTGCCGCGGTTTCAGTACCCGCAACGGTCGATATTAACGGCATCACCTATAAGGTCAACCGTATCGGCACAAAAGCATTCTACAACGATAAGACTATAAAGACTCTCTACATTGGATCCAATGTGGTGACCATTGATTCCTATGCCTTCTACGGATGCTCGAATATGACAAAGGTTTCAGGTGGATACAGGTTACAGACCTTGGGAACATCTGCTTTCGCATACTGCTCTAAGCTGAGTTCCTTTACGATAACTTCATCGGTACTTAAGAAGATCGGAAATTACGCATTTAACAAGGACAAGAAACTAAAGACGATCTATATAAGAAAGACCACTAAGCTCTCAAAGAGCGGGGTAAAGAAGTCGCTTAAGGGATCTTCGGTCAAGACAGTAAAGGTCAAGAAGTCTAAGGTTAAGAAGTATAAGAAGTATTTCAAGAAGTCGAATTCGGGCAGAAAGGTCAAGGTCAAGAAGTAAGAAACGGTTTGATAAGTTCCATTGGGACCGCAGAAGTGCGGTCCCTTTTTTATTTATAAATGCTATAATTCGTAATGATTTATTCGATGAGGGCAGTTATGACACTTAAAGATCTGAAGCCGGGCATGTCGGCCGTGATTGAAAAAGTCGGAGGGGAAGGCGCGCTTAGGCAGCATTTCCTCGACATGGGCGTGATCCCGGGCGTTGAGATCACACTGATCAAATATGCTCCTATGGGCGACCCGATGGAGCTCATGATACACGGGTATGAACTGACCTTAAGACTCGCGGACGCTGAGCAGATCGAGATAAGCGAATTGCGCAAAGAGGAACCCGAGCCTGAAAAACCGCAGGAAAATGCAAAGGCGAAAAAGGCGGCAAAACCCAAGGAACATCAGCACCCGAGGATCGGTGAGGTCTATGCGGGTCACGATTACGCCGAAGAGCATGCCGCGGGACCCGTAAATACGGGCAAGCTCGTTTTTGCGCTCGCCGGAAACCAGAACTGCGGAAAGACGACTCTTTTCAATCAGCTGACAGGTGCAAATCAGCATGTCGGCAATTTCCCGGGAGTTACCGTCGACCGCAAGAGCGGTTCCATCAGAAATCACCCTGATACTGAAGTAGTCGACCTTCCGGGCATTTATTCGCTTTCGCCCTATACCAGCGAGGAGATCGTTTCGAGGCAGTTTATTCTTGATGAAAAGCCGACGGCGATAATCAACATTATCGATGCGACGAATATTGAGCGTAACCTTTATCTGACGCTGCAGCTGATGGGACTCGGCATTCCGATGGTGCTTGCGGTCAACATGATGGACGAACTGAGGGGCAACGGCGGTTCGGTCAGGATCAACGAAATGGAAGAACTCCTGCAGATTCCTGTCGTGCCTATTTCCGCGGCAAAGAATGAAGGTATTGATGAACTTGTAAATCACGCGATCCACGTTGCTGCTTACAACGAAAAGCCCGGACGTGTCGATTTCTGCGACAGCACGGCGAGCGGCGGTGCAGTCCACAGGGCGATACACGGTGTAATGCACCTGATCGAGGATCACTGCGAGAGAGCGAAGATCCCTGTGAGATTCGCTGCGAGTAAGCTGATAGAAGGCGACCCGCTCGTTGAGAAAGCTTTAGACCTCGATGAGAACGAACATGAAATGCTCGGACACATCGTTGACCAGATGGAAAAGGAGAGGGGCTTGGACCGCGCCGCAGCCATTGCGGACATGCGTTTCAGCTTCATAAGGAAATTCTGTGAGGAGACCGTGGTCAAGCCTCATGAGAGCAAGGAACACGAGCGCTCGAGAAAGATCGATGAGATCCTGACCGGCAAGTTTACGGCGATCCCGCTCTTCATCGCGATAATGGCGGCGGTGTTCTTCCTGACGTTCAACGTCATAGGCAAATTCTTCCAGGATCTCCTGGAAAACGGAATAGGAATGCTTACGGACCTTGTTGACGGTGCGCTTAAGACAGCGAACGTTGCAGCGCCCATCCAGTCGCTCGTGATAGACGCGATCTTCAACGGTGTAGGCACGGTCGTTTCGTTCGTACCGATAATCGTTGTACTGTTTTTCTTCCTGTCGATCCTGGAAGACAGCGGATACATGGCGCGCGTCGCGTTCGTTATGGACAAGCTACTGCGTAAGATAGGTCTGTCGGGACGGTCCATCGTGCCGCTCCTTATCGGTTTCGGGTGTTCCGTCCCTGCCGCGATGTCAACGAGGACACTGCCTTCAACGAGGGACCGCCGCATGACGACTCTGCTGATACCGTTCATGAGCTGCTCTGCAAAGACTCCCATCTATGCATTTATCTGCGCGGCATTCTTCCCGAAATACGCAGGCCTTGTAATGACAGGACTTTATTTCCTCGGCATACTCATTGCGATCCTAGTCGCATACGTTTCTAAGAGCACTGTTTTCAAGGGCGAGGCGGTTCCGTTCGTAATGGAGCTTCCCAATTACAGGATGCCGGGCATCAAGAACGTCGCAAGGCTTATGTGGGACAAGGCAAAAGACTTTTTGTCCAGGGCTTTCACGGTCATATTCATCGGAACGATAATCGTGTGGTTCCTGAAGACGTTTGATTTCAGGTTTAATATGGTCGCTGATTCAGAGAGCATGCTTGCATCGATCGCCGGTTTTATCGCTCCGGTCTTCGCGCCTGTGGGACTGGGCGACTGGAGGATTGTTACATCGCTCATCGCAGGGTTCCTTGCGAAGGAGAGCATCGTGTCGATGCTGTCGGTCCTCTATGGAAGCGTGGGATCTTTAACATCGTCTCTGACTCCTGTTGATGCTTTGGCGTTGCTGGTCTTCTGCCTGCTCTACACACCCTGCATCGCAGCGGTGGCGGCCGTGAAAAGGGAGCGAGGCGCGCTGTTTGCGACAGGTACCGTTATCTTCCAGTGTGCCGTTGCCTGGGTGGCCGCATTGCTCGTGCATCTTATAGGGATGCTGTTTATCTGATGATATTCAGAAGTACCGGTTTTCAGACGGTAGAGTAAAGGATCAAAGTTAAGCAGATCGAAAGAAGAGGGAACCTGCAAAGCACGGCCCCTCTTTATTTTGGGCATTTTCGGGGTAAATTCGCGCGTAACCGCATTTTTACCGGCGCTGTGATAAAATATCGTTGATAAAATGAGGGAGAATTTGAATTATGAGAGACAGGAAAAATAATATTCAGATACTCGAAGAAACCCTCTCTATCTGCAGCAGGGGGTTTTACGGCGTAAATGGCAACCGTGCCGAATGCAAGCTTACAAAGCTTCAGATGCCCCAGGCTGAGGTAATCCTGCCCGAAGATGAGATCCCGTCTCTCGATCAGTTCGGGAGAAGATTCACTACCGAATACAGATGCGAATACGGAGATTCCTTCGGAATTGCAAGAAAACTTGCCGGGGAAGGCAAGGAATGCATCCTGGTACTCAATTTTGCAAATGCCCTGCATCCTGGCGGAGGCGTCAGGAACGGAGCAAATGCGCAGGAGGAAGACTTGTGCCGCAAGAGTTCGCTCCTGTTTTCTCTTGAGAGCCTGCAGGCGAGAAGATTCTATAATTACAACTGGAAGCAAATGACCAATCTCGGCACGGATGCTGTGATAATCACACCGCGCGTAGAGATCTTAAGAGATGACGAAAACAACCTTCTGGAAGAGAGCGTTGTCGTCGCGGTCATGACGTGTGCAGCTCCGAACATCAGAGACGGGCTTGCCGATAAGACGCAGGAGGAGTACGAAGCCCTGATCTATGGCAGGATCCTCAGGATGCTCGTGGTCGCCGCAAGCCGCGGTTACAACAACCTTGTTCTGGGAGCCTGGGGATGCGGCGTTTTCGGCAACGATCCGAAAACTATGTCAGATCTTTTCAAGAAGGCTGCCAGGGAGACCGACGGACTTTTCGAAACGATGGAATTCGCTATAATAAGAAACGATGAAAGACCCGAGAATTACAACGAGTTCTCACGAAATTTCAAGACGGAAACCTGACTTAATGCAGTACGCGGAAAAAGACAAGAGATACAAACTTAAAGAGAGGATCCCTTTGGTGATCCTCCATTATCTGACGGGGGCTTTTGCGGCCAACGCCTATATGCTCATAAGGTTTGACAAGCGGTTCTGGATACCGGCCTTGTTGTGTTTCGCCCTCGCATTCGTGTTGCCGGTTTTCTGCGCGGGCGGTTTCCCGGGAAAACGCCTGAAAGGCTGTTATTACGGTCTTAAGATGATCCTGATGTTCCTTGTGTCGACGTGCGTATCTGCGATCGTTTTTGCGGTAACGATGGTCTATATCGGCAAGGAAGGGTTCTTCTCGTGGTGGCCCGCGCTCGTCATACCGTACACAGCGGAACTGTTCTATTTCTGGGTCGGTATTATAGCCGTTTATATCAATTCAAAACAGCTCGGCCTCAAGTACAGGCTTATCGGTCTTTTCTGCGGAATGATCCCCATTGCGCATCTTTTCGCGCTTGGAATGATAATCAAAAAAGTCGATTACGAGATCAAGCTCGAGTACGCCAAGAACAAGCTCGACATCGCAAGGGAAAAGGAACAGGTCTGCAGGACGCGTTATCCGATACTCATGGTGCACGGAGTCTTCTTCAGGGATTTTGACCATTTCAATTACTGGGGAAGGACACCCGCCGAACTTGAAAGAAACGGCGCAAAGATCTTCTACGGCGAGCATGAATCCGCAAGTCCCGTGTCCGTCAGTGCGCAGCAGATCGCTGACAAGGTCATGCAGATAATCAGGGAAGAGAACTGCGGAAAAGTCAACATCATCGCGCATTCCAAGGGCGGACTCGATACAAGGTACGCCGTAAGTATGCTGGGGATCGCGCCGTACGTTGCTTCGATCACTACCGTAAACACGCCTCACAGAGGCTGTGAATTCGCTGATTACCTGCTTGGCAAAGCTCCGCAGAAACTCAGGGACAGCGTCGCAGCCGGCTACAACGCCGCGCTTCGCAAGATCGGAGACTTTCATCCGGATTTCATTTCCGCAGTCACGGACCTTACCGCTTCAAAGTGCCAGGAACTCAATCAGGAGATGAGCGGCTTTGACATGAAGGCGCACGGGATCTTTACGCAGAGTATCGGTTCCGTACTGTTCCGTTCCCAGGGCGGAAGATTCCCTCTCAACATGAGTTATATGCTGGTCAAGGCTTTTGACGGCAAGAACGACGGCTTAGTCGGCGAGGGCTCCTTCCAATGGGGAGAGAGATTCACCTTCATCGAACCGGACAACAAGAGGGGCGTTTCGCACGGCGACATAATCGATCTCAACCGCGAGAACATTCCGGGCTTTGACGTCCGCGAGTTCTTTGTCGAACTCGTTTCAGACCTTAAGAACAGGGGGCTCTGATAAAATAAGCGCATGAGCATACTTATCAAAGACACTACAAAAGAAGAGCGTGAGAAGATCGTCGCCGAATCGATCGGCAACATAAGCGGTTCGTGCGACGGCTGCATGTCGAGCCTCGCCGAGATGTACCAGGATTACATAGACGGCAAGAAGGAGATCCGCGAGATCAATATGGAGTTCAGAGCCCATTACGAGTCGGGCGATGACGGTCCTTCGAAGAGCGGGTGCGATCATGCCTAACATCACCGATTATGTCCGCTGGTATAAGGACGTAGGATTTGACGTTAAGCCTTTCTGCGACGTCGACAACATCGTGCTCTGCCAGCTTTCATATCTCGATCTTAAGCCCGTTCTGGGCGAAGATTATACGGATGATTCCGATGCGCTGACATTGACTGAATGCATCAGACGCCTAAGGCAGATGGATATTCCGATCCGCAAGCAGGCCCCTGATGACAGTAAGCGCTTTGAAGCGCTTGTCAGCGCCTGCGTGGCTTCAAAGAGATTCGGAACACTGAAGATAACCCGTTTCAAGGATGTTTACAGCGACCATTCGTCGATACAGTACTGCACGATGACGTTCGCGCCGGTGAATGAAGAAGGCGCCGGATACGTCGCTTTCAGGGGCACTGACAGCACGATCGCGGGATGGAAGGAAGACTTCATGTTCTGCTTTACCCTGACTGAGTCCCAGAAGATGGCGGCAGAACACCTTGCCGCTGAGATCGACCGCTGCGGAAAAGTCCTGACCGGCGGCCATTCCAAAGGCGGACACCTTGCGATCTACGGCGCGGCCTGCCTTGACGATGAAAGATTCGGCAAACTTGTTCATGTCTATACCAACGACGGTCCGGGCTTTTGCGAGGACATCCTTACAGAGGATATGCTCGCCAAGATCGATCCGGTCACAACGAGGATAATCCCCGTTTTCTCGATCGTCGGATGCCAGTTTGAGCCTCACATTACCGACTGTCACGTAGTTAAGAGCGACAAGCTCATGCTCGAACAGCACGAGCTCTGCTCATGGCTGATAGACCACGGCGAGCTTTCGGATGCGGGCGACAAGGATCCCATTTCAAAACTGATCAACCAGGGCATCGACAGATGGATAAGGACGATCAACCTGGAAGACAGAAAGAAATTCATCGACGCGCTCTTCGACTCGATGAGCGCCGGCAATACACGTACGCTCCAGGAATTCTCTGATCTCGGGCTTATCGGCTGGGAAAGGGTCTTCAGGAGCGTCATCAAAGACGACGAGACCATCAGGGACATCGTCGCCGCTCTGCCGGACCAGATGCTCTTCCAGGGAGAAGGCAAAAAGATAACTTCCAGGCTCTTCAGATGGAAGCTTTTCAAGCAGTACATGTCATCCGAGCTTGCAAAGGGCCTCATGACGATACTTATCGGCCTTGTGATGCTGCTCATCCCTGAAGGCTTCATTTTCTACGTTGTAGGCGCTGCGCTGCTCATCGTGACCACTTTCGTTGTCTGCGCCACTATAAGGCGGCTTATAAAGGACAACTGGAACCTTAACAAACATTTTGCGTACGCCGTTTTGTCGATCCTGTTGATCGCGGTAACGCTGATAACGTTCATCAAGCAGGGCGCGCTCTTTGTAATGGCGAGCGCGATCTTCGGCACGGCATTTCTTGCGCAGGCGTACAGCTGCGCCAACAGGGCGAAAAAGGAAAACTGGAAGGTCAGAAGGACATTTCTGTTTATCATGTGCGTAATTTGGGCCAACTGCGGAATGTTCATTCTCTTCGCGCCTGAAAACACCCTCAGATTCTACATGGTGGTAGTCGCAGTAGTCGCCACCTGCGACGGCCTGATCAGGTGTTCGCTGTCTTTCCGCAAGAGAAACAGGAGCACCGCAAAAGCCAAATGATGACGGCCGTGTGATATAATGAAATCAAATTCTCAGAGGGGGTGCTTACTATGGCAGATGACGTAAACAATGAAGTTAAGGAAGCTGAGGAGAAGGCTAAGGCTGCTGAAGCTGCTGCCGAGGAAGCAAGAAAAGAGGCCGAAAGGATAGCCAAGAAGGCTGAAGAGGCCAAGAAGGAAGCCGCAAAGAAGGCTGAAGAAGACGCTAAGAAGGAAGCCGAAAAGAAGGCTGATGAAGTAAAGAAAGCCGAAGAAGCCAAGAAGGCTGCTGAAGCTGAGGCACAAAAGGCCGAGGAAGCCAAAAAGGCTGCCGAGGAACTGGAGGCAAAGAAAGCCGCTGAATTAGCCGCAAAGAAGGCTGAAGAGGATGCTGCCAAGGCCGCCGCTGCTGCCGCTGCCGCAAAGAAGGCGGAAGAGGCTAAAGCCGCCAAGGATGCAAAGCGTGCCGAAAAGAAAGAGAAGATCAACGCACTCAAGGCTCAGTGCCCTCCGCAGTACAAGCCCGTCGGAACGTCAGCTTATTTCTGGGTTGGCATCTTATGCTGGCTCCCGGTTATCGGCATATTTATCACTTTCATCCTTTCTATCGCTCCGAAGAACAGGAACCTCAAGTGCTTTGCACGTTCCAAGCTGGCTTACTATCTGATCATCTTCATCGCATGCCTCATCATCGTCCTCGTGGCAGGTGCGGTCATTCCCGAAGAGAACAAGATCGCGATCAGTAATGCGTGCCTCAAGATCATGAACGCGCTCGGCATCTATTTCTGAGCATTAAACCCGCTGTTACGGCCCCGGTTTTCAAGCCGGGGCTTTTTTGTTGTATTCTTTTTATCCTTATGTCGCGTGTTTGTAACATTGTTAATCTACAATGAACCTGTAATGTAATTGCCCGTATTGTCGGGCAGAAGGGGAACATGACTATGGATGAAAAACTGATTTCGAAAAAAGACCTTCTGAATCTTGAGCAGATCTCATATGGCACGCTGTACCGTTGGAAGAGACAGGGATTGATCCCGGAGAGCTGGTTCATCCATAAGGCTACCGAGATCGGCCAGGCAACATTCTTCCCGGAAGAGAAGATCCTTGCGAGGATCGACCGCATCAGAGAGCTCAAGAACGAGCTGTCGGTTGAGCAGATGCAGGAGCTTTTCTCAGCTAACGTAGAGAGCTTCAAGATCCCGATGAAGGACTTCAAGGAGCTCGAAATGGTCGGCAAGATGTCTCTCACCGCTTTTACAGCTGTTTTCCCTGAGAAGGATCTTCTCGATTTTAACGATGTCTTTGGCATGTATGTCGTAGACAATCTCATGAAGCAGTCTGGAATCTATCTTGAAGACGCAAAGCAGGTCTTAAGGCTCCTTTGCAAGTATCTTTCCGTTGAAGCTTCAAAAGAATACCAGCTTCTGCTCCTGCGCAAGCTCGGAGTTCCGATGACGGTTCTCGTAAGAGGCAACGAAGGTATCCTCCTCGAGGACAACACCGAGGTTATCGCATGCGCGAATCTCGGCGAGTTTGAAGAAGCCCTCAAGGATCAGCTCATAGCATAATCAAAAGAAAATGGCAGCAAGATCAACTGACAACGAAATCTCCCGCGTGCTCTCGGTCCTTTCCGAACCGACGAGGATCCGCATCATCCGCCTGATATCAGGTTCCGGTGAACTGCGCTCGTGTGATCTCCTTCCGGAGTTTGAGATCACGCAGCCCACGCTTTCGCATCACCTGAACATCCTTCTCGAAAACGACGTGCTTACTTCGCGTAAAGAGGGCAGATGCGTTTATTTCTCGATAAACAAGGGCACTATGAGTCTTGTTGCAGATCTTATGGCAGGAATAGCAAACGGCAGCTTATCCAAGCCTGCATCCAAGAAGGCTGCGGTAAGCGTCAAGCCCGCCAAGAAAGAAGAAAAGGCAGATAAGCCGGAAAAGCCTGTCAAAGTCAAGCCCGAGAAGGTCAAGAAAGACAAGAAGGACAAAGACAAGGACAAGAAAAAGAAGAAGAAAGACAAAAAAGACAAGAAAAAGAAGAAGTGAGCCAAAAGCTCACTTCTTTAGTTTGCGTGTTATCTGAACAGAACGACTTCGGAGATGTACATCAGTAACGAGCCGATTAGGTTTATCAGAATAAGTACGGCCGTTACCAGAATATGCGTCTTCTTTTCCTTGACGATAGTTGCGATGTATTCTCTTACGAAAGCGTTGATCCAGTAATATCTCTTCGTCTTGCTTCCTATGCCTTCTATCCTCATTCCGAGCTCATGCGCAAGCATTCCGGAACGGAACACATGGTAATTCGTGGTGCTGAAAGCCAGGTTGAAGAAATCGGAACCATGGTACTTTCTGATAAGTTCATGAGAGTACTTGAAGTTTTCTTCCGTAGTGGTCGACTTCGTCTCGGCGAGGATGTCTTTTTCTTCGATACCCTGACTGATAAGATAACGCTTCATGGCTTCAGCTTCGGAAATCATCTCATCTGTTCCTTTACCGCCTGACGGCACGAAAACGATCGGTCTGCCGACGCGGTCCTTCTGCATTTTCGCAAACTCTATCGCGCGGTCAACTCTAGCCTGCAAGAGCGGCGTCAGAGTTCCGTCTTTTCTTATCTGGCAACCGTTGATGATGATGAAATCCTTGTTGAACTTCGGTATGTGCTTTGCGGTCTTGATGCCAGTGATTATCGTTCCCAAGAGGATGCATTCGAGATAAGCATCGATCGAGAAGATCATCGATTCAAGGAATATTTCAAAAAAGTGAGCGATGCTCCGGCCGTTGTGAACGTCAAAGCTACCCGTGATCCTCATGTTATGCAGTGCGTCACCTATGATAAAAGGGAGGACGGCTCCGATGCCGAGCACAAGTCCAAGGAACACACCGAGCATGTTCTTCCATGTTCTGCCTTCTTTTCTGATGAGCTTGATATTGGACATTGTTACAAAGAACGTAGTTGCTATGACAAGCGGGAAAGTAACAAGAACAAAGTACTCTGAAGATCCTATTGCATGCAGAAAAACACCATAGATCCCGCCTTTTCTACAGATGCCTATGATCACTGCAAAAATAAAGAAGAATGCGTATATGATAAGTCCCAGATACAGAACGTTATCGTAGCTGTAGAAATTGTTTTTCTCGAGAATTATGTATTTGACGAAAAGATAAACAAGGATCAAAACAAGATAGATCAGGATACAGGCATAAACGGCTTGACAGCCCGTGCAGTCACCGAAGAACTGTTCGCTCGTGATCACGCCGTTTTTGTGCACATAGAAGACACCGATGCTTGGACGTTCCTTGGCGACGAACGATAAATAGACCCTGCCCGGAGCAACTGATCTTAAACGGGCCGTAAAACACTTATCGTTTACTTCCCAGCTGATGATCTCGATCTTGCCATGTTCCTCTTCGATCATGACATCCGTTATCCCGAAGGAAGTATTAATGTCATTTCTTACGTAAGTATATTCGTTTCCGACCGCACGGATATAGATATAGCCGAAAACGGCTATAAGAAATAATGCAAAAAGAAAGAAAAGACGCATCCTGCATTTTCTAAACATATCATGAAAGTATATATCATAATATGGAAAAAGTGCACTATTCTGAGTGACAACAATTGTTTATGAGCTTTGTTTTTGGCATTATAGATTGAGATGCTATATGCAAAGACATGCGTTTTTTGTTTAGAGGATATTTTGATGAAAAGGCAAATGAAAAATGTAATAGATTATTATGAAGGAATAAACGGCATTCTTTTATTTCTCTATATTTCTTTGGTCTTAAGCGCATATGCGATCGCTGTTAATGATTCGGTTGTTGCAATACTTCGTCAAATAGTATTCTCTTTGATCTTTTCTGCGGTTGCAGTTCCGTTGGCTTTCAGAGCTGTTAAAAAACTGACCGAAAACAGATTGGAATCCGGGCAGATAGAACAGATATCGGATATAACCTTAAAGATCGTTTTCTATTTAATACCGTTTTTGTTTTTTCTGTTCAGGTTTATCAACTGCTATCCGGGCATATTTTCTTATGACAGCAGTGTTCAATATACGCAGGCAATTGATAACGAGTACAATGACTGGCATCCCGTAATCCACACTTTGATCGCCTATAAGCTGCCGCTTACGCTTACCGGCGGATGGTTCGGTTCTATCATACTTGAACAGATAATCCTGCTCGCACTGTCTATGGGATACTCTCTGAGTTCCATAATGAAACATACGAACAAAACGACTGCATTTGTTGTTTTCCTTTTTTATCTGTTGAATCCGAAGCTTGGAAACATTTCGGTGTATGCATGGAAGGATGTAACATTTACAACTTTTACACTGTTGACTGTTACTTATTGTTTTAATGTATTCTTTTCAAAGGGAGAATGGCTTAAGAAGCCGTTTAATACAGCTGTCTTTATACCGGTTTTTGTTATCACGACTTTGATCAGGCATAATGCGGTTCTTTTTACTTTTCCGCTTATGTTTGCAATAGTATTCTATGTAGAAAAAAAGAGATTTGTTTTCATTTTTCTTAGCTCGTTACTTTTGATAGGTGTTGTTAAATATCCTTTGTATTCAGCTTTAGGTGTAACTACTCCCGGCAACAGACAGATCGAAACTCTGGGTTTGCCGATGTCGGTCATAGGTGAAGTGGTTGCACATGACCCGGCCTCTTTGGATGATTACACAAAAGAATTTGCTTATAAGATAGCCGCGCCTGAAGTTTGGGAGAAAACATATGTTAACGGATTCAACTCGGTGAAATACAAAGAAACCTCAAATAACGATGTTATAGAAGAATACGGAAGGGCAGAAGTTTTCAGGATCATGTTTCGTTGTGTAAAAGCATCGCCTTTGTATGCGATGAAAGGCTTTATTACCGTTACTTGTCCTGCATATTCCATTACCGGTAACGAATTGCCGGGCATTCTCGATTCTGATTATGGGGAATATGGTGAAGGCAACCTGAATTCTTTTGAGATGATCAACAGGCAGTATTCACGTGTTTGTGCAGTGGTTGTTCCTTTTCTGTTCTTTTTCCTGGGTTGTATTCATCTGGCGATCCTCACGGTATTCTTTGCGAAGTACAGGCTAAATACTCTTGAAGGCTGGAAAAGAGCATTGTTTGTTCTGCCGTTGTTTATCAACAACTTTGGCACGATGTTCCTGATGACTAGCAATTATGACTATATCAGGATCAGCTTTTATTCATTTATGACAGCTCCTTTATTGTTTATCCTGCTGTTGAAGAACGGCAAGAGCAAGAATGTAGAACAGATATAAAGAAAAGGACCGGCTCATTTGAGACGGTCCTTTGATCAGTTGCTTGGAAAACTCTCAGTTCTTCTCTTTGAGGATGTCCTTGATCTCAGTGAGGAGCTTGACTTCATCGGAGGGTTCCGGAGGTGCTGCGGGAGCTTCTTCTTCCTTCTTCTTACCGAGAGTAGTAAGTTTGTTCATACCTTTAATGATAATGAAAAGCACAAGAGCAAGGATTAAGAAGTTGATGATCTGAGTGACGAAGTGACCATACTTGATGGAGATCGTTGCGAGGACTTCGGGATCAGTGCTGTCAGCGAGTTTTGACCAAGGCAGAACGAAAGAACCGCCGATCTGTGCGCCTCCGATCGAATTGATCAAAGGATTGATAAAGTCATCTGTCAGAGCACCGACGATGCCTCCGAAAGCGCCGCCGATGATCACACCGACTGCCATATCCATAACGTTACCCTTGAGTGCGAATTCTTTGAATTCTTTCATAAAACCCATATACAGATCCTCCTTGTGGTATCTAATTAAATGCCCGGACCTGATGAGCCGGGCATTAATAACTTAATTAAGTTGTTATTAAACGTACTTCTTGATCGAATCGGGGCTGGTATTGATGTCGCCGCTGAAGAGAAGCATAGCCGTGATGGGCTTGTCAGCGAGGAAAGCGTCGAGCTTGCCCAGGAATTCGCCGAGATTGTCGAGATCGTAATCATCAGCTACTTTGCAGATAGCGTCGATGTAGATATGTGTAAGGTCGTAATCTTTGGAGCAGATGCCGCAGATGAATGCTAATACCTGGTCGAAACCCTTGATGGGGTATTCCTTCATATTGACGAGACGTACATTGGGCTTCAGGAGCTGGTCGAGGCGGTTGCCGCGCTCGATGCATACGACGTTGCTGTCGGTTCTGGCTACTTCGTTGATGTCATCGACGAGTTTAGCCGTCTTGCCTGTTCCCTTGGGTCCTGCAATAACTTTGATCATAGTTTGTTCTCCTTTGGGGATCATATTTCCATAGGAATAATCCGGATATGCTCATTTTACTTTAATTACCAAATTAAATGAAGAGCCAAATGTTAAGAAAATCAGAAGTTTTTTCTGTTTGCATGCCGGGAACCGATGTGATAATATAAGTCCGTTCTTAAGAAGTAATTTTTTTGAACGGGCTTGGGTTCAAGTCCGTTTTTTCTATTTTTTGGCAGGCTTTGGAGGAAGATATGGGCAAGAGGTCAAAGACGGCGCAGAAGGCGTTTGACATAGCTGAACCTTTGGTAAAGGCGTTAGGTCTTGACCTGGTCGACGTTTCCTATGCCAAAGAGGGCGGAAAGATGTTCTTAAGGCTCTACGTTGACAAAAAGGGCGGAGTCGGGATCGACGACTGCGAGACCGTCAGCAAGGCTACGGATTCCGTGCTCGAGAAGGAGCTGGGCCTGGATTACGACTATTTCGAGGTCTCTTCACCGGGACTGACGAGACCTCTCGAGACGGTCTCGGATTATCAGCGTTACATGGGAGAGACGCTTGACGTGTCGCTTTACGCTCCCGTTGACGGAATAAAGGAATTCACCTGCGTCTGTGAGGCCGCAGAGGAAGATAAAGTGAAGCTTAAGGCTTCAGACGGCAAGGAATATGAGCTTGCCTTGAGCGACATCGCCAAGGCGGTAAGACATATTGAGTTTTAAGTAAGTTTATCAACAGTTTTACAGGAGGTCACTTTCAGGATGGCTAAGAGAAAGAACGAAGAGGAACCCAGAGAGACAATAGTCGACCTCGTCAAGCTGCTCGCTGAAGAGCGTGCTATCGACGAGGAAGAGGTTTTCCAGGCAATCGAGAGCGGTATCGTTGCAGCTTACAAGAGAGAGTTCGGCGGAAACAAGCAGGACATCAAGTCTGTTAATGCGGAGATCGACCGTGAGACGGGCGAGATCTACGTTTACAAGCTCGCTGAAGTCGTTGACGAGGTTTTGGATGATGCAAACGAGATCTCTTTGGAAGACGCCAAGGAGCTCGGCTATGAGGACGTTGAGATCGGCGATGAGATCGAGATCGGTATCGACGTTGAAGACTTGGGCCGCCTCGCTGCAGGCGCTGCCAAGAACGCCATCAACCAGAAGTTAAGAGATGCTGAGTCTACCAAGATCCAGAACGAGTTCCACGGCAAGATCGGCGAGATCACTTCAGGAACCATCGTCCGTAAGGATGCAAGAAACGTTTACGTCAATATCGGCCGTGCTGAGGCCATCGTCAGACGTGACGGACAGATCCGCAACAACCGCAACGAGCGTTACGATCAGGACAGGATCATGAAGTTCCTCGTAACAGGCGTTGAGGAAGCGAACGGCAGACCTTCCGTTGTTCTTTCAAGAACAGCTCCTGCGCTCGTAGCAAAGCTTTTCGAGCTTGAAGTTCCCGAGATCAAGAACGGCGACGTCATCATCAAGTCCGTTGCGCGTGAGCCCGGTTCAAGATCCAAAGTCGCAGTTTATTCCAGAGATCCCGATATCGATGCAAAGGGTGCTTGCGTTGGTCAGCGCGGACAGAGGGTCCAGCAGATCATGAACGAGCTTTCCGATGAGAAGATCGACATCGTTGACTGGAAGGAAGATGCTGCACTGTTCATCAGTGAAGCGCTCCAGCCTGCAAAGGTTGTCAGGGTAGATACTGAGATCTCAACAAACGCAGAGGGCATCGTTGAGCGTCACGCTAAGGTCATCGTTCCCGACCAGCAGTTCTCTCTTGCTATCGGCAAGAACGGCCAGAACGTAAGGCTTGCTGCAAGACTCACCGGCTTCAAGATCGACATCCGCAAGGAGTCTGACGAGAGCGATGAGGCTGCAAAGGTCCTCACAGACGGCTTCCAGGTCGTTGACGAGACTGAGGATAAGGGAGAAGCCTGAAACTCATGAAGAAGAAACCGCAGAGAAGCTGTGTCTGCTGCAGGACAACGAGAGATAAGAGCGAACTCCTTCGCGTCGTTGCCATGGCTGACGGCAGCATAGTCTACGATCCGACCGGAAAAGCTCCGGGAAGAGGGTCTTATCTCTGCAAAAATGCGGAATGCATCAAGTCGGAGCTCAAAAAGGCCGCAAGGCTTTCGAAGGGGCTTCGCAGGGCAATAAGCGACGAGGAGATCGAAAACCTCGCGAAAGAAATGCTCGCCGCGGCTGAAAAGGCGGAACAATAATGGATGCGAAGCAGCGTGTGTTCGGAATGCTGGGCATGGCACAGCGTGCCGGCAAGGTCGCTTCGGGAGCTGAAGCCGTAACCGCGGCTCTCAGTACCGGTAAGGCGGAACTGCTGATCATCAGCCGCGACATATCGCGCAACTCTCTGGACAAGCTCCTGAGTGCCGCGGAAAAAGGTGAAAAGGTAACAGGAAAAGCAGTAACGTGCTTCAGGTTCGGAACATCAGATGACCTGGGGCAAGCGACGGGTAAAGCCGCAAGGGCAGCCCTCGCCGTTACGGATAAAGCCTTCGCAAAGGGGATTTCCGATCTGCTCGAAGGCATCAACGAGGAGGAAGACATTTGATGAGTGAAGACAGCGAGAACAAGAAAAACGGTCTTACAGTCGGAGGCGTCTCAGGCAACAAGAAGATGAGGCTCGGAAGAGTCCACAAGAAGTCCGACAAGGGCGATGATGCTGCGGCTGCTCCTGCAGCAGCGGTAAAACCGGCTCCGGCACCTGCTGCCGAACCCGCTGCCGCACCTGAAGCGACGGAGAAGGCTCCTGCAGCTGAAAAGCCTGCAAAGAAGGAAGCGGCTAAGAAGACCGAAGATTCAGCTCCTGCCAAGAAGACAGCAAAGACTTCGGAGAAGGCTAAGACCGCTAAGACGGAAGAGCCTGCCGAAGAGAAAAAGCCTGCCGCTAAGCGCACTAAGAAGACTGCCGAGGCCGAAACAGCCAAGGAAGAGGCTCCTGCAAAGGAAAAGCCTGCCAAGAAGGCTTCTTCAAAGACTGCCAAGGCTGCAGACGAAGAAAAGGAAGCAAAGAAGGAAGCTAAGTCTGAAGAACCCGTCAAGGCGGAGGAACCCAAGACAGAGCAGCCTAAGGAGGCTCCCAAGGCTGAAGAGCCCAAGGCAGAAGAGAAAGCACCTGAAGTACCTGCTTCAGAGCCTGCCAAGACAGAGACTCCCGCTCCTGAGGAAAGCAATATCGTAAGACCTGCACCGAGACCTAAGCTTTCGTCTGCGGTCGTATCTCTGGGCGACGCCCCTGCAAGAGGCGAGACCATCAGGAGTTCCACGATCATCACCTACACGGGCCGTGACCGTAAGAGTCCCGCAAGAAGCGGCGGACAGGGCGGCTTCGGCGGCAACAGAGGACCCCAGCGCGGCGGCGGCGGATATCAGGGCCACGGCGGTGGCGGCGGATTCGACAAGGACAAGGACGAAGAGCCCGGTCAGAAGAACCAGTTCAGACGTCCTGCAAGACCTAAGGCCGAGTCTCCGATCGACGAGGTCAAGAAGAGCAGGACCAACTACGCCGAGAAGAGTGCTTTTGACAAGAAGCACAACGATAACGAGCGCAGGGAAGGCGGCGGAAAGGGCAGCTTTGCCGACAAGCGTCACCAGAACAGGAATGCTCAGTTCAACGGCCGTGTAAACGAAGACGGTGATTACGACGATTATTCATACAAGAAGAAGAAAAAGAAGCAGTCCGAGGAGTATTCCGACGAGCAGCAGACCATAACCGAGATCAAGATCCCTGCATTCATTACCGTTAAGGAATTCGCTGAGGGTATCGGCAAGAAGAGCTCCGAGATCATCATGGCTCTTATGAAGCTCGGCGTTATGGCTACTATCAACCAGGAACTCGATTTCGATACCGCATGCCTTGTTGCTGATTCGTTCGGCATCAACGCAGAGCTCCTTGAGGAGAAGACTGAAGAAGATATCCTTATCGATGACGGTGAGGGCAATCCCGAGAACCTCCAGCCGAGGCCGCCGGTCGTCGTTGTCATGGGTCACGTTGACCATGGTAAGACGTCACTCCTCGACAGGATCCGTTCCACGAACGTCATCGAAGGCGAAGCGGGCGGAATCACGCAGAAGATCGGTGCTTACACCGTAAGGCTCAAGGGTCGTCAGATCACATTCCTTGATACCCCTGGTCACGAAGCATTCACGACGATGAGAGCGAGAGGTGCTCAGTTCACGGATATCGCTATCCTCGTAGTTGCTGCAGACGACGGCGTCATGCCTCAGACGATCGAGGCCATCAACCACGCAAAGGCTGCAAACACCGAGATCGTTGTTGCAATCAACAAGATCGACAAGCCGGGCGCAAATCCCGATAAGGTTAAGCAGGAACTCACAAACTATGATCTCATCTGCGAAGAGTGGGGCGGAAACACCATCATGGTACCTATCTCCGCTAAGAAGGGCATCGGCATTGACGACCTTCTCGAAAACGTTCTGCTCACGGCAGACGTAATGGAGCTCAAGGCCGATCCTACCGGTCAGGCAAAGGGTGCCGTTATCGAGGCTCAGCTCGACAAGAACAGAGGTCCTGTCGCATCAGTACTCGTACAGCGCGGTACGCTCAAGCAGGGCGACACGGTCGTCTGCGGACCTATCATGGGCAACATCAGAGCCATGTACGACGATAAGGGCAACCCGATCAAGAAGGCAGGACCTTCAATTCCTGTCGAGATCTTAGGTCTCCCTGAAGTGCCTGAGGCAGGCGAACTGCTCTATGCCGTAACAGACGACAAGACAGCACGTCAGCTAGTTGAGAAGAGAAAGATCAAGCAGCGTGAAGAACAGCTCCACAGATCTTCCAAGATGAGCCTTGAGACTCTCGCTGCGCAGATGGCTGCAGGCGACGTCAAGGATCTCAACATCATCATCAAGGCGGACGACAGAGGTTCCGTTGAGGCTGTCCAGCAGTCCCTCGAGAAGCTCTCCAACGACGAGGTCAAGGTCAAGGTCGTTCACGGCGGTGTCGGTGCGATCAACGAATCAGATATCGTTCTCGCTGACGTTTCTAACGCCATCATCATCGGCTTCAACGTACGTCCTAACCAGATGATCATCGACAAGGCAAAGGAAGCAGGCGTTGACATCAGACTCTACAGCGTCATCTACAACGCTATCGAAGATGTTGAGAACGCTATGAAGGGTATGCTTGCTCCGAAGATCGAGGAAGTCATCACGGGTCATGCCGAGATCAGACAGCTGTTCAAGGTCAGCGGCATCGGAACCATCGGCGGCTGCTACGTCACCGACGGTAAGATCACCCGCGGCACCAAGGTCAGGGTTATCAGAGACGGCGTCGTTGCTTATACAGGTGAGCTCGGTTCCCTCCAGCATGAGAAGGATTCCATTAAGGAAGCTGTTGCAGGACATGAGTGCGGACTTACTGTCGAGAAGTACAACGACATCAAGGTCGGCGACATTATCGAAGCATTCGGCAATATCGAGGTTGCAAGAGACTGATAAATGAAGAGAAGAAGACCTGAAATAGTCGGCGATGAGATGCAGAAAGTCATCTCTACGATCATAACGACGAAGCTCAAGGACCCCAGGGTTCCTTTCATGACCTCTGTCACGGGCGTCAAGATGAGTTCGGATCTGTCGCATGCCACAGTCTTCATTTCCGTTTACGGAGATGAAAAGACGAAGAAGGATGCGATGGATGCGCTCGAGCACGCAAAGGGTTTCATCCGTTATGAGGCGGTGCAGGAAGTCAAGCTCAGGATCGCTCCCGAGTTGCACTTCAAGCTCGACAATACTCTTGACGAGGCGGCACGCATGGATGCGCTGATCAGCAAGACTATCGCCGATGACGAGAGAAGGCGCGCTGAAAGAGAAAAGCGCGAGCAGGAAGCCGGTAACGAAAATGATTGAAAAGTATCAGGCTGATTCCGAACGCATAGCAAGACAGCTTATCGACATGGCTGGCGAGATCAAGAAAGAGGACGGCGTCTGCCTGATCTTTCTTCATAAGAGCGTTGACGGAGACTGTGTAGGTTCCGCCTGCGGCCTTTGCGAAGCGCTCCGCAGGATCGGCGTTGAAGCCTATGTTGCGATGCCTGAGGAACTCCCTGAGAATATGAATTTCCTGGGAGTTTCCGGACTTCTTTTCGATGTTTCTGCTGATACTGATGTTGCAAATGCGTTCAGGGAAAGCGGTATGGTCTTTGACAGAAAGTTCACGAGAGCCATCGCCGTTGATATATCTGAATCTGACAGAATGGGCACCTGCGGAGAATTCTTCGATAAGTGTCCCAATAAGATCATCATCGATCACCACGCTTCCGTCAGTACGCGTGCAGAGAATATGTGGATCGATCCCGATGCATCTTCTGCGTGTGAGCTCGTCTACTACGTTGTCTGTTCAATGGCAAAACTCCTCGGAAGACCCGTCAGCGCACTCGCAGACAAGCTCTGTGCCGGCTGCCTTATTGCAGGAATAGTTACCGATACGGGAAGATTCACATACAAGAATACACGCCCCGAGACACTTGTCTCGGCAGGTGAGCTGATGGCATTGGGAGGAGATATCTCAGCTGTCTGCTATAACCTTTTCGATGTCAAGAAGCAGTCGAAATTCAGGCTTTCCGCAGCTGCACGCTCGAAAGCAGAGTTCCTCTGCGGCGGACAGTTCGCGTTAAGTGTTGTTCCTTATTCAATGTTCAGGGAATACGGTGCCGATGCAGACGGAGTAGATGACGTTGTTTCGGCATTGAGGGACGTTGACAGTGTTGAGGTCGCGATCGTATTAAGAGAACTCGAGAACGGCGAGATCAGGGCAAACGTAAGATCAAATGACAGCTTTAATTCTGCAGCGTTTGCAGGGCTTTACGGCGGCGGCGGACATTTGCGCGCAGCCGGATTTACCGTAAGGGGCAGGAAGATCGACGCACTGGCTGATGAGGTCAGGGAGCGTGTGGAAAAACTCCTATGATCTTTGACGGAGTGATCCTCGTAGACAAACCTGAGGGCTGGACGTCTTTTAAGACAGACGGCGCAATAAAGAAACTGACCGGCTCAAGAAAGGCCGGTCATTTAGGTACGCTCGATCCTTTTGCAACGGGTCTTCTGCCTGTGTTTTGCGGCAAGGGGCTGAAGTACCTCCGTTTCTGCGAGGGCTTTGACAAGGAATATTCGTGCCGCGCGGTCTTTGGCGCGGCTACCGACAGCGGCGACTGTACCGGAGAGATCATCTCGGAAAACTATCCTTCTGAAGCTGAAATGGATCAGCTTGTTTCCACAGACTTTAAGAAAGTCCGCGAGGCTTTTTCGGAAATATCAAAACGCACGGAACAGAAGCCCCCTTCGTATTCTGCGAAAAAGATCGGCGGCGTAAAAGCCTACGACCTTGCAAGAAAGGGTGAAGAAGTTGATCTTCCTCCTTCGAAGATCAGGATCTACAGCCTCGTCATCGACAAGATCGAAACACTCGAAAAGGGCTTTGCCGTTGAATTTACCTGCAAGTGCTCCAAGGGCACTTATATCAGGACCATCTGCACCGACTGCGGCGAAATGCTCGGATACGGCGCTTATGCAGAGACCTTAAGACGCACGCAGACCGGACCTTTCAGGATAGAGGACGCATATACGCCCGACAGGCTTTTTGAAATGGCGGAGAACGGCGATCATTCATTCCTTATTGATTCATCCTGTGCGATCTCAGATATGCCTGAAGTCAGGCTGGATGCCCGTCAGGCAAAGGATCTCAGCTTTGGCAGAAAGATCGCTTTTGAAGGCGCTGACGTTTCAGATGACAGGACATATTACCGCGCTGTATTTGAAGGGAAGACGATTGCTGTCGTTTATCCCGCTGTTGAAGAAGGAAAGACGGTAATGAGGATAGAGAGGCTTTTTGCAAATGATTAAGGTCTGTTCAAAATACGGTCTTGATGATCTTCCGTTCATTCCGGGCGGACGCGTCATGGCGCTCGGAATGTTTGACGGCCTGCATCAGGGGCATATCGACATAATCAAGAGCGCGGTCAGGCTCGCTGAAAACACGGGCCTTCTTACGTGCGTCCAGACCTTCAGAAATTTCGGCAAGAACGGTGAAGAGCGTCTCCTTTATACAATGGAAGAGCGTTTGAAGATGCTCGAAGCTTTGGGCGTTGACGAGATGCTCGTGCTCAACTTCCCGCAGGTCAGGGACATGAGCCCCGAAGGATACTGTGAGCAGATATTAAAGATGCGCACGGGTGCCGCAGCGCTCTTTATCGGACATGATTACCGTTTCGGAAAAGACGCGCAGGGCGATGCGGCTCTACTCAAGAAGTTTGCTTCAAGAGAGAAGATAAGCTTCCGCGTGATAAGCGACAGGATACTTGATGGAACTGACCGCAGGATCTCAACAACGTGGCTTAGACAAGCTTTGGCAGACGGCGACGTTGAACTCGCTTCAAGGCTTTGCGGCGGGCGTTTTTACTCGTATTCGGGACGCGTCTGCCACGGCAAACAGGCCGGACGTCAGATGGGTTTTCCTACTGCAAATCTTGAGATATCTGAAGACAAGTTCGTTGTAAGGCGCGGCGTTTATTGTTCCCGCGTAACGCTCGGGAATCGCACGCTCTACGGTGTTACTAACGTCGGAAGAAGACCGACTGTCGAAGATGCCGTAAACGACGTTGCCGAGACTTTCATCTTCGATTTCGACGAGGATATTTACGGTGCATCGATAAAGGTCGAACTGATGAAGTTCTTAAGGCCCGAGCAGCCTTTCTCCGGAGTAGAGGAGCTGACACGGGCTGTCGAAGAGAACAAGGCCCAGGCGAAAGCATTTTTTGATGAGAGCTGACTTACGAAAACAGTTTTTTTGCTGATTTAGTACGTGCGTTCATGTGTTTTTGGGGGCATAAAAATGAAAATGCACTTACTAAATTCAGTTTTTCGTTGATTTAGTAAGTGCGCGGAACTGTTTTTTTGGTGTCTTTAGACGATATCTTTATGAAAATGACTTACTAAAAGCAGTTTTTTTCGCTTTTAGTAAGTCATGGAGAAAAAACAGATTATCTGGACTGTTCTATTTTTATTTTATCAAGCGTTGTTGACCGTTCCCATAAAGATCGGATTCATCGTGGATGCGTCTACGATCGCATAGATGTAAGGTCTGTCGCAGATGACTTCTTTGCGTTCTTCCATCGGCATGGCGCTCTTTACGTCCAGCGTTATCCCCGTGGCGGCAGCGGCTTTTGTGCCTTTGCGGTCGACCTCGATGTGAGTCTTGTGGAATACGTTTGAGACAAAGAGCTTTCCTCCTGCAGGATTGGCGATTCCCGTAAGTTCTGCTTTGCTGTCACTGAACGCGTCAGTTACGCCGAGCTTTTTCAAGATCTCGTTGAGCTTGATGCCGTAATCGGACTTGAATTCAGGCATCAGGGTATAGACGTCACAATCTGTACGGCTGGAGATGAATCTGCGGTAATCATCGTAGGAGAAGTTCTTGATGAACTCGTTGGCGTTGGCTTTCTCGTCTCTGGGAAGGATCGCGACGAAAGCGTACTCATCGCCCTGATAGTACTTGATGAATCCCGTCGCCTTGTCAGATATGAAGTAGCCTTTTTCAGTGCTTGAAAGCATTGAGGTTTCCTTTTCGCCTTCGGTGCCCTTGAATTTCAGCTTTCTGATCTGGCCGTCTTCATAACCTTTTGCCCATTGTGCTTCAAAACGTATGGCGTTGACCAGTACCATGACTGTATTCGCGCCAAAAGGCTGTTCAAACAACTCCGGGATCATGTGGTTTGTCTTTTCGTCGACCCATTTGTTGACCATTTTGTGGGTTTCAGAGTTGAACTCGACGGAGCTGAATTCCGCATCAAAAGTCTTCTTGATGTACTTTGTGTATTCGGAATTGATCTTGCCGCCGAGTCTTTTGCTGTCGCTCCAGATGGCATTGGCACAGACGAACTTGAGCTTCTTGGAAGCGTTGATGCGCTTCATCATCTCGGAAGCAAAAGCCTGCTGCTCCAAAGGATCGGCGTCGCTTGAGAAGAGCGCGTTGAGCTGCTTGAGCGTTTCGCCCTTGGCGCCTGCGGCGACCATGTCGAGAGCCATCATGATAGATGCGGGCGAGATCATTATGTTGCAGTTCTTTTCGGCATTTGCGGCGATCTCCGCCATCATCTTGAAGCTATATCTGCCGTAATCCGCATTGAGCTTTTCTTCGTCAAACTTCCGGCTTGCGACCTCATTCAGCTTGATCTCTGTCTTCAGCTGGGGGTCGTTCTTGAGCGGTTCTGTATTAACTGGGGCCCTGTTCGCGCATCCCGTAAACATCAGCATTGCCGCGAGTGCAGCAGTCATGGCTCTTTTTCCGATTAACTTTTTCATTTTCCAGTCCTCCGAATCCGTGCTATGCCATATATACAGAGCAGGAACGGTTTTTGTTGCAGCGGCCGTTAAAGCCTGATGTTTATTATATGTGGTAAATTTGTGGCATAATTTACTTTGATAGTCAAAGCACTTTACACCCGATAATTCATAATGATATTATCACGCTAACGGACGGGCAGTCCGAAAAGGGGAAGATATTATGGATTTAGACGATATTGGTTTACTTTGTATCTTTTTCATTGTTCCATATGCAATTGCGCTTCAGATACTGCTTATCACGTTTGTACGCAAGTATATTGATGCCAGAAGGGAACTTTTCCGCATTAAGCAGGATCAGCAGAATGAACGGGCAATAGCTGCAGGACGTGTTTATCAGGCAGCTCCTCATGTGCCCGCTCCGGCTCCGGTACAGGCGGCTCCGGTACAGGCGGCCCCAGTGGCCTCACCCGTATTTGCTCCGGCTCCGGTACAGGCGGCTCCGGTACAGGCGGCCCCGGTGGCCTCACCCGTATTTGCTCCGGCTCCGGCTCCGGCGTATCAGCCTGCTCCGGAAGTCCGTCCAGAACCCAAAAAGAGATCAAAGATCAGCAGCACGAGCATCACTTTCGGTGTCGGTGTTCTGCTCCTTACCATCGTAGGTGCGGCATTCCTTTCAGTCTCATGGAGCTTCATGGGAAATGCCGCAAGGGCAGTCACGCTTATAGCGGCTGTTGCGGTGGTTTATCTGTTGTCGTTCCTTTCGGGAAAGGTATTTAAGCTTAAGCAGACAGGCTTTGCGTTCTATACGCTTGGAAGCTTCTTGGGACCGATCGTTGTTGTCGGAGTCGGAATGTTCAAACTGTTAGGGAAGTGGTTTTCTTTCTCTAACGGAAACGGCTGGATCGTAGCTGCGGTCGCATCACTTCTCATGGCTTTGTCCGCAATAATCGGCAAGTACATATACAAGTCGAGATTCTATACGGGCATCACGTATTTCTCGTTTACCTGGCTGGTCGTATTCGTGTCAGGCCAGATTGGAGAAGAGGCGCTCTACATTTATCCTTATGAGGCCATCTTTATCGCGATCGCAGTACTCGCGGTAATACTTAGGGTCATCATGATATTCAAGGCTGATGAGGCCAAACTGGCTTTCAGGATCTATTCAGAGATCATCACTTACGCATCAGCACTCTTGATGCTGATAGCGGTACCTGTCGCTTTGTGGGACGGTTCCAAGAATACCTTCGTTCTTATCGGATCCGTTCTTGCCAATATAGCTCTGATACTTCATGCGAAATTCACTCCGAAGAGATCGTGGCTTAATTATGCTGTGCCGTTCGCATCTCTTTGTATATTCCTTTCGATCGTTTGCTTCGATTACAGATATCCGAACTCTGTATGGACCGTAATGGTTCTTTTCGCTGTGCTCTATGCGGTATTCTTCTTTGCAAAGATCCGCACGCTCTTATCGGATATTCTTTTACCGTCAGTACTGGTCATCTTCATGCTTGCTTCTGACAGCAACCAGGGTCCGTTCTATGTGCCGGTCGTTATCGCTGCCTGCCTCGGAACCATAATGTCAGCACTGTCTTCCGCGTTCTCTAAATCGAAGGTATCAGGTTTGATAAATGCCGGCCTTGCGGGTGTTTGGTATTACATCATGTCAGTCGAACTGATGCTGAGGATAATAGGCGATAAGGATGAATTACTCTATTTCGTTCTTACCATGCCGATCCCTGTTCTTACAGCGGTCATTCTGACTGTTATCAGGCGCTTCGGAAAAGACGATGACAGGATAAGGACAGCTTCTGAAGTCCTGATGTGGGCATCGCTCTTTTTCGGGACCATAGGACTTATCGGAGCTCCAAACTACGACAGATTACGGAGTTTCCGTGTCTTAATGACAAGGACCGAGGCTGCCAAGGTCTGGGCAAACGGGATCCTTTTGTTCATTGCTTCGCTCCTGATAGTGTATAACTATCTTTTCAATGCAAAGAAGAAGGGGAAGCTTTCCATTCCGTCGCTTATCGTTTTTTCGCTTGCTCTCAATGCCCCTGCTTATGTGGCATTTGTTCCGGCCCTCATACTTGAAAAGACAAGAAACCTGCACTATGGATACCGGATCGCTTTCTGCGTGATGTTCGCCGTCATGGCGGGTGCACTGGTGCTGCTTAAGTTTGCACCGCTGTTCAAAAAAGAAAAGATCCTGCCTTATGCAAAGCCAATGAAGCACATCATCAGCGCGATGCTCTCCGTATGGACGGTTATCAGTCTGTCAAGCTGGGATTCCACATGGCAGCTCATTGCCATGCCGGTCGTAATACTTGCGCTGTACTTCTGTGGAAATGAATTCTTTGCGATCATGCCCGTGATCTTCTTTGAGTGTGCGATCGGAGAGTTCTTAACGGAAACCGTGCGTATCAATGACACGAATCTGAACAACGCCTTGTACCTGATCCTGATACTTGCCCAGTTTGCCATTGGCAGACTGTTCTACAGAAAGAGGGTGTTCTCGGGCAAGGGCGCCGATTATCTCGCATTTATTCCGATCGTACTGTTATTCGGGCTTCAGGACAGCAATTACAACGGCACGCTTATCTGGATGACGCTTGCCGTCATGCTCTTCAACTTCATCGGAAGGACGAAGACACCTGCAAAGATCGTTGCGCTCATTGCATCGATCCCCATGGCGGCTGCCGTGATAAGTCAGGAGTTCGTCGATATTCCCGATCTTTACATGACTGAATTCATCCTTGCCGTGATCCTTTTGGATGCAGCCATATTCAGGTTCCTGGTCAAGCCCGCGGACGAAAAGGTCCTTAAGTACGCCTGGTTCGGCCTCATCGCTTCATGCCTTACAGTTGAGAGCATTTCGGCGGCCATTTCGGGTGAAACATTCGATCTGATCGTGACGGGAGTTTCGGCCGGCGGTATTTTCTTATTTTCTTTTATACAAAAAAGCAGGCTTTGGTTTATACTTGGAGTTGTGTCTATCATCGGCATAGCGGTCTATCTGTCGGCGACGTTCTGGTCATCCATGGCGTGGCTCCTGTATCTGCTAATCGCAGGTATAATCATGATAGTTATCGTGGCCGGCAACGAGTGGCGAAAGCGTCATTCGTCTGATGGCAGGAAACTGTTCAAGGAATGGAAATGGTAAAGCTATGAAAAGCGTCCTGACAAACCTGGCATATATGTACGTTACACTTATGCCGGTCATATTTGCGGGGATCTTAAACATGATCTTCTGCAAGCTTCCAATACTTGGTTTTCTTAAGAAACCGATGGATGCGGGGAAGACGTTTACGGACGGAAGGCGTATCTTCGGAGACAGCAAGACCTGGAAGGGCTTTGCGGGTTATGTGATCCTGGGAACGCTCATGACGCTTCTCTGGGGCTTTATATGCAAGGCGTCACCTGCTCTTGCTTCACATGATTTCTTCTATTTTGAACACGAAAACACTGCTCTGTACAATCTGCTCTGCGGAGTCCTCGTCGGCATCGCTTATGCGCTTTTCGAGCTGCCTAACAGTTTTCTCAAGAGACGTCTGGGGATAGATCAGAGCAAGACAATGAAAGGATGGCAGAAAGACTTATTCGTATTTCTGGACCAGGCCGATTCGATATTCGGATGCGTATTGGTGGTATGCATCTTTCATCCGTTGCCTGTCTGGTATTACTTTTTGTATGTAATCGTCGGAGCGGTGACACACATCATATTGAACATGCTTTTGTATTTTGCGCACCTCCGCAAGAATATGTTTTGACTTAAGGAAAATCTATGATCTACAGAATCAGCACTGGATCCGAATCAACAAGATCCGAATGCGGCAACAAAGCCGGAAATCTCATCGAAATGAAGAGGGCCGGTTTCAATGTACCTGACGGAATCGTCCTCGATGCGGAAGAATACCGTTCGTTCGTTAAGAAGAACGGTATCGCGGATAAGATATCGGAGCTGATGAAAAAACTCACGGCCGAGAATGCCGGAGAGACAGGCAAAGCTATAGAAGCTCTTTTTGAAGGCCTTAAGGCTGACGGCGAGATGATCTCAAAGATCGCTTCCATGACTGATGACAGTAAATGCTATGCGGTGCGTTCTTCCGCGACCAAAGAAGACCTCGCGGAGTTTTCTTTTGCAGGTCAGTATAAGACGTTCCTTAATACGAAGGGCGCGGAATCCATTGCTGAAAAGGTCATAGACTGCTACCGCTCGATGTTCGATAAAACGGGCATCAGTTATATCGCGACAAATAAAATAGATCCTGATGACCTTGCGATGGCCGTTGTCGTTCAGGAAATGGTCGATTCCGAATTGAGCGGTATCTGTTTTACCGTCAACCCTGTTACCGGAAACGATAAGAGAATGCTTATAGAGGTTATCGAAGGCTTAGGTGAGAGCATCGTAAGCGGAAAGGTCAATCCCGAACAGTACGAGTACGACAGGTACGAGATGAAGGCTGTCGAAAACAACGGCACTCTGGTAAGTCTTGAGCTGCTCGAAAAGATGGGCAAGGTCTTCTCCGACATACAGATATATTTCGGATATCCTTGCGACATTGAATTCGCTGTGGAAAAAGGCGAACTCTTTATCCTTCAGTCAAGGAGCATAACCAGGATAAATTACGGTGACCTCAAGGATATCTGGACGACCGCGGACTTCAAAGACGGCGGTGTTTCCGCATCTGTCTGCACGCCTTACATGTGGAGCCTTTATGAATATATCTGGGAGCATTCCTTAAGGAAGTTCATCCTCGATTCGAAGATCCTCACCGAAAAGGATCTTGCCAGAAAACTCGGCGAGATGTATTACGGGAGACCTTACTGGAATCTTTCTGTCGTTAAGCTTGCCATGAGCCAGGTAGTCGGATACAGGGAAAGGGAGTTTGACCAGGAATACGGAATCAGGCGCACATACGAAGGCGACGGTCATGTAACGAGAGCCACGCCCGGAGCGCTTGTCCATATTGCCCGCATGGCGCTTGCCCAGAAGAAGATCCTCAAGGAAAGAAATGAGAACGCCGAGACACTAAAGAGCGATCTTTTGAAGACCTATGAGGAATACAAGAAGAATTACGACAACCATACGATAGACGATATCAAGGCGCGCTTCATGAGCCTGACGCACGATATCTATCTGCACAGCGAGACGACATATTTCTGGCAGATATTCATCAACACGATCCATCAGTCGCTCTATAAGGACGGCCTTTTGAAGTATGTTTCCGAGAGCGAATACTTAACTCTTTTGGGAAGCATCGATAACATTTCCCATATGCTTCCTTTTTATGCCATGTGGGATCTGTCAAGAAAGATCAGGGAAGACAGCGGAGCTCTTTCATACTGGAACGGCACTCCCGCAGAAGAGATCGAGAAAAATATAGACAGCAGTGAATATCTGATTCCTGAGATGAAGAACATAATCGACAAGTTCGGATATCACTCCGACAAGGAACTCGATGTCACTTATCCCTGCTACTACGAAGACCGGCTCCCGCTCATCGTATCCGTAAAGGACATGCTGCCGCTCTCTGGCGACTTCGGACCGGAAAAGGACAGGAAAGAAGGCAAGCTCAAGAGCGACGTGATATTTGCATCCCTTGAGAAGAACCTCAGCGCATCCAAATACAACAAGATCAGGAAAAAGGTCGACGGTATGCGCCGCATGCTCTGGTGGCGTGAAGAATTCAGGGATGTATCTACAAGATTCTATTACCTGATCCGCGTTTATACCGTAGAGCTTTCCAAAACGCTGACTGCCGAAGGCATCCTCGATAAGGAAGAAGACATGTGGATGCTCAAGGTCGGAAACGTCTGGGATTTCCTTGACGGAAAGCTTACCAGAGAAGACCTCCACGATATCATCCTGAAGAACCGGAGATATTACGATTCATTCCGCAATTACATGAGCGAGAACGAGATAGGCCCGATGTTCGGCGGTGATGCGAAAACAGACGTCAGAACAGACGGTGCGTCACTTAAGGGAATCGGCGCAAACAACGGAAAGATCACGGGTACCGCGCGCGTCATCTGTGATTTCAGTGAGATCGACAGGCTTCAGCAGAACGACATACTCGTTACGAGGTTTACCGATACAGGATGGACTCCGAAGTTCGCGATCCTTTCGGGTATCGTTACCGAGTACGGCGGAATCCTCTGCCATGCGGCGATCGTTTCGAGAGAATACGGAATACCTGCGATCGTCAACTGCCATGATGCGCTTACAAAGATAAAGGACGGACAGACCATTACAATTGACGGTGCCACCGGAACAGTAACGCTCGGAGGGGAGAAATAACATGATAGGCAAGTGGAACAGATCCGTTATAGCTACTTACGTTGGAATGCTCTTTGCCGTCGCAGCAATATTTTTGCTCTTTGCCAACCTGACAGGATACGCGATGATGTGCTTCATGGCCGCCGGCATCTGCGACCTTTTCGACGGCACGATCGCGAGGATGTGCAAGCGCACCGAAGAGGAAAAGAATTTCGGCATTCAGCTCGATTCACTTGTTGATGTCGTCAGTTTCATCATGCTGCCTGTAGTGATGGTGATAAAGCTTGCGGGTATCACCTGGTATGCGGCCGCAGCCTGCGCTATGTATACCGTATTCGGTGTCGCGAGACTTGCTTATTTCAACGTCTGCCAGGAAGAAAGCGAAGACAAGGATTCACCGATCAAATACTACACGGGAATGCCCGTTACTTATGCGGCTCTTATCTTTCCTGCGATCTATCTTCTGAACAGGCTGTTTACGGGCCAGGTGATCGGACTATTGATGTGCATAGCAATGGAGATCTCCGCGCTGTTGTTCATTCTGAAACTCAAATTCATCAAACCGGGGAAGAAGGGATACATCTTCCTTATGCTCCTTGCGGTCGCGCTTTTCGTTCTCTACATAATATTCGGAAGATGAAGATCTACGTAAGACAGGATAAGAGCTTCATAGAGGACCGCCAGTACGGCGGAAGATCTCTGGAGCGGCTCTACAATACCTGGTACGGAAGAGTGCTCTCAAAGTTCATTCTTCTGCCTGTCTTTTCGACAATGGCTACTTCCAAAGACAGGAGAAGTTCGAGCGTCAAAAAGATCGCTCCTTTCGTTGAAGAATACAAGATCAACATGGACGATTTTGAAGAACGCGAATATGATTCGTTTTCCGATTTCTTTACCCGAAATATAAAGCCGGGCAGACGACCTGTTGATGAGGACACATCTGCGGTTATTTCGCCAGCTGATTC
>JAILIB010000091.1 GCA_024695505.1 Saccharofermentans sp.
TGCTCGCGCTTGGAAAGGCCTGTGATTATCCCGTCAACGTGAACCGAATACGCTTTGAAGAACCTCTGGATGTCATCGATCGAATAGAAATCCGCGGCATAGACCCATATGTCGTATCCGTGCCTGACCAGGTAATAGAACAGTGCCGGAATGCCTAATCTGATCCTCTTTTTGAAGCGTAAGCTCATGGGGAAATTGAAGGCTTTTTTCTCGAGATATCTGCTGTCCGGATGCCCGAATACCACTTCGTCCAGATCGAGCGCGACGCGCTTGTCGTGAAGGGAATTTTCGAGGAGCGTTTTGATGTCTGATTCGGTGGCGCAGTTGATTATCCTGATCGGAGCCCGTTTGATCCCGCAGCGAATGGCGGCAGCCCATCTGTGATGTCCGTTAAGGAGCATGTAACCGTGAGGACGGAGCTTTTCGACCAGCAAAGGATTGACCATCGGCCGTCTTTCCATTCTGATGGCGTCGCGGAACTTGGCTTCGTATTCGCCGAGTATCTTGTAGCTGGGGCCGACCGATTCCATGGAAAATTCATCTTCAGGATTCGGATGAATGTTCTTACAGCGGGCCCTTCTGACCAAAAGCCTTTCCAGCAGATTGGCGCGGACGGGTATGGCAACGCCCTTCTGCTTTTCGATATCGTTTAAAACGAATTCCATCAACTGTGAATTTGCCATAGTATCCGCCTCTGAACGGAAGGTATGCTGTCTGGTCATTTCCGGTCTGTTATTCCGTATTATATCACGCCGTCAGGCGTGCCTTCCCGCAGTCTGAAGGTTTTCGACAACGGGACTGAAGGGTGTCGATTAAGCATCAGAATTCACTAACTTTAGCGGTTGTAAGGAAGTATAGGGAAGGTGATAATTGGCCAGGCATTCAGAGGACAGACTATGCATTTGAAAATAGTTTGTTAATGAAGAGAAAACACAAGCCAAAAAGGCTTGAAAAGTAGTTATTTTCAAGGCTTAATAATTGACAAAAGGCCTGAACGAAAATAAAATCAGATTAAATAAATGTAAAATCGTTTTGAGAGAAAGGGGCAACTTTTATGAGCACTATCGAGAAAAAATTCGGCAACGGCGAGATCATCATTAAAGAGGGTGATTTCGGCGACAGATTCTTCAAGATCATTGAGGGCAAGGCCGTTGTATATAAGAATTACGGACAGCCGGACCAGGTTAAGCTTACGGTTCTTGAACCCGGTCAGTTCTTCGGCGAGATGGGCGTTATCGAGGCATATCCGAGAAGCAGCACCGTTGTCGCAGACGGCGACGTTAAGGTTGTTGAGACTCCCGGTGAGGAGATGAACTCCTATTTCCGTGAGGATCCCAAGATGATCATTGCCATCATGAAGCATCTGGGCGACAGAGTCAGAGAGCTGACAGCAGATTACAACGAGGCACGCGGCCTTTTTACTGACGGCGGTGCGGCCGAAGTCAAGCAGAATGAATCCCTCATGGCAAAGCTCAAGAAGCATATCGATTTCTATCTGTCCGGCAAGGGCAACGTTTCCAAGCCGAGCGCGGAAGCTTTGCGTGAGAGCGCAGACACTGTTGCAGGTACGGATTCTTCCCTCATTGAGAGCTATAAGAAGGGTGATATCATCTTCAAGCAGGGCGAAGTCGGCAAGTGCCTGTACCTCGTACACAGCGGCAGCGTAGGGATCTACAGCAACTACGGCGCGGCCAATGAAGTCAAGCTTACCGAGCTTTATCCCGTCGAGTGCTTCGGCGAGATGGGCGTTGTATCTGAAGACGCACGCAGCGCAACAGCCGTTGCAATGAGCGATGAGACATGTGTTGAGATCATCCGCGCTGAAGACCTCGAAGGCCTCTGCGTCACCTTCCCCGTGAAGGTCGACATGATCCTCCGCCATCTTTCACACCGTTTGAGAGACCTTACATACGACTACTTCTCAACATGTAAGGATCTTTACGATCAGTACAACAAATGATAAGTCCTGAACAGGCACAATATTTTTTCACCAACACTGAAGACTCGGTTTGCGTAATATCGAATTCGGGTGAGGTGCTCTATGCCAATCCGGCGGCTGAAAAGCTTTTCGATATACCGTCGGACAGCGGCATAAAGATTTGGAAGGTCGTTCCGTTCATTGAAGGAAACGACGGCCTTATCCAGCTGTTTATCGATGCAGTCTCCAACAAGGTCGCCTCGCATGAGGCGATCGTTGACTATGTCAAGAACGACGGCAAGGTAAGCAAGCTTCACGTCAGGATGACATGCTATGAACAGGACAAGCTGGTCTATCTCATCGTAATCACCGATCTGACTCAGCTCATGAAAGTCAATTCCGCTCTTGTCAGATATACTTCCGCTGAGATCGCCGACTATGCGCTTACGACCGAAGAAGGCCAAAAGAGCGGCGGCCAGACAAAGAACCTGACTATACTGATGAGCGATCTCCGCGGCTTCACCGCGCTCAGTTCAAAGCTTACGGCCGCAGAGCTCATCACGGTCCTCAACCACTATTTCGAAGCGATGGTTGACTGCATGCAGAGGAATCACGGCACCCTTATCGAATTCCTGGGTGACGGTATCTTTGTCATCTTCGGTGCACCGAAGGATCTTCCCGATCATGCAACCTACGCGGTCAGATGCGCCGTTGAAATGCAGAAGGCAATGAAGGAAGTCAATGAGTGGAACAGGAAGAACGGTTATCCTGAACT
>JAILIB010000123.1 GCA_024695505.1 Saccharofermentans sp.
CTTTCCGCTGATGCTTTCAAGGTTTTCGATATCCTTCCCCAGGGCATCCAGCAGCAGCTCTTCCTCGAGAGAGACCCTCACGGCAACGTTCAGGTTTCCCTCATCGAGTCCGAGAAGCTCTTCTCCGAGATGGTCAAGAACGAGCTCGCCAAGAGAAAGGAAGCAGGCACATATAAGGGCAAGTTCGGTGCTCAGCACCACTTCTTCGGTTATGAAGGCCGCTGTGCATTCCCTTCGAACTTCGATGCAGACTACTGCTACTCTCTTGGCTACAACGCTTTCATGCTCATCCAGTACGGCTTCACAGGTTACCTCTCCAAGGTTTCCAACATCAGCAAGCCTGCTGATCAGTGGGTTGCAGGCGGCATGCCCATCACAAAGATGATGAACATGGAGAGAAGAAACGGTAAGGACAAGCCGGTTATCCGCAAGGCTCTCGTTGAGCTCGACGGCAAGCCGTTCAAGTACTTCGAAGCAAACAGAGAGAAGTGGGCAGTTGAGACTGCATTCACATTCCCGGGCGCTATCCAGTACTTCGGACCTTCCGACGTATGCGACAGAACAACAGTTACTCTCGCACTTGAGAAGGGCTGATACGGCTGTTAATTTAGCTTTCAAGGCGCTCCCGGTTTCCGGGGGCGCTTTTTGTTGCTCAGGAACTCTGGACAGAGCACCGTTTAGCTGATTCACGTATTTTTCACGAAACAGGGCAAAAACGAGACGGTTTTCGTGAATATGGTCTTGAATTCACGATTTTTTCACGAAAACGAGCGAAATTTGGAATTTTACGTGAATCGGATTCGCAAGGCTCGTAAGATTCGCAGCCGTGACAAGTAAAAATACTTGACATCACAGCGGCTCTTTGTTATTATTCTGTGGTCGTATACGGAGGGCTACTGCGTTCAAATGAAGGAAAAGTCAATCAGAACAGGCCTTTTGCTTGATTTTTACGGGAATCTCCTGACCGACAGGATGCGCGAGGCATGCGAGAGTTACTACTACGAGGATCTTTCGCTTGCCGAGATAGCGGAGCTCCAGGGCATTTCCCGGCAGGGAGTTCACGATACGATAAAGCGCGCTGAGAAGGAACTTGAGTCTTACGAGGATAAGTTAGGGCTCATGGGACTTTTCGAAAAGAACAAAGCAAGGGCACAGAAAGCCCTTGAACTGATAAACCGTGGTGACACTGAAAAGGCCGCCACCGAACTTGAAGAACTGATAGAGGAAATGTAACAAGGTGTTTGAAAGCCTTTCGTCAAAACTTCAGAATATAACGGCTAAGATGCGCGGCAAGGCCCGCGTAACTGAAGCTGACATCAAGGAGATGATGCGCGAGATCCGCATGGCTCTCCTTGAGGCTGATGTTAACTACGGCGTAGTCAAGGAATTCGTCGCCGAGATGAGCGAGAAGTGCAAGGGCGCTGACGTTACCAAGTCTCTTACTCCCGGCCAGGAGATCGTTAAGATCGTCAGGGATTCACTTACTGCTCTCCTCGGAGGAGAAGAGGGATCCGACAAGCTTTTGTCTTCTTCTACAGGATTCAATACGATCATCCTTTACGGTCTTCAGGGTGCAGGTAAGACCACGACTGCCGTCAAGCTCGCAAAGCTCCTCAAGACTGCGGGCAAGAAGCCGATGGTCGTTTCAGTTGACGTTCACAGACCCGCTGCTGCAGGCCAGCTCAAAGTTTTGGCTGATGCAGTCGGAGTTGACTGCTATATCGATCCTGAAGAAAAGGATGCGATAAAGATCGCCAAGGACGGTGAGGGCAGAGCCAGATACATGCTCTGTAATTACCTGATCATAGATACCGCAGGCCGTACGGTCGTTGATGACGAGCTCATGGGTGAGCTCAAGGACATCAGTGATACCGTAAATCCCACCGAGAAGCTCCTCGTAGTCGATGCGATGATCGGTCAGGAAGCCGTAAACGTCGCTCAGACTTTTGAAGGCGCGATCGGCATGGACGGCTTCATCATGACGAAACTCGACGGTGACGCCAGGGGCGGTGCCGCGCTTTCCATCAGGAAGCTTACGGGCAAGCCGATCAAATACATCTGTACGGGCGAAAAGGTTGACGCGATAGAGCAGTTCCATCCTCAGCGCATGGCAGACAGGATCCTCGGAATGGGCGACGTCGTAAGCCTTATCGAAAAGGCACAGAGCAACATCGATGAGGAAGAAGCCATCAAGTCGATGGAACGCATGATGAGCAGCGGATACAATCTCGACGATCTGTATTCGCAGTTTGCTCAGATGAAGAAGATGGGTTCATTAAAGGATCTTGTCGGAATGCTCCCCGGTGCTGCCGGAAAGGTTTCCGATGAGGATCTTGATGATAAGATAATCGACCGTCAGATGGCGATAATCTCTTCAATGACAAAGAAAGAGAGAAGAGTTCCTTCCATCCTCAATGCAAGCCGCCGTAAGAGAATAGCAGCAGGCGCTGGCGTTGAGGTTTCAGACGTCAACAAGCTCGTCACCCAGTATGAGCAGACCGCCAAGATGATGAAGCAGTTCAGCAACGGCAAGGGCGGCTTCAAGATGCCCAAGGGATTTGCAAAGCAGGCTGCCAAGATGGGCATGGGCGGCGGAATGAAAGGCATGGCCGGCATGGAGGGAATGTTGCCCGAAGGCATGGAGATGCCATCGTCAGGAGGATTCGGAGGCCTGTTCGGAAGAAAGAACTCGGTTTCCGATGAAGGTCCCGTAACGCCTACAGGAAGAAGAGACCGCAAGAAGAAGCGCAAGGGCAGAAGGTAAATATTTTAGGTGAATCCCGCGGGGATCCCCCGCGTAGATCATAAAAAAACATTATTATTTTTCCGGAGGAAAAGAAAATGGCAGTAAAGATTCGTTTAAGAAGAATGGGTAAGAAGAAGGCACCTTTCTATCGTGTCGTCGTAGCTGATTCCAGATACCCCAGAGATGGCCGTTTCATCGAGGAGATCGGTACTTATGATCCCATGAAGGCAGAGAATGCTGTCGATATCGACGCAGAAGCTGCTAAGAAGTGGATCGGCAACGGAGCTCAGCCCACTGATACCGTTAAGTCCCTTCTCAAGAAGCAGGGCATCATCTGAGGAGATTGCGATGGACGATTTATTGGTTTATATCGCCAGGGAACTGGTGAACAATCCCGATGAGGTCAACGTCAAGAAGACCGAGCGCGGAAATACCATTATTTTCGAGCTGTCCGTTGCACCTGACGATACAGGCAAGATCATCGGAAAGAACGGCAAGAGGGCTCAGGCCATCCGTTCGATAATGAAGGCGAAGTACCTCAAGGAAGGTAAGCGCGTTATTGTCGATATAGTCGGCTGATCCACTTGGAAGACCTGATAATTACAGGAAAGATACTCGGCGCGCACGGCGTCCGCGGGGAGATCAAGGTATTTCCCCTGACGGATAATGCGCGCCGTTTCCTTTCCATGAAAAAGTGCTATCTGACGGGTGCAAAACTCGAAAACCCCGTTGAGACAATGGTCGTTTCCGCAAGGATCGACAGGGGCAACGTTCTCGTAACGCTCGAAGGAGTCTCTGACAGGGACAAGGCACAGACCCTTCACGGCCGCTACATCGCGGTGGACCGCAAGGATGCAGTCAAGCTCCCCAAGGGCAAGTATTACACGGCAGACCTTATCGGCATGACCGTGACTGATGACGAAAAGGGCGAGCTGGGAGTAGTCTTAGACTGCTTTGAAGGCGGAAGCGGGCACATCCTGGAGATCAAGCGTCAGGGCAAAAAGAAGAACCTCATGCTTCCTTTCGTTAAGGAGTACTGTTATGAAGTTTCGGTCGAGGATTCTTCGATAAAGTGCAGACTTCCGGCAGGGCTTTACGAGCTGTACGAGTAAGCCTTTATTAGTAAAACACATACCGTTATGTTAAAATCTTCCCGGAATAAAAGTAAGGGAGGATTTTTTTTATGGGAAGAGGCGGCGGCGGCGGAAGCTCTCATCACAGCTCGCATCATTCGAGCAGTCATTCACATTCGGGCGGCTCTTCAAGATCGTCCTATAGATCGTCGGGTTCTTCATACAGATCTTCCGGTTCGTCTTACAGATCGTCTTATTCGCACCATTCAGGCGGAACTCATTATTCCGGCGGATCCGGCGGCCGTGGAAACGGATGCTCAAGCGTTTTCGGTATCATATTTTTATTCCCGTTCTTACTTGTCATGGGCATCATGTATGGGATTTTTGATAACGGCGATCTCGATGCTTTCTTCAAGATCGAGAGATCAACGGTCCAGAGAGAAGCATTGCC
>JAILIB010000126.1 GCA_024695505.1 Saccharofermentans sp.
ATAGTAATAAGCAGCATCCTGTGTTCCGGATACGTGTACGCCTTCCCAGGCTTCCTTGATGCCGTACTCATAACGTGCGCGGCGGATGAGATCCTCGGAAACGTTGAGGAGCTGTGAAAGATACTTGTCTGAGAAACCGTCAAGCTTTGCCTTGCGGAGGACATCCTCATTGGGGATCCTTCCTGCGCCCTTCATGAGCTCCTCTTCTTCCTCAACGAGTTCCTTCATCTGCTCGATGAACCAGTGCTTGATCTTTGTAAGCTCGAAGAGCTCATCAACGGTAGCACCCTTTCTTAAGGCCTCATACATGAGGAACTGACGCTCGGATGAAGGCTGTGTGAGCCTCAGCATAAGCTCTTCCTTGGAAAGCTTGTTAAAGTCCTTGGCAAAACCTAAGCCGTATCTGTCCTTCTCAAGGGATCTGATGGCCTTCTGGAAAGCTTCCTTGTATGTCTTGCCGATGCTCATGACCTCGCCTACGGCCCTCATCTGTGTGCCGAGCTTGTCCTGAGCTCCGTGGAACTTCTCGAATGCCCATCTTGCGAACTTGATTACGACATAGTCGCCGTCCGGATAGTACTTGTCGAGTGTACCGTACTTGCCGCAGGGGATCTCATCAAGGGTGAGGCCGCATGCAAGAAGTGCGGAAACGAATGCGATCGGGAAGCCCGTAGCCTTTGAAGCAAGAGCGGAAGATCTTGATGTTCTCGGGTTGATCTCGATGACGACGATCCTTCCGGTCTTGGGATCGTGAGCGAACTGACAGTTGCAGCCTCCGATAACTTCGATCGCCTTTACGATCCTGTATGAATAATCCTGAAGGATGTCCTGAACATCCTGGGAAATGGTGAGCATAGGTGCTGAGCAGAATGAGTCGCCCGTATGAACGCCGATAGGGTCAATGTTCTCGATGAAGCAGACGGTGATGACGTTGTTCTTGGAGTCCCTTACGACCTCGAGCTCCAATTCTTCCCAACCGCTGATGGACTCTTCGACCAGGACCTGGTGGATCATGGAAGCTGCAAGTCCTCTTTCGACTACGACCTTGAGCTCATCGATGTTGTAAACGAGGCCGCCGCCTGCGCCGCCCATCGTGTAAGCAGGTCTGATAACTACAGGGTAGCTTAATTCATCAGCGATCTTAATAGCTTCCTCAACGGAGTAAGCTTCGTGAGATCTGGGCATCTCGATCCCGAGGGAAGTCATAGTCTGCTTGAATTCTATTCTGTCTTCGCCTCTCTCGATGGCATCGACCTGGACACCGATTATCTGTACGTTGTACTTGTCGAGGACTCCTGCCTTTGCCAGCTCAGAGCTGAGGTTAAGGCCTGACTGTCCGCCTAAGTTAGGGAGAAGCGCATCGGGGCGTTCTTTTGCGATGATCTGCTCCAAACGTTTGACGTTGAGCGGTTCTATGTAGGTTCTGTCCGCAACATCGGGGTCTGTCATGATGGTCGCGGGATTGGAATTGACCAGAACGATCTCATAACCGAGCTTTCTTAATGCTTTGCATGCCTGAGTACCGGAATAGTCGAACTCGCAGGCCTGGCCGATGATGATAGGACCTGAACCGATGATAAGGATCTTGTTGATGTCATCTCTCTTTGGCATAATTACGCCCCCTTTAGCCTATATATAAAAAATTACTAGACGGTATTCTAACATAGTTTGTCTCGACTTTGCATGACAAATATCATGGATTGGAATTCTTTCATAAAAAAAGTAAAAACGGCCGCTTAAACGGCCGTTTTGCTTGTTACTCGAAGCCCTTTCTCTTCATCCTCTTGTAGTCTTCATCATCACTTTCGTAATCACTCTTGGCAGAGCCGAAGAACTGCGGATCGAATTCAGGCTGTTCAGAGGGTTTAGCAGACTCGGGTGTTACCGGTTTCATGTCCGGATACTCCGCTTTCGGATATTCGGCTGTGAGCGGATCACCTGCCATCTTCTTTGCCTTGGCTGATGTCCTGAGCAGTCCGATAAGGATCGCCGCGCTTATAAATGTCCAGACCGCTCCGAAACCGATCATGAAAATACCGCCGGTCCTGTCAGTGCCGGCATTGATAATGCTGACTCCGCCTGCCATTACTCCGATCCCGATAAGGATGAAAGGAATGAGCATGACAAGGCTTACGATCTTGACCGCCTTGGAAGCAGCAGGGTTCGTGGCATCATAACCGACTGATTTGCTGTAATAACCGTTAGTCTTGTACTCTGTTACGGTGCCGCCTTTCGCATTAATATATGATCTCAAACCCGGGACCTCTACAGGCTCAACATCAAGAGGAACCTCCTCATAGTCCATTGCCTTATCCTTCTTGTATTGTTTGAGCATGATGATAAAAAGCGGAACGAAGATGCCCACGGTTATAAGGAGCGGGATGCAGCTTATTATGGTGTTGAACACCGCCCTGCCGGCACCCGGTTCAAGTTTCTTTTTCGCCGATTCATAAGCTTTTCCAAAACCGGTAATAAACGCGGTCCCTGGGCCTTTGCCTGCTTTCAGGTCTTTCTGGATAGCTTTGCCGATATTCTCAAATGCCGATTCGGTAAGAATATTATCGGTTTCATCTCCCTGGATCGCTTCCCATTTGAATTCTGAACTCGTGACAAGTCCGCCGGGCTGGAACTCTGCAGCATCTGCGGGGATCGAATAGACGAACACCCAGTGCTGTTCGTCGCTGAAATTAGATACGTATTTGTCGTAAGCATATTTCTCGAGATTATTGTAATCCTTGTTCCACTCCTCGTCGAAGGTCGTATAGATAACAGGACAGATCCCGGTCAGCTGATTGTATTGTCTCATCAGCGTAAGGAGCTCGTCTTTGTCCTTTTCTTCCATTACGCCTATGTCGTCATGAACAGCGGGATCATCTTGATATTTCGGGACAAGGAATTTGGGTTTGTCGGTAAACACCGATAAACCGCATGCCATCATAAAGATAACGCCCATAACGGCGATCATGACAAGCGATCTTATGCCTGTCTTTCCCGGTTTTGAGTTCGCGTAAACATACTCGTCGGGACGTCCGTCAGTATAAAATCTTCTGTAACGTCTGGCTCCCGCGAAATAATGAGTCGAAATGTGATTGCTGCTTCCGGATGAACTTCCGCCGTGAAAACCACCGCCGGATGATCCTCCGCCTGATGAATGTGGCATGCTCTATCCCTCCCTATCCCTTATTGTTTGGGTACTATCGCATAGAAAACAAGATCTTTTGTACCGTTGTTGATCAGCGAATGAGAATGGCCTTCGGGGCAGTAATGGCAGACGCCGGGGTATACGGCTTCTTCACCGTCATCGTAAAGCACTTTTCCCTCGCCTTCCAGGATGAATATCATCTCGCAGTTGCCCTCATGCTTGTGGTAACCGATCGAAGAACCCGGTTCAAGCTTTCCGTGCATCATCTTATTTACGCCGTCGGTAAAAACCTTGTTGTAAAAAACGCCTTCTCCGCCTTTGAATGCGGGATTTGCGGTCCATTCGATCTTGCTGTAATCTGCGGTCATAATATCCTCCAAAAGATTGGTCTATCCGATTTTATCACTGATTTATCCGAACGTCTCAAGAGCATCGTCGATGTTGATATCCGAGTACTCGACTTCGCCCGAGAACATTCTGGCGCCTTCGGTCAGGCAAAGTCCTCTGACAAAGAGATCTGCGAGAAGGTAAACAGCTTCTGCGGCGAACCTGCCCGCGCCCTTATATCTGTAGAGAAGATATGCGGCAAAGTTCGTAAGGGCTCTTTCTTTATCTCTGATAACCTTATCGGCCTCTTCTTCGGTAACAGGATTCGCCGCTACCCTTAAGAGATGTCCGCTCCATTTCGGTTCCATCACTTCCATCCCGTTAAAGATCTCCGCCCTGATCTTTGAGCCTGCCCTTCTGCCTCCGCTTATCTCTGAAAGATTTTCCGTAAGGGACTTCGAATCATCGAAAACAGCTGCAACATATCCCGGGAGTGCCATTTGCGAGCCGTCGGATGCAATAAGCTCAAAGGGCTTATCCCATTCCAGCACCAGCCTGCATGCCTCTTCGCACACCAGGCCGATACCAGCCTCGATGTGGTCGTCAAAACTGTTATAAAACCTCGGGTGTTCCCTGCATATATCGCAAAGATAATCTTCGCCGTGCTTTAAGATCATCTCGCAAAGGTTATCGTCTCTTAAGAACGGGCACCTGCCGTCATCGCCCATGATAAAGCAGGCGTCCGAGATCTTTTTGTTGATCTCAGGATCTTTTTCAAATCTTGATAACGACTCTTCATCGATGCCTACAACCCAGCCGGCACAGCATGTATGAAGGCATTTGTCTGCCTTGCACCTGAAGTTTTTGTAATAATCCGGCCAATAAGTTTTTATAACAGTACCCATCTTTTCAAAAATATTTTATAATATGCTGACATAATTATTTGTAACCAGCGATAATTATATCGTGCAAAACAGGAAAAGGAATTATTGAAGCGAAACAACCATGAGTTCATCTGAAAACAACGAAAACAAACTGCTGAACATAGACAATACCGAAGAGGTCCCTGCAGAGATCCCGTATTTTAACGATGAAGACTCCTCTTATCAGGCATTTGATACCGGATCCAATAATGAGGACCCTGCAAGTGCCGTCCTCTCAAACCCTCCGAGACGCTTAAAGCCGGATCACAAGCTGACGACATCCTCAAAGAACATCATCTTTGCGGTCGTTGCATTGATCGGCGTTTTCTTAGTCTTAGGTTTTGCCATGCTCTGCGACAAAAAGGGCGCTGATATCAGGTCATTCTTTATCAAGAACAATTCTTCCGTAACAACGTTTACGACTCCGCCTTCAACGACTAAAGCAACAACCGCAGCAACGACCGAGTCCACCACGGAATCAACTTCTGAACAGACAACCTCCGCCTCTTCTGAAACGACTGCAGCCGAACCTACATCTACGCCGACACCCGTTCCCACGAAGAAGCCCACTAAAAAGCCTACAAAGAAACCTACAAAGAAGCCTACCAAGAAGCCGACAAAGAAACCTACCAAGAAACCCACGCCTAAGACCACCAAGGCAAATCCTTAACCTTAAAAGGTCAATTCACGGCTTGAAAACAGGGTATCCTTCCAAGTTGATTTGCCCGCTTCCGCGAGTATAATTACCCATAGCAGAAAGAGAACGCTTAGCGCCTGTGGCGGGTCCGGCACGAATCTTTACAGGCTTCGCAGGCAGCCGGTTCTTGTACGATCTTGTACATCCAAGAAATTTCTTGGATTTAATGATTTCTCTTTCTGCTTATTTTTGCAATGAAAACGGACACCCTTTGAGGGTGCCCGCCGTGTATTTTTTGTATTTCACATGGAAATTAATACTTCGCGAGCGATTCCGCACAAGCAAAGCGCGGAGGACCTAGCGAGCGCAAGTATTAATTTTCGTGATCGTAAGGATAGATCGTCTCGATCGTTCCGTCTTCAGAGATGTTGAGTTTTGTGAACTTAACTGATCTCTTGTGTGAGCATCCGCCGGATCTCTTTGCATCGTGATAGAACAGATACCACTCTCCGTCGATCTGAACGATGGAGTGATGTGTCGTCCAGCCGATGACAGGCTCCATGATCCTTCCCTTGTATGTGAAAGGTCCCTCCGGAGAATCGCCTACGGAATAGCAGAGGTAGTGCGTTGTTCCCGTTGAGTATGAGAAATAGTACTTGCCGTTGAACTTGTGCATCCAGGGATCTTCGAAGTATCTCCTGTCCTCATCGCCTGCCTTGATGGGCTCGCCGTTCTCGTCAAGGATAGTGATCATCTTGGGAGCTGCCTTGAAAGCCGTCATGTCGGGTGTGAACTCTGCAACGAGGGGTCCCAATGCCTTTTCGTCACCTTCGGGACGGTGCTCATTGGGATTGAATGAACCTGACTGCCACATCTCGAGCTGGCCGCCCCAGAGACCGCCGTTATAGCACCAGATCTTTCCGTCATCGTCTAAGAGGACTGCCGGGTCGATGCTGTAGCTGCCATGGATGTAGTTATCCTGCGGCTTGAAAGGTCCGACAGGAGAATCGGACTCCGCTACGCCGATCCTGAAGATATCGTCCTTGTCCTTTGCGGGGAAAACAAGATAGTACTTGCCGTTCGTATAGATGGCATCCGGAGCCCAGAGCTGCCTTGAGACCCACGGAATATCGTTCTCGCTTATTGCAACACCGTTATCAACACACTCGCTGTCAAGCGAATCCATTGAAAGGATGTGATAATCCTTCATCACGTACTGCTCGCCGTCGTCATCCTCGGGGATATCAAGGTCTTCATCATGGGAAGGATAAATGTATATCTTGCCGTTGAAAACATGTGCAGAAGGGTCTGCAGTATAGATATTGGTGACCAGATCTTTTCTTTCGTTCTTTTTCATAATTACCTCTTTCACTTCCAAAATCCTGATAGCAATTACAGCTTAATCAAATATAACACAACTCATAACTGTTTTCCTTTATTTTCGCGAAACGGAGTCTGAACCTCACAGTTCTCCTTTCGTGGTACAATGCATCTACTTGAACAAATCAGATCGAAGGATTCAACGTGTCAATGATAGACAAGCTCTTCGAAAAGAGCAGCTGGGAGAGATTCTACGAATACAAGTCAGGCTTAAAGTGCTCCAAGCGCTTCAAGAAAGAGCTCCGCGGTTTTATCGACGGCGGGGCTTATCTCGAATACCGTACGGCCACAGAACAGCTCGAAGATCTCCCCCTGCCCTCCAAGGCTGTCATCAGCAAGATGAGCAGCCGGAAAAAGCGTACGGTATATAAGTATCCGTACGGCTTCAATATGCTCCTAAAGCTTCTGACTTACATGACGCTCAGAAAATACGACCACATATATTCGGGCAATCTCTATTCGTTCCGTCCGGGCACATGCGCCAAGGATGCAATTATGACGATATGCCGCACAAAGGAAATCAGGAGCATGTATTCATACAAGATCGACGTCAGCGATTACTTCAACTCTATCCCCGTTGACAAGCTCTGCGGATTGCTGGACGGGACCATCACCGATGATGAAAGACTCCTGGCTTTCATGAAGGCTCTTCTTTGTGAAAAGAAGGCTATTTACGAAAACAAGACCGTCACGGAGCAGAAAGGCATAATGGCGGGCACGCCGATCGCTTCATTCTATGCAAACCTGTATCTGAAGGATCTTGACGAATACTTCAAACAGAAAGGCGTCCCGTACGCCAGATATTCGGAC
>JAILIB010000174.1 GCA_024695505.1 Saccharofermentans sp.
AAGGAAGCCTTCGCCTGGAACAAGGGTTTCTGTGAGTATTTTGCGGTCAAGGCTACACCGAATCCTTACATCATGGAGATCATCAGGGATGCAGGCTTCGGATTCGACTGTTCGAGCGAGGCTGAGCTTGTTCTTGCTGACACGGTCGGAGGCCCGATCATGTTCTCGAGCAACGACACTCCCGCAAGTGAATATGCACTCTGCGCTAAACTCGGCGGCATCATAAATCTCGATGACATCACGCACATTCCTTTCCTTGAAAGCATCATCGGACCTGAGTTCCCTGAGGTCGTGAGCTGCAGGTACAATCCGGGCGGAGTTTATAAGCTCAGCAACGGCATCATGGACAATCCTGGTGACTCAAAATACGGCATGACCAAAGAGCAGCTTTTCGAAGCTTATGCTCAGCTCAAGGCTCACGGAGTAAAGAAGGTCGGCCTTCATGCTTTCCTCGCGAGCAACACGGTTACCAACGAGTACTATCCGAAGCTTGCCGGCGAGCTTTTCGAACTTGCCGTTGAAGCAAAGAACAAGATCGGCGTTGAATTCGCATTCATCAATCTATCAGGCGGCGTAGGCATTGACTACAGGCCTGACCAGCCCGCAAACGACATCAAGGTGATCGGTGAGGGCGTACATAAAAAGTTTGATGAGATCCTTGTTCCTGCAGGCATGGGAGATGTTGCGATCTATACAGAGATGGGAAGATTCATGCTCGCACCTTTCGGCGCTCTGGTTACCAAGGCCATCCACGAGAAGCACATCTATAAGGAATACATCGGAGTTGACGCTTGTGCTACAAACCTCATGCGTCCTGCAATGTACGGCGCTTACCATCACATCACCGTACTCGGCAAGGAGAATGCTCCTGCAGATCACAAGTACGATGTCACAGGTTCTCTCTGTGAGAATAACGACAAGTTCGCGATCGACAGAATGCTCCCGAAGATCGACAAGGGCGACTATCTCGTGATCCACGACGCCGGTGCTCACGGCTTTGCGATGGGATACAACTACAACGGAAGACTCTGGTCTGCCGAGCTCCTTCTCAAGGAGGACGGTTCAGTTAAGCTCATCAGACGTGCTGAGACTCTGAACGATTACTTCGCAACATTTGATACTACGGAATACGGAGACAAGCTGATCAAACGCTGATCAGATATCGTCGGTTTCCATATCGTTAACGATATTATTGAGCCACTTAAACTGCCTGTAGCGTGCAATGACTACGGGCAGTTTTATTATCTCGTCCAGATTTAGAAGGAAATATACCCAGAGAACGGGAAGCTTGAATACGAAGGCCGCTAAAGCACCGACGGGCACAATGAATGCCCACATGGTAACGGTATCGCATATGAAGCCGAACTTTGTGTCGCCGCCTGCCGAGAATATTCCGCCGATGGTCGTACTGTTGATGGATCGGCCCAGGATGTAATAACTGCACATCAGGATCATGATGAACAGATAATGCTCTGCCATAGGTGTGAGATTAACAAATCTGATAACCAGAGGTGCGGTGGCTGCAGCAATCAGGCCTAAGATGAGACCTGACACCACGCAGAGCTTCATTATGCGTCTGCCGTAGTCCTTGGCAGTATCGAGCCTGCCGGCACCGAGTTCGTTTCCTACAACGATCGCGCCGCCTGCTCCCAGTGCGTAGCAGAAGGCGGAAACGATGTCCTTGATTACCGTTACGATCGCGTTTGCGGCTACGGCGTCGTTGCCTAAATGTCCCATGATCACGGTAATCATGGTAAAGCCGAGGCACCATGTGATCTGGTTAAGAAAGAAAGGCGCACTGTATTTGGAATAGCGCTGTCTGAGATTGAGCCCGGTCTTGATTATGTGCTTTAGCTTTAATGAGACGATCTTATACTTATGCATGTAAAATACGCAGAAGAGAAAACCGGTAAGTGATGCAGTGGCTGATGCGAGAGCCGCGCCTGAAGCACCCATTCCGGGTAAGCCGAACAGACCGTAGATAAAAACGGCATTCAGGCAGATGTTCATTATTACCATTACCGTGCTGGCAAAGGTGCATTGTTTTACGAGACCTACGTTTTTCAGGATCGACTCATAAACTATCGAAAGTCCCATGAAGATGTATGAAAAAGAGGCAATGCGCAGATACGGGATACCGTTTGCGATAAGAGTAGGGTCGTTTGTATATATCATCATTACGGCTTCCGGCATGATCATCGCGCATCCGAAGAAGACTTCGAGGATAGGGATGAGCAGCTTCATTGAATAACCGAAGATCCTCTCGATGTTTTCCTTGTCGCCTTTGCCCCAGAACTGCGCGGCAAACATCGAGCATCCGGATCCGAGTGCAATGCAGAACATGTTGAATACGAACGCGACCTGTGACGCGAGCGATACTGCGGACATTGCATCCTGATCGTTTACGAGCATTATCGTATCTGCAAGCGGGACGAGCGAGAACATGAAGTTCTGCAGTGTCATCGGAAGGATCAGGGAGATCAGTTTTTTGCGAAATTCGCTGTTTCCGGGAATTGACATACGGGTATTCTATCACAAGCAGGAATTTATTCTGTTTGATTGCTTGGCAAGTTATGATATATCGGTTTGAAACCATGTGATATAATGCACGGAAAAACGAAACTGAGGTAACCGGATGAATAAAAAGATCAGAACAATGACAGCGGTCATGCTTTGCTCTGCTATGCTTGCAGCAAGCGCCTGCAGCAAAAAGGAACAGCCCGCTCCTGCTGTTCAGACCACGGCTGCGCCTTCAGCGGCAGCTTCTTCTGAAGCACCGTCCGCATCCGGATCAGACGCAAGCGCGCCTTCTTCATCCGAGGAGCCTCTTGCACCGGTCATGGCGTCTTCAGGACAGCTTGATGCGATCTTCAAGGCAAAGGCCACATGGTTTGTTGAAGGCGATGCCGAAATGAGATACGCGATCACGGATCTGGACATGAACGGACGCTATGAGATAACTGCCGCTAAAAAGAACAAAGTATTCAACGTGTATGAGGTTAATTCCGACGGAAGCGGAATTGACAAGGTGGCGACTACGTTTGAGCAGGGAGCACCCGGACCTTACATGGAAGATGAATATGACCTCCGCATCAATTCGAACGGCGAATATCTCTATGTTGCAAGGGAATACGATGACGCGACTGTACAGAACGAGGTTACTATCTACTATTATGTTATGTCGCTATCGAACGGGAAGCTCCGCGCTAACCAGATCGCAACCGAAATCCGCACTACCGATGAATCGGGAAAGGTGTCTTCCAGATACGGTGACGAAGAGTTTGAAATGACAGAAAATGAATTCAGGGAAAAGACTGAAACGGGTCTGCCAAAGATCGAATATAAGCAGAAAGTCTCATGGGCGGACGGGAATGCCGTCGCGGGCATGAACGATGCGAAAGCTCTGGAAGCCATCTGCTTCAAACTGGTGAAATGAAAACAGGGACTGCATTAAGCAGTCCCTTTCTTTACGGAAAGTCAAATTGGTGGAGATGAGGAGAATCGAACTCCTGTCCGAAACCGTCTCGGCCGGGACAATCTCCGGGTGCAGTCAGCGGTTAAGAAATTCCCCTTGCACATGAGCCCGCTGACGGGCTAAGGTTCCGGTAGCTTCATAGGGGGATTATAGTCGCGGATCCGGCGCAAAGCTTTGCCGGGAGGACTGCCTGCTTAACCTCTCTCAGGTGAGGTCTGCGGTGTACGTAC
>JAILIB010000124.1 GCA_024695505.1 Saccharofermentans sp.
CAGAGAACGTCAGCGCCTGCTTCGATGAGGGCGGGAACTCTCTCTGCGTAGTCACGGGTGTTGATGCCTGCGCCTACGATGAGCTTCTTCTCTGCGTCCAAGAGTTCGTTGGGGTTAGCCTTGTGGAAATCGTAGTCCTTACGGAAAACGAGACCTACGAGACGGCCTTCCTTATCTACGATGGGGAGCTGGTTGATCTTGTTGTCCCAGATGATGTCATTTGCTTCCTTGAGGGAAGTGCCTTCGGGAGCGGTAACGAGCTTGTCTATAGGGGTCATGAACTCGCTGACCTTTGTGTCCAGGGACATTCTGCTGATACGGTAATCACGTGTCGTAACGAGGCCTAAGAGCTTGCCTGTCTTTGATCCGTCCTCAGTAACGGCTGCTGTGCCGTGACCGGTCCTCTCGTGGAGCTCCAAAACTTTCTCAAGGGTGTCGTCAGGTGAGAGGTTCGAGTCGGATTCAACGATACCGGCTTTGTATTTCTTGACTTTCCTGATCATGCTGCACTGTGATTCGATCGACTGTGACTGGAATACGAAGGAAAGACCGCCGCAGCGTGCCAAAGCGATCGCCATGCCGTCGTCACTTACCGACTGCATAACAGCGGACACCATGGGGATGTTGATCTTAAGTCTGGATTCTTCCTCGCCCTTCCTGTACTTTGCGACGGGCGCGGAAAGGTCTACCTTGTCCGGTGTGTTGTCTTCTGTCGTGAGATTAGGGACGAGAAGATACTCTGAAAACGTACGTGATTCCTGCTCGAAAATCTTTGCCATATTTTGACCCCCTTGAAAGATATAATTTATAAATATTAGCATAAAGACGGCGATATGTCGCAAGAAAAATAGGACAATTTCAGCCTGTTTCAGGAGCAATTTGTATAAAAAGAAGACCCGCGCCGGAAAGAACCGGCACGGGCCATTTTGTTTCTGATACCGTCAGGGAACGCTTATTCGCCTGCTTCTTCGGGAGCAGCTGCTGCGGGAACGGCTTCAACAGCCTCAACGGCAGGTGCCGGAGCTTCAGCCTTCATCTCTGAAGGAGGAGTAGCGCATGCGTTCGGAGGAGCGATAACGTCTGCGGGGATCGCGTCGTCATCGGCAAACCTTGCGCCGCACTTGAAGCAGAAAGCGTTTGCAAGCTGGTTTTCGGTGCTGCAGATAGCGCACTTCTTGAGTCCCTTTTCTCTGAGGATCTTAATGTTGAGTTCCTCGATCTCATTGTAGATGTTGGAGATGGACTCACAGCGTGCATTGATGTCCTTGGTGACGTCAATGTTCATGTCCTTGTACTGACCATAGTACAGATGACCAATCTCATCGTAATACTTGCAGATGGTATGCTTTTTCTCATCGATCATCTTCTGGAAATTAGCTATGTTCTTACCCTTCTGGTCCTGAAAAATCGGCATTTGCGTCACCTCCCTTAATTAGTCTTTACATTATACTACAAAATCAGATCTTCTGCGGCTTAATGTTCCAGATGCCTTCAGCGTACTCCTTGATCGTTCTGTCTGAAGAGAACTTGCCGGAGTTGCAGATGTTGATCCAGCACATCTTAGCCCACTTGAGCTCGTCCTTGTAATCCATGTACATTCTGTCGCGCGTCTTTCTGTAATCGTCGAAGTCGCCCAATACATAGTAAGGATCGCCGGGCTGCCAGTTGGAGCCGTAGATGAGGCCGTTGAAGAGGTCGTTGAACATTCCTGAACCCTCGTCGTTGAAAGAACCGTCAGTAAGCCTGTCCAGGCACTTCTTGAGACCGGGGATGTTTTCATACTGCCACTTCGGATTGTAGTAAGCCTTTGTTGCAGCCATGTCCTGAGCGCGGCAGCCGAAGATGTAGATGTTGTCGTCGCCTACGCAGTCAGCGATCTCGACGTTTGCACCGTCAAGAGTACCGAGCGTTACGGCACCGTTCATCATGAACTTCATGTTGCCCGTACCGGAAGCTTCGAGGCCTGCAGTGGAGATCTGCTCTGAAACGTCAGCAGCAGGGAACATCTTCTCGCCGACGGAAACGTTGTAGTTCTCGACGAAAGCGACCTTGAGCTTGCCCTTCATTGCGGGATCGTTATCGATGAGCTTTGCGATCTCGTTGATGAACTTGATGATGGCCTTTGCGCGGAAGTAGCCCGGAGCGGCCTTTGCGGCGAACAGGATCGTTATCGGAGGCATGCCGAGCTTCGGATTCTCCTTGAGCCTGTCGTAGAGGTTCAATGCATAGAGGGCATTGAGGAGCTGTCTCTTGTATTCGTGGAGACGCTTGATCTGGATGTCGAAGCAGGAGTTCGGGTTGAGCTCGATGCCCCTTGTCTTCTTGAGATACTCGGAGAAGAGCTTCTTGTTGCCCTTCTTGATCTCGATGAAGCGCTTCATGATCTTCTCGTCATCCTTATATTTCTCGAGCTTCTTGAGCTGGTCGAGATCGGTGACCCACTTGTCGTTTCCGAGGAGTTCCGTGATGAGGCCTGCAAGTGCGGGATCGCAGGATCTGAGCCATCTTCTGGGTGTAACGCCGTTGGTCTTGTTGGAGAACTTCTCGGGATAGATACCGTACCAGTCCTTGAGCGTCTCGTTCTTGAGGATGTCAGTATGGAGGGCTGCGACGCCGTTTACGGAGTGAGAACCGTAGATAGCGAGCCAAGCCATGTGGATCTTGCCGTCAGCTAACGGAGACATACGGTCGATGAGCTCACTATAGAGGCCAGCCTCGTACATCTGGGCACGGAACTGGTTGTTGATGCCCTCGATGATCTCGTAGATCCTGGGGAAGAGGAAACGGAAGATGGAGATATCCCACTTCTCAAGAGCCTCAGCCATGATTGTGTGGTTGGTGTAGGCAAATGTTGCCTTTGTGATCTCCCATGCCTCAGTCCACTCGATTCCGTTCTCGTCGACAAGAAGCCTCATGAGCTCGGGGATACCGATTACCGGGTGAGTGTCGTTGAGCTGGATGGAGTTGTACTTCGCGAAATCGTGCAGATCATTGCCGTGGTACTTCTTGTAACGGTAGATGATGTCCTGCAGGGATGCGGAAACGAAGAAGTACTGCTGTCTTACACGGAGTACCTTTCCGTCGTAGGAAGTGTCGTTGGGGTAGAGGACTCTCCAGATGTCCTGTACACGGTTTCTCTCGATGACGGCGTCGTCGAAACGCTGTGAATTAAAGAGGTTGAAGTCAAATTCCTGTGCAGGCTCCGCCTTCCAGAGTCTTAACAGGTTGACGTTCTTTGTGCCGTAGCCTGTGATAGGAAGATCGCAGGGAATAGCCCAGACATCGATATCCTGGTAGTGGACCTTAACTTTGCGGTCGTATCTCGGAACGATGAAAGGATAGCCGTGCTCCATCCAGGAATCGGGGTATTCATGCTGGAAGCCGTTCTCGATAGCCTGTCTGAACAGACCGTAACGGTAAAGGATGCCGTAGCCTGTAACAGGGAGGTTGAGGGTTGCGCATGAATCGAGGAAGCATGCTGCAAGACGTCCCAGACCGCCGTTGCCGAGCGCCGGATCCGTTTCTTCCTCGAGAATATCCGTGATATTGAGTCCGAAGGCTGAAAGAGCTTCCTTCGCCTGGTCGTAAATACCCAAGTTTACGAGGTTGTTGAGCATAGAA
>JAILIB010000125.1 GCA_024695505.1 Saccharofermentans sp.
AAACAAGTACGCTACACTTGAGACAGGTGCAGTCGTTAAGGTTCCTCTTTTCGTCAACCAGGGTGAGAAGATCCGTGTTGACACAAGAACCGGTGAATACTTAGAGCGCGCATAAATGCCTGATAACCTGACCCCGGAATCGATCAAGGGCGACCGCTCCATGACACAGGGGTTCGTCGCGCAGTACGCCTCGGAAGCAGCGCTTCAGATCGACGGCGTAGTGTCACTTGTTCCTTCGTTTGCCGTTGCCCTCAAAGAAAAGGCGGGCGTGGTACATGAAGGTAAGGGCATCAGGGTTGTGTTCAGCGATACTGATGACAATTCGGTATCGATAACCGTTTATCCGGTGATCAGTTACGGGAAGATCATTCCCGAGGTCGCCTGGCTGGTACAAGAGAAGGTGAAGCACGATGTTGAGCGCTTCACCGGTCTCACGGTTGAAAGTGTAGACGTCTATGTCTGCGGGGTAAAGGAGAAGGAATAATATGAACGGATTTAACAGAGTCCTGATGTTTATCTATTCGGTCTTTATCGCGATCATTTCGGTTGTGCTTCTGTACGGCCTGATTGACAAAGATATCTTCGCGAACATTATCGCGCCGCTTCCTTCCGTCGTAACCGGTCCTGTCAGCAAGTACGTGTATTTAGCGGTCCTCGTTATGCTGTTCGTTTCATCGATCGTTTCGATCTCGAATTCGGTCATCTACGGAAGGCTCAACAGAACGAGACTCAGGAAGACTGACATCGGAACAGTCGATATCGGAGCAGACGCCATCGAGAGCATCGCCCTCAATGCCGCAAGGTCTGCCCAGGTCGGTATCAAGAGCGCAAGATGTCACGTCGCGCCCGCCAAGAACGGCGCAATAAAGATCAACCTTTCATGCGAGCTGTATTCGAACGTCGAAATACCTGCCTCGATGGCTAAGGTTCAGGAAAAAGTTAAGAAGGATATCGAAAGATATACCGGCGTTATCGTCGAGTCTGTCTTGGTCAGGGTGGCAAAGGTTGAAGCCACGACCGCAAAAGTTGAGAGCAGGTAAAACATGGAACGTTTCCTCTCCAAGCTCTTCGAGAAGTTACGCAACACGAAGGCGGGTACGATATTCGCCTTCTTTTTCTTCGTTACCGGAGTTCTCCTTTGCATCTTCGGTTTCTTTAAGACATTGTTTATTATTCTTTTTACCGCGGTAGGATTCTTTGTCGGATCATTCCTTTTCAGCGATACGAGTAAATTCAAGAAATTCCTTGATCGTATCCTGCCGCCCGGGAGGGTCAGATGAGCAGAATTGAAACAAGAGAAATGGCAATGGAATTCCTTTTCCAGAGCTTCTTCAGGAATGATCCCATTGCCGGTCAGATCGATGTTTTTAAGGAAAACCATCCTGAACTTGCAGGTGACGAGACTTATTTCGTCGATATGGTCTATGGCGTGGTAAACAAGCGCGGCGAGATAGATTCGCTTTTCGAACCGTTCCTTAAGAAATGGAAGCTCGAAAGGCTTCCCCTGACCGACAGGATAATCCTTGAAATTGCGGTCTATGAGATCTCTCAGATCGAAGAGATCCCTACTTCAGTCTCGATAAACGAGGCTGTAAAGCTTGCCAAGAAATACGGCACGGAGAATTCAGGTTCTTACATCAACGGCGTTTTGAGCTCTTTCGAAAAGAGTCATTAAGTTATGGTTGAATTCAAGTCTGTAAGCCAGCTTGACAACTATATCAAGAGCTACCTTACAGGCAGCGAGTATCTTTCTGATTTTTCTGTAACCGGCGAGATCTCGGCATATACGGTCTCATCCAGAGGACACGCATATTTCACCATCAAGGACGCGGAAGCCGTAATGGGCTGCGTCATGTTTTCCAGATACATTGCATACACTTCATTCACGCCTGCAATAGGCATGAAAGTAACCGTTACCGGATGCATGGATTTCTATGCTCCGAGCGGCAAGCTCCAGATGCAGGTCCTGACCATGAAGGAAGCCGGAAAGGGCGATCTTCACGAACAGTACAAGCAGCTGTTTGAAAGGCTTTCCAAAGAAGGACTTTTTGCACCCGAGCATAAGAAGAGCCTTCCCGTTCTTCCGAGAAGGATAGGAGTCGTCACATCTGCTTCGGGCCGCGTCATTTCAGATATCGTCAACACGCTGAGGAAAAGGAATCCTTACTTTGACCTGCTCCTTTATCCTGCGAGCGTTCAGGGTGAAAACTGTCCTCCCGAGGTCACTGCGGGCGTCAACTATTTCAATGAAAAGAAGAACGTTGACGTCATCATCGTGGCGAGGGGCGGAGGCTCTTATGAAGACCTTTTCGGTTTCAACGACGAGCGCATCGCAAGGGCAGTCTATGAATGTGAGATACCTGTAATATCCGCCATCGGACACGAGCCTGACTATACGATAATCGACTATGTCGCAGACTTAAGGGCCGCTACTCCTACTGCGGCAGCGGAACAGGTAATGGCTTCATTTGACGACCAGAAGAATATGGTCGACAACCTGGCTTTGAGCCTTGATATAGCGATCAATTCCTACATCGGTGCAAAGCGCAGCTTCCTTGATATGCTTAAAAACCATAAGGCTCTTCTTACGCCCGCGTTCTATGCTAAGCAGCAGCTCATGGTCGTGGACAAGTACAGGGAAGCGATGAAGACTGCCGTGGAATCAAAGGTCACGAGCCTTTCAGGCGAACAAAAGCAGCTTACGGGCAGGCTCGAATCGCTCAATCCGACAAACGTCCTCAAGAGAGGATATTCATACGTCAGCGGCAAGGACGGAAAAGCCGTTGAATCAGCGTCTTCGCTGAAAAAAGGCGATGTTATAGGTATTGTCTTTGCAGACGGCAAGGCAACCGGTGAGATAATCGACACTTCATTTGATGACAGGAGGTCTTCGTAACCATGTCCGGTAAGATAGAAAAACTCAGCTATGAGGAAGCTCTGGACGAGCTTAAGCAGATCGTTGCCAAACTCAACGAAGGAAAGGTAACGCTCGATGAATCCCTTCAGCTTTACAAGAGGGGAAACGAGCTTGCCGCATACTGCGACAAGAAGCTTCGCGAGGTCACGCAGAAGATATCCGAAGTCAATAAAGCGAGCGGAGGCGAAGACCCTCTGAACATTGAAGAAAGCGACGTCTGAACGGGAAGAAGGATCAATGACGATCGGAGAATTTGCAAGTGAAACGGCGAAATGGCTCGAGCCTGAACTCGGGTCCGTTTTCACCGGAAAACAGAAAGATGACATAACCGTCCGGGCTGCCATGTACAGCCTTAATGCGGGAGGAAAGAGGCTCCGTCCGCTCATGATGAGACTGACTGCGCTCATGGCCGGCTGCAGTGAAGAAAAGATGGCGGACGTTTTATACTATGCTGCCACTCTTGAGATGATCCATACCTATTCTCTTATCCATGACGATCTTCCCGCAATGGACAACGATGACTTAAGACGCGGAAAGCCTACGTGCCACAAGGTTTACGGCGAAGGGATCGCTACTCTTGCAGGAGACCTTCTCCTCAACACGGCATGCGAAAGGCTTTTCAAGATCGCCATCGCCAAGCCTGAATACCTATACGCTTCATATTTCATGTGCAGGAATGCAGGCCTTGAGGGTATGGTCGGAGGCCAGAGCATCGACCTCGATTCTGAAGGAAAGACCATAGGCTTAGATCTCCTTTACGAGCTTCAGGCAAAGAAGACCGGAGCGCTTATCGAGTCTGCAGTCGTAACTCCTTACTATCTGATAAAAGGCATGAACGAAAAGCAGGCGGAAGAAGATGTAACCGCAGGCCTTCTCAGAAAGCTCGCGGGACACATCGGACTTGCTTTCCAGATCAGGGACGACATTTTGGACGTTGAATCCGATCCTTCGATCCTTGGCAAGAACACGGGCAAGGATATTCGCGATTCAAAGGCGACTTTCGTGACCCTTCTGGGGGAGCAGGGAGCAGCGGAAAAACTGTCCTGTGAGAAAAAAGCCGCAATGGATGTTCTGTCGGAGCTTGAAAAGGCAGGCTATGATACGGACGGATATAGGGCGCTGACCGATTATCTGGAGAAAAGAGACAGCTGATCTGATGGATTACAGGATACTTGGAAAAAAGAATCTCACGCCTGTCGCTCTCAAGACCATGACCGAAGAAGAGCGCGTGCAGCTGTGCTCTGAATTAAGGGACAAGATACTTAATACCGTTGCTTCTAACGGCGGCCATCTTGCAAGCAATCTTGGTGTGGTCGAGCTTACCGTCGCACTCCTTTCGGTCTTCGATTACACAAGGGATAAGATCGTTTTCGACGTCGGTCACCAGTCGTATGCATATAAGATACTTACTGGCAGGTTCGATAAGTTTGACACGCTCAGACAGAAGGGCGGTATCTCGGGATTCCCAAGAATCAGTGAGTCGCAGTACGACCGTTTCGATACGGGGCACAGCTCGACTTCGATCTCCGCGGCCCTCGGAATGGCGCGCGCAAGAGACCTCAGGAAGGAAGACGGCTACGTCGTTTCCGTGGTCGGAGACGGTGCTCTGACGGGCGGACTTGCATATGAGGCGATAAACGATGCGGGTCATTCGAAGACAAGGATGCTGATAATCCTGAACGATAACGAGATGAGCATCGACAGGAACGTCGGAGGCCTTTCGAAATACCTTTCAAAACTGCGTTACTCGAGCGGATACATTTCAGCGAAGGCGACGACGGAATCGTTCCTTCGAAAGCTCGGATTCTTCGGCAGGGGACTTATAAGGATAATCATTGCGATAAAGGACTTCTTCAGGTTCCTTATCTACAGAAAGAAGCCGTCGATCTTTGAAGACCTGGGACTTGTATATTACGGCCCCGTCGACGGTCACGACCTGAAAAACCTCATCAAGGCCCTCGATGCAGTCAAAGACGTCAAGGCGCCCGTGCTTCTCCATGTCGTCACCAAGAAGGGAAAGGGCTACGGCCGCGCGGAAAGCAATCCGTCCGATTATCACGGAGTCGGTCCGTTTGATCTTGCGATTGGAGTTGGATCTTCTTCAAAGGCATCTTATACGAAGGTATTCGGAAACACTATCTGCGAGCTTGCCGCCCAGAACAGGAACGTCATCGCCATAAGTGCCGCCATGACGCAGGGTACAGGCCTTGAGGATTATTCATTGAAGTTCCCGACGAGGTTCTTTGACTGCGGAATAGCGGAAGAACACTGCGTTACAATGGCCGGCGGTCTTGCCGTATCGGGCTTTACACCCGTTGTGGCCGTTTATTCTTCGTTCCTTCAGAGAGCGTATGACGAGATGATCTCCGATGTCTGCTTCATGAACAGCCACGTTGTTTTTGCGATCGACCGCGCAGGCTTCGTCGGAAACGACGGCCACACTCACCACGGTCTTCTCGATATCTCTTATCTGAATTCGATGGTCAATATGACTGTTCTTTCGCCCCGTGATTACAAGGATCTGAGGAACTGTCTCGATTATGCTGTAAACAAGTGCGAAGGACCTGTCGCGGTAAGGTATCCGAGAGGATGCTCGCCGTTTGAGGCTACCGGTCCGTTATATGATGCCCCTGCCGAATGCTGTCTGCCTCACCTGTCATGCGGTGAAGGATATGACTTCGCGATCGTATCTGTCGGAAGGCTTGCTGCTGAAGCTGACAAGGCTGTTGAACTGCTTAAGGAAAAGGGTATAAAAGGCATTCACATTAATCTGGCTCTTATCAAGCCGATTCCTTTCAAGGAACTGATCCGCATGACAAACGGGATCAGGAACGTTTTCACTCTTGAGGAAGGCATTCAGAGCGGAGGTTTCGGCGAGGCCGTGATCAGAGGCTTTGGTGAGAGGAACTGTTCCTGCCGCGTATACAATATCGCCGTCAGGGATCCCATGGTCCGTGCGGCATCTCCTGCTGAACAGCTCAAAGAGGCAGGACTTGATGCAGTATCGGTAGCTGAAAAGATCTGCGGGACTTTGGGCGGACTGTAATTTTATTCAAATTGGTGATTAAATATCAGAATGTGTTAGTATTATCTAGATACTGACAATCTGTTAAGAGGATTCGCTTTGACCATGTATTACGGAATTTATTCTAATGACAGCCGGGATACCGGATATCAGGTCGCAAAAAGGACCGCCGAGATCATTCTCGCATGCGGCGGTACGCCTGTTTTTGCAAAGGAATTCGAAGGAGAGTTTGAAGCTCCGGAAGGAACCGTTTTCGAGAACTTCACAAAGCTTCCCTTAAAGACGGTAATCTCGATCGGCGGCGACGGAACATTTCTTTCCGTCGTTGAGAAATACAGGGAACTCGATACCGAATTCGTCGGCGTAAACAAGGGCTCCATCGGATTTCTCACAGAGATCAACGTTGACGATCTTGAAAAAGACATTACCGCTTTGGTCAAAGGGAATTACAAGATCCTTGAAAGAACACAGCTCGAGGTTCAGGTCTTTTCGAAAGACGGAACGCTGAAGGGAACGGAAGAGTGTCTTAACGACATCATGATCGTCAGGGGCGCAAAGCCTCACGTAACCAAGCTTACGCTTTCCATTGACGGTCAGAAGATAGAGAGGTTCCACGGCGACGGTCTGATCATAGCAACGGCTACCGGCTCAACGGCTTATTCTCTTGCGGCAGGCGGCCCTTTGCTCATGCCTTCCATGAAGGACATCATCGTTACTCCGATATGTTCCCACACATTCAACGGCTTTACTTATGTTACGGGTTCTGACAGCGTTGTCCGTATCGACCTGGATGATTTCGAGTCCGCACCTATGATCTGCCCCGACGGCAGGAACTTTGTAGATCTTGAGCCTTTTGATTACATCGTTATCAAACGTTATTCCAGGGTCCTTAAGACCGTTACGCTCAAGAACGACAATTTCTTCAGCAACGTAAGGAAGAAGATAGTCCAGAGAGGTTCCTTCTATGAAGACAGGTAAGAATGCAAGACAGGAGCTCATATTAAAGCTCATCCGTGATAAGGACATTTCCACACAGGAAGACCTGACAAAGCTTGTCCGTGAAGCGGGCTTTGAGGCAACGCAGGCGACCTGCTCAAGAGATATCAAGGAATTGGGGATCATCAAGATAACTCTTCCCAACAAGAATACGAAATACGCGGTTTTGGACAGGACCGGAGACGTTGCTCCGGGAAGGCTTCTTGCTGTCTTTTCCAACAGTCTTGTTTCTGTTGAAGCCGCAATGAACATCCTTGTTATCAAGACCCTTCCGGGCATGGCCCAGGCGGCTGCTTCAGCTCTCGATTCCATGCACCTTCAGGATGTTGTCGGAACGATCGCGGGCGATGATACGGTATTCTGCGCAGCCAGCGGAATAGACGAGGCTAAGGCTCTCGTAATGACGATCTCCGACATGATGGATCGCGGAACATCTTCGGACGGGACGGTGTAATTAATGCTTCTCCGTCTTGAGATAAGGGATTTTGCCGTAATTTCAAACATCGTATTCGAACCTTCTTACGGACTCAACTGCATAAGCGGTGAGACCGGTGCGGGCAAGAGCCTTATCGTCGACGCGATAAGCCTCATATTGGGCGCGAAGGCATCCAAGACGCTTGTCAGGTCAGGTTCTTCATCCTGTTTTGTCGAAGCGTGTTTTGACGTGACCGATCTCAAGAACCGTTCCGAGCTGGACAAGATCCTTGAAGCTCAGGGCATTACTCTCGAAGAGGAAATGCTCATGATCTCCCGTCAGATCTACGTCAACGGAAAGAGCCTTGCAAGGATCAACGGCGTAAGCGTTACGCTCCAGTTCTTAAAGGACGTTGCGTCTTTCCTTGTCGACATCCACGGACAGCACGATACCCAGGCGATCTTTGACGAAAAGAGCCATTCGGGATATTTAGACAGCTACGGCGGAGACAAGATAACGAAACTTCATTCGAAATACACGTCTCTTCTTGATGAATACAAGCAGATCGTAACGCGCATAAAGGGAATATCCTCTTCTCCGGATTATCTCGACAGGAGAAGGGAATACCTCGAATTCGTCGTAAAGGAGATTACGGAAGCGGATTTCAAGGACGGCGAGGAAGATGAACTCATCGAAACGAGGAAGAAACTTCAGCTTAATGAGACCACGGCTTCTGCTCTTTCTGAAGTACTGTCGGTTCTTGAAGGTTCTGATTCGAGCAGCGGCATGGGTTCTCAGGGAGCTGCTTCAGATACGGCTTTTGCAGCGAAGGAACTTGCAAGGGTTGCTTCACAGGACAAGTCTTATACGAGCCTTTCTGCACGTGCCAATGCGATTTCTCTGGATCTTGAGGCTTTGGCAGCCGATATTTCCAAGATCCTTGATGAGATGGATTACGATCCGGATCTCCGCCAGAAGACAGAGGAGAGGATCGGACTTCTTTACGATCTGAAGGGCAAGTACGGCAAAGACATAGCTGAGATAAATGACTTCGGCGCAAAGGCAGCGAAGGAGCTTTCAGAGATAGATGCAAACAAGGACCTCCTCTCGGAACTTAAGACGAAGAGGATCGCTTCTGAAAAGGAACTCCTTGCATGTGCAGAGGAGCTTTCTGCTGCCAGAAAAGCGGCAGGCAAGAAGCTTTCGTCAGCTATAGTTAAGGAACTTGGCGATCTTGAGATGCCTAACGCGGTATTTGATGTTCAGTTTACGAGAAGAGAGAAGACAAGGTTCTTTTCTTCTTCGGGCATAGACGACATAGCCTTCAGGTTCAGCGCGAACCCCGGTCAGGAAGCCAGAGCTCTTTCTGCGATCGTTTCAGGCGGTGAAGCTTCAAGAATCATGCTCGCAATAAAGAACGTCTTAAGCAGGAGCGATAACACTCCCACTCTTATCTTCGATGAGATCGATACGGGCGTATCCGGTAAAGCATCCGCAGCAATCGCTAAGAAACTCAAATCCATCGCGGAGGGACATCAGGTCCTTTGCGTTACGCATACCGCGCAGATCGCAGCGGCAGCAGACTGCAACTTCATGCTTACCAAGCGCGTTGTGTCAGGAAACACGATCACCGAATGTGAGCTCCTGGACAACGGTTCCCGCGTCAATGAAGTCTCAAGGCTTCTTTCGGGCGGGAACGGCGAGTCTTCGTTAAGGCTTGCAAAAGATCTTATTCAGTCCTTCCTGTAAGTGACGCCATGTCGGGCGGCAGGGGGCTTTCGAATTCCCTTGATACGCCGTTTTCAAGAGGATCGTTAAACTTAAGGCTGTATGCGTGAAGTGCGACACGTCCCATTTTCTTATCCAGTTCCAGAGATCCGGGGAACCTGTCGGAGGGGTTGTCTATCGAATTGGGGCCATAGAGTCCGTCACCTAAAAGAGGATGCCCCATGTAAAGCGAATGGACGCGTATCTGATGGCAGCGTCCGGTTTCCAGCTGATATTCAACAAGCGATATGTCCTTGTCAGGGAAGTATTCGAGAACGGTATAGTGGGTTATCGAATCGCGGCCTGTGCCGTCTGTTACACAGTCCCTGATCATGACGGAACCCGGCCTTCTGGCGATCGGCATGTCGATCGTTCCTTGTGTCTGTTCCCATTTCCCGTAAGTCAGCGCCTTGTATCTTTTGGTGATGCCTGCAAGGGTTGCCAGGGTGTTATGGGCATAGCCGTCCTTAGCGATGATTATCAGCCCGGAAGTCTCGCGGTCAAGCCTCATGACGGGGTGCAGAGGCGAATCTGACAGGTAGGTCAGCAAAGAATCGTCCAGATGGCCGTGCCCGGGGTGCGTTACCATGCCCGAGGGCTTGTCGACGACCGCATAGGATCCGTTCTCGAAAAGGATGGGAATGCCGGGGACACGGTTCAGTGGACCTGAATTGTCCTCAAACTCACAAAACAGCACGTCTCCGGCTTTGACGGGGTCTATCACGCGTGCATGCGTGCCGTTCAGGTCGACCGTTCCGTACAATTTGAGCTTTTTGATCATTGTGCCGCTCAAATTGAATTTTCGGGCCAAAACCGACCTGATTTCGCAGTTTTCAAACTGTTTTTCGACCGTATACTCGATTTTCATAACTATATTGTAACAAATGTTGACACAAGCATATTTTATTTCTAAAATATTTGATGGCTTGTCAGAGCCATGTAAACGTTCTTTGACAACTAAATATATATTGGAGGTGAGTACCAACGTGCCACAACAAGGTTTTGGTTTAATTGTTGTGATAATCGTGGGCGTTGTGAGTCTCATCCTGGGTATTGTTTTATCAGCACTGTATTTTCTTTCGGGCTTCTCCAAGCAGCGGAAGAAGGCAGAGGAAGATATAGCAAAGTCCAAAGAAGATTTGGATATGCAGACTGCAAATGCCAGGAAAGAGGCAGAGAATAACAAACGCGATTTGCTTTTGCAGGCGAAGGAAGAAGTTTCCAGGGTCCGTTCCGAACTGGAGCGTGAAGCCAGGGACATCAAGCAGGAACTTGCAAAAGAACGCAGCAGACTTGAGCAAAGAGAAGAAAACATCACCCGTATGGAAACTGCTTGTGAGAAAAAGCAGGAGGAGATCGAGAAGAAGCAGCAGAACGTTGCCGAACTCGAAGCCCGCGCCAAGGATTACGAATCCCGTAAGAAAGTGGAGCTTGAAAACGTTTCAGGACTTACGGTCGCCGAAGCAAAGAGCCTCGTGCTTGAAGAAGCAAAGCGTGAATATACGCATGATATGGCAGTAATGCTCAAGCAAATGGAAGAGAAAACGAAGCAGAATGCGGACAAGGTCGCCAAGGACATCATCGTCAATGCGATCCAGCGTTACGCATCCGACTACGTTTCAGAGGTTACGGTATCGGTTGTAAATCTCCCTAACGACGAGATGAAAGGAAGAATCATCGGTCGTGAAGGCAGAAACATCCGTGCAATTGAGACCATTACAGGTGTAGACCTTATTATTGACGATACTCCCGAAGCCATCGTTCTGTCATCGTTCGATCCTATCAGAAGAGAGATCGCGAGACTTACGATCGAGAAGCTTGTCGCTGACGGCAGAATCCATCCGGCAAGGATAGAGGAAATGTCCAACAAGGCGAAGAAGGAACTCAATCAGACGATCAAGGCGGCGGGTGATCAGGCTTCCTTTGATACAGGCGTCATGAATCTCCACCCGGAGATCATCAAGCTTTTGGGAAGACTTAAATACAGAACATCATATGGACAGAACGTCCTGCAGCACTCGATCGAAGTATCCTGGATCGCTGCTATGATGGCCGATGAGTTGGGTCTGGACAGCAATCTGGCAAAGAGGGCAGGATTACTCCACGATATAGGTAAGTCCGTTGATTTCGAACAGGAGGGAACACACGTTCAGCTCGGTGTCGAGATCGCCAAGAAATATCATGAGAATCCTGATGTCATCAACTGCATCGAAGCACACCACGGCGATGTTGAGCCGACATGTGCGGAAGCAGTGCTTGTAGCCGCAGCAGATGCAATTTCAGCTGCTCGTCCTGGAGCGAGGAGAGAGAATCTCGAGACCTACATCAAGAGGATCGAGAAACTCGAAGAAATTGCCACAAGCTTTGAGGGTGTTGAGAAGAGCTTTGCGATTCAGGCCGGCCGTGAGATCCGTGTTATCGTTTCTCCCGACAAGGTATCTGATGATGAAATGGCGCTTAAGGCTCATGAGATCTGCAAGAAGATCGAAGATGAGCTTGATTATCCCGGCCAGATAAAGGTCAATGTAATACGTGAAATTCGCGCGACAGATATTGCGAAATAATACAAATAAAACTTTTTATTGAATATATTATTGAAACAAACGCGTCAGGGAATTCACTTATCCAAAGAACAAAAAAAGGACCATGCAATTTGCGTGGTCCTTTTATTTTGCCTTTGTGCAAACGGTTATTCGTAAGTGAAGTTTTCTCTGCCGGCGCCTGTCTCGAAATGATACTTGATGATGCCCAGATCAAGTCCTGAGAACTGGCCCTTTGCATAGGTGATCTTTACCTTGTTCTGGTGACCTTCGATCCTGAAAGCCTGACGGTTCAGAGCAGTAGGGGCAAGGAGTGCGCTTCCTACGCCTCTGATGAACCAGAACGGGGGAGTGCCGCCCGAATACTTTGATACGTCAACAGTGCTCTTGGACTTGTGGGGAACACCTTGGTTTTCGCCGTAACCGAAGATTATTATTCCCTTGATAAGGTTCGTTCCGGGGACTCCGCCTTTCTCTCTTGCATTGCCCTTGTTAAAAGTTCCGCTGACCCACCAGGTGTTAAGTCCCAGCGTCTGCGCGAAGAGCATTATATCCGCACCGCCATATCCGAGCTTCTCTTCAAGATCGGGTTCGTTCTTACCGGAAAGGACGATGTAGTTGTTGACGTTCTTGGTAAAACCGATCTTAACGGCAGCGTTAAGAGCGCTTGAATCATTGGTGACAAGCGACATGAAGATATCGAGACCTTCGTTTAAGGCTATAATCCTTTCATTCAGCTGCTTTACAACGTCTGCAGGGACTTCCTTCTTTTTGTAGATCTTGACGGTATGTCTTTCCCTGATCGCTTCATCAAAATTCATGATTACATCCTCCTTCCCCAAAAAGTTTGTGTATATTGATTTTAGCAAATTCAAAATGACCTCTCCACAAATTTTCTTTGTTATTTATCATAGTACGTGTATTTCTGATCAGTTTTTTCGAGCGGTTTCAGCTTGCTTGTTTGTGGTAAAATTCTTAATGCACTTTTGAGAGGAACCGAGGTAACTGTTTTTGAATGCTGATGCAAATGTGGTCATAGGATTGCAGTTGGTTATCAATTCAATACTTTTGGGTGTCGGTCTTGCGATGGACGCGTTCTCAGTCTCGATCGCAAACGGCCTCGCCGAGCCTTCGATGAAAAAGGGAAGAGTCTTCATGATCGCCGGCGTTTATTCTCTGTTCCAATTTGCGATGCCTCTCATTGGGTGGTTCTTCGTTCATTCGGTTACGGAAATGTTCAAGGCGTTTCAGCCGTTCATCCCCTGGATCTCGCTTTTGCTCTTGTGCTTTATCGGCGGAAAGATGGTCTGGGAAGGGTTTTCCAAGAAGACGCCCGGAGATAAAGAAGAGAATGATAAGAGCGGGGTTAAGAAACTGACTTTCGGAGTTCTTATGGTGCAGGGGATCGCGACTTCCATCGATGCGCTTTCCGTCGGTTTTACCACTGCCGAGTACAGTTTTCCTGCGGCTTTTCTGTCTTCTTTGATCATCGGCGCAGTGACTTTGGTTATCTGCTTAGGCGGACTTGTCTTCGGCAAAAAACTCGGAGAGAAGTTTTCCGATAAGGCCACCATTATTGGAGGCTTCATTCTTATCGGCATCGGAATTGAAATATTCATAAAAAGTTTTTTATAAATTAGCCTTATATCCCTTATCTAAGTGTTAAAATTAAATATATGTTTTCGGAGGACGGACTTCTGTCGGTTTATGAACGGAAAGCATTTATTTAAGAAAACCCTGCAGACGGGCGTTATCGGCCTTTGTGTGCTCCTTTTGACCGCGGCTTTTTCTTCAAGCCTGAAGGGAAGCGGAGTTATCTTGGCTGACGGAAACAGCAATGAAGGCGTCCAGGCAGATCCCATAAACTCCGGTGAAGGTTATTCGATGGTCCTTTACGACAACCAGAGCGGACTTCCCACTTCAGAAGCAAATGCGATAGCCCAGACAAAGGAAGGCTTTATCTGGATAGGCAGCTACAGCGGACTTATCAGGTACGACGGGAATACGTTTGAGAATCTCAGTACGGATGAAGGCGTTTCTTCAGTCGTCAGTCTCTTTGTCGATTCATCGAACAGGCTTTGGATAGGTACCAATGACAGCGGCGTAGCCGTTATGGAAAGAGGCGTTTTCCGCAGGTTCACCAAACAGGACGGACTAAAGTCCCTGTCTGTAAGAACGATCTGCGAAGACAAGGAAGGCAACATCTTCATTGGCACCACCGAAGGTGTTTCTTACTTTGATAAGAGCCTGAAGATTCACAATATAAGCATTGATGAGTTACTCCATGAAACGATCAGAACGCTTAAGATCAACGCAGAAGGCACGATCTACGGAGTTACTGTCGAAGGCAGTGTGTTTAATCTGAAGGATAAGAAGCTGGACGGTTTCTATAATTCAAAGGCTCTCGGGTTTACAGGGGCGAGGACTATCCTTCCCGATGACGAAAACCCCGGATACATCTTCATCGGCGATTCCGGCAATACGATCTATTACGGAAGCTTCATTGACGGCGAATTTTCCCTTTCCCGTAGATTTCTAACGAAGGACAGGCTCTTTATCAACGCGATCGAGAATTACGGCGGAACGATGTGGGTATGCACCGACAAGGGCATAGGCTATTTCGATGACTTTACGTTCGTCCCGATCGAGGACAGCCCGATGACGACTTCAGTCGAGAATATGATGACGGACCACAACTTCAACCTGTGGTGCGTTTCATCACAGCAGGGTGTAATGAAGATCGTACCGAACCAGTTCACGGATATCTTCAAGAAGTACAAGATCCCGGAAAGCGTTGTTTACACGACCTGCATGTACAAGGACACGCTTTATATAGGGACCAAGAACGCGGGACTCATAGTCATCAAGGGCGGAAAGGTCCAGGATCAGCTCATCGTAAATGACGGCGGTGACGAAAAGGACCTCATTACATTGCTTGCTGACAGCAAGGTCAGGTCGATCAAAGCTGACAGCAAGGGAACCGTGTGGTTCTCAACGTTCGGCAATTATGGCCTTGTCGGATTGAAGGACGGCAAGATAACCAAGATCCGGACCGATGAAGGACTTCCTTCCAACAGGGTCAGGACCGTGGTCGAAAGGCCGGATGGCTCCCTTATGGTCTGCTGCACGGGAGGTCTGGCGATCGTTGAGAACGGCAAGGTTAATAAAGTCTATACAGAGAATGACGGACTGACCAATACCGAAGTCCTGTCTGCCGCGCTGCTTGAGAACGGTGACATCGTCATAGGAACCGACGGCGGCGGTATTTTCATATTCAATGCTTACGGAGTCAAGAACATAAACGTTGATTCAGGCCTTAGCTCTGACATCGTCATGAGGGTCAAGAAAGACCGTGATAAGAATATCATATGGCTCGTTACGAGTAATTCCCTCTGCTACATGGATGCCCATTATCAGGTCAAACGCGTTGCCAACTTCCCGTATTTCAACAACTTCGATCTCTACCAGAACGGCAGGGGCGAAATGTGGGTATTGAGCAGCAACGGAATCTATGTCGTCAAGACTGAAGAGGTTTTGAGCGGAAAGCCGTTCCAGTATCTGTATTACGGTATACATAACGGACTTCCTTCCATTTCAACTTCAAACTCCTACAGTGAACTCACGAGTGACGGTTATCTTTACATGGCCTGTACCTCCGGCGTTTCAAAGGTCAACATCGAGGATTCGACAAAGAACGTCAGCAGCTTACAGCCGGCGGTTCCCTTTGTCGAGGCTGACGGCGACATGATCTATCCGAAAGATGACGGAAGCTTTTCTATCAAGTCAACGACGCAGAAGCTGACGATCTACAGTTACGTATTCAACTATTCGCTCATCAACCCCGAGGTTTCCTATCAGCTTCAGGGTTTTGACAAAACTGCGGCCACTGTTACAAGAAACAATCTCAAGCCTGTCGACTATACTAATCTGAAAGCCGGCAAATATACATTCCACATGAGCGTGGTAGATCCTCACAACGGCCAGTCACATGAGATGAGCGTAGTGATACACAAAGAAAAACGCATCTACGATTACTGGACTTTCCGGATCATCGTCGTGTTCGCCGTTATCGCATTGATGGCACTCGCGGTAAAGCATTACATGGACATCCGTACCAAGAAGCTCGTTGCCAAGAACAACGAGCAGAAAAAACTCATCAGGGAAGTCGTAGAAGCCTTCGCGCGTGTAATCGATATGAAGGACAAATATACCAAGGGCCACTCGATCAGGGTCGCCCATTACACGGCCATGCTCGCCAAGGAAATGGGCAGGGACGAGGATACCTGTGAGAAGTATTACAACATCGCTCTGCTTCATGATATAGGAAAGATAGGCATCCCGGAAGAAGTCCTCAACAAACCCGGAAAACTTAACGACGAGGAGTTCGCTACGATCAAGTCTCACTCCGCTCTGGGCTTTGATACGCTGAAGGATATCAGCATCATGCCTGAGCTTGCGATCGGCGCGGGCGCACACCACGAACGTCCGGACGGAAAAGGCTATCCGAAAGGCCTGAAGCATGAGGAGATCCCTGACGTCGCGCGCATCATAGCAGTCGCCGATACTTTCGATGCAATGTATTCCAACCGTCCGTACAGGAACAGGATGCCGTTCACAAAGGTTTACAGCATTATCACCGAAGTAAGCGGTACGCAGCTCGATTCCGAAGTCGTTGAGGCCTTCAAGAGGCTTGTTGAAAAGGGTTTCTTCAGAGCGCCTGATGATGACAGCTGACAGTATTTCTCAGGAGGAAACAAAGATTATGAGCGGCAAGCTGATAGAGAATGCCATTGAAGCATTGGAGAATTCGTATGCACCCTATTCCGGGTTCAACGTAGCTGCTGCTGTGCTCACGGATTCCGGAAAGATCTATACGGGCGTCAATGTTGAGAATTCTTCTTATCCCGCAGGGATCTGTGCGGAATGCAATGCCGTAGCTAAAGCCGTTTCGTGCGGTGAAAGAAAGATAATATCTATAGCCATAGTTTCAAGAAACACCAGGGCTCCTAAAGGAGGAGATGGCGGATATACTTCGCCTTGCGGCATATGCCGTCAGTTCTTAAGAGAGTTCTCTGACCCGAAGGAGCTTAAGGTCATCATGGCAAAAAGCGTTGACGATTATAAGGAGATGACTTTGGAAGAGCTCCTCCCGTTAAGCTTTGGACCAGAATCCCTCGCCTGAAATATAACGAGTATTCAAATATTGCTGTTTTTCCTTTCAACATTTCAGCAATGATATTTGATTCTTTTTTTATTGTAATGTGTTTGATAACAATTTCTGATAGAATACCTGAGTAGAATTTTGAGCAGGTAAAAAGAATGTTGTTAAAAGAACTGTTGCCGTATAAGAATATCATTATCCAGTGTCATGATAATCCTGATGCTGATGCTTTGGCATCCGGATATGCTCTTAAATGGTTTTTTGAAAAGAACAAGAAGAATGTCAGATTCATATATCGCGGGAGATATGAGATCAAGAAGAGCAATCTTCTGATGATGATCCAGGAACTCGAGATACCTGTTGAATATGCGCCTTTCATAAGTGAAGACCCGGATCTGCTTATCACTGTCGACTGCCAGTATGGCGAGAAGAACGTTACAAAGACCGGCTGTAAGAAGGCGGCGGTTATCGACCATCACAGGAAGATAATCGATGATCCCAAAGTTCTTGAAAACATAAACAGCGAAATTGGAAGCTGCTCTACCGTAATTTGGCAGATGCTCAGGGAAGAAGGCTACGATCCCAATGAAAACAAGCTTCTTGCCACCGCTCTCTATTACGGCTTATATACCGATACAAACAGACTTTCGGAAGTCTGGCATCCGATAGACCGTGATATGCTCGATCTCTTGTCTTATAACAAGAGCATCATCACCAGGCTTTCAAACTCCAACATCTCTCTTGACGAATTGAAGATAACGGGCAAGGCTATAATGAATTACGAGTATCACAAGAGCAACAAGTATCTTGTGATCGAGTCAGAGTCATGTGATCCTTCCATCCTGGGTGTAATAAGCGATTTTGCACTTGAGACGGTTGGCGTTGACGTCTGCCTTGCATATTTCGTAGGTAATTATGAGGTCAAGTTCTCAGTTAGAAGCTGCTCAAAGGAAGTACATGCAAATGAACTCGCAGCTTTCCTCGCCGAAGGCATCGGCGGCGGAGGCGGACATTTCCTGAAAGCGGGCGGCACGTTAAAACCTGAGCTTCTGACCAGACCTGCGGCAGAAGTCCTCAAAGAGCGTATCGCGCTTTATTACGATACTTATCTCGTCATATATGCCAAGGATACCATGCTTGATACTTCCACGATGAAACGCTGCCGCAAGGCACCGCAGACGCTTGGCGCAGTTAAGCTTTCTGAAGTGTATCCGGTCGGCACGCACGTCAGCATCAGAACGCTTGAAGGCGATATCGACACGATCATCGATGATGACGCATGGCTTATGATCGGTGTGGAAGGTGAGGTGTATCCGATCTCCGAACAGAAGCTCAGAAAGAGTTATGAGTTTACAAGTTTCCGTTTCTCCACGGATTTCAAATATGAGCCGAGGATAAGGAATGCGGGAACCGGTGAGATCAAGTATGTTCTGCCTTTTGCAAAGACCATTAAATCAACCGGTTCTTCGATTATTTTCGTTAAGCCTTTGGTGCAGCCGGTCAAGCTCTTTACCCAGTGGACTGATGACAGATATTATTCAGGCAGGGTTGGCGATTACATCGCGGTCAGGGCTGATGACGAGCACGACATCTACATCATAAACAAAGAGATCTTTGATAAAACTTACAGGTCCATGTGAAAGGAGAAACCATGAAAAAGCAATTGTTAACCGCAGTACTGGCTTCCTGCATCTTGTTCTCTTGTGCGGCATGTACCAAGAACGAGCAGCCTACGACAACTACAACTACAACGGAAGAGACTACCACGACCGAAGAGACGACAACCACTGAAGAAACAACGACTTCAGAGGAAACGACCACCACCGCGGCCGAGACTACTACTGCGGAGACGACTGCTGAGACTACTGCTGCTCCCGCTAAGACTCTCACTTTGAAGGCAGCCTATTCCACGATGAATTCCGTTATCGGAAAGGATCTGGAAACGGCTAAGAAGACCATGGAAGATTTCTTAGGAACGACTCTGGAGCTTGATGGTCCTTATACCTACGACAGGATAAACTACACCGCTACGATCGACGTTACGATCGAAGGCGTTCATTTCAACAATTTCTCTTTCAGCGTGGCAAAGAAAAAGAAGAAGGTCTGCTTTGTCGGCATAAGCAACAGCACCCTGGATAAAAAGACTATGAAGAAGAACTACGAGTCCTTTGCCAAGAAGCTCAAGAAGATCTACGGCAAGCCGAAGTCTAAGACTTCTTCAAAGACCCAGGCATATCAGATCTTCAAGAAGAAAAAGATCGAGTACAACACAGGCTACCTTTACAACAAAAACGCCCACAGCCTTTGGATCAACGTGGCCAATTATTCGATAAAGTAAAAGGCGGCAGGTTGAGCGCTTGATGTTGAAGGTCCTTTTCGTCTGCCACGGCA
>JAILIB010000028.1 GCA_024695505.1 Saccharofermentans sp.
AGGTCGATGCCGGCTTCCGGCTCATCGAAAAGGCTTAATTTTCCGCCTCTTGCCGCCGCAGTCGCGATCTCGATTCTCTTCATCTCACCGCCCGAGAGCGTGTCGTTGATCTCGCGGTCCAGATAGTCCTTCGGGCAGAGACCTACTGCCCTTAAGTACGTTCCCATCTTGACGGGCTTGCCTTCCGCGATCGAGAGGATGTCCCTGACCCTGATGCCCTTGAACCTGACGGGCGTCTGGAATGCAAAGCTCATTCCCCTGTTCGCGCGCTCGTTGATCGGCAGGTCCGTAATGTCCTCGCCGTCGAAGATGATCCTTCCCGAGGTCGGTGTAATGATACCCATAATGATCTTCAAGAGCGTTGACTTGCCGCTTCCGTTGGGTCCGGTGATCGCGACGAACTTGTCGTCGATCTTGAGGTTTATGTTCTTGAGGATGTCCTTGTCATCAGCATGAAAGCAGATATTCTGAAGTTCCAGCATGACTTTTCTCCTGACTTTTGATGATTCTTGCCGCAGGCTACAATACTATAAATTGTCCGCGCACATTTCTCAATAGACATTTTCGACATATGTCGGAAATCTTTGCAGGTATTCTTTGGTTCCATGTGATAAAATACGCTTTATGGAAAATAAGAGATTATCGGAGATCGCGCATGAGATCGCTGCCATCGCCACAGCAGGCAAATGGTACGCGAAGAACAAGTTCGATATCGAGCACTACGAGAATATCCTGAAGCTTTCCAGAGAGCTTCTCACGATCGGGACTGACATAACCCCCGAAAAGGCCGAGGAACTCCTTGAAGGCAATGACGGTTACCAGACTCCCAAGGTCGAGACAAGGGCCGTCATCTTTAACGAAAATGAAGAAGTCCTTCTGGTAAAGGACTTTGACGGCAAATGGAACCCTCCCGGAGGCTGGTGTGAATTCAACCTCCCGATAGGCGCCAATACCGTAAAGGAAGCTTTCGAGGAAGCCGGCATCAAGGCAGAGCCTTACCGTCTCGCGGCGGTGCTGGATCACCGGAAGAACAACAATCCGAACTCGATGTTCTCGGCCTGCAAATGCTTCATTCTCTGCCGCGATCTCGGCGGTGAGTTCGTCCCGAACATCGAGACGACGGAAGCCCGTTATTTTCCTATGGACAGCCTGCCGGAGCTCAACACCCGCAAGTGCAATCCGGCGCAGCTCGAGCTCTGCCTCAAAGCTTTCAGGGCAGAGACTTGGGAGACCGTTTTTGATTAAAGGAAAGAACAGATGAGCAAGAACAAGAGCCAGCCTTATATTTTCGTTACCCAGCAGAAGCTTATCGACTTCTGCCGTTACGACATCGGCTGGTTTGACCTTGTCGGCGGCAGCGAGGATGACGCATATCCCTCCAACGGTTTCGACGTCCAGTGTGAAGTCGACTATCCGATGCAGCTCGAAGACTTACGGATCGCCCTCACCCACTTTGCGGATGATGACGTACCCCTGGACGATTTTCTTTTCGACTGGTGGTATCCGGTGATCATGTACTTCTTCCACAATCTTTGTCTGGACGATCTTTTCGGACCCGATCCGGATTCCATGACGAAGGTCGAGCTTCCGACGATCCCCATGACCGAAGAGGACGTCCTCATTACGATTCTCGCGGTGATCGCGCATTCGGATCTCGACAAGAAGCTCCCTTACCAGCCGCTTCCGCTTTCACGCTACCTTGACGTCGATTCCATGATCAACATGATCGAGCTTTTCCAGGAAGACAAGGATCTTCCCATCACCGAACGCAGGTTCACCGTTCCGCAGAAGACGGCTTTCATCAACCACTGGGACAATAACCTCCTTCTGAACGACGCTCCCGAAGACATCAAGACACTCTTCATGTCTTTCACGGACGAGCTTTGCGAAAAGGAGATCTTCGAAGCGCTCAAGGCCAAGGCCTACGCTTGCTACGGCGGCAACGCGGTCTATCCCTGCGATTTCAGGGAATCTGCAAAACTCCTGGAGATCCTCTGGAAAAAGTTCAGTTTCGGATATGCCGCAAACACTCTCGGCTACATCTACTACTACGGAAGGATCGACGGCACGCCCGATTACGAGAAGGCTTTCTTTTATTATTCCGTCGCTTCAAACTTCAACATCATCGAAGCAAAATACAAGCTCGCGGACATGTTCATGCAGGGCAAGTACGTCCTTCCGAACCCGCCGCTTGCATACCAGACTTATATAAAACTCTATGATGAGACAAAGTTCTATTTTGAGAACGGCGATGTCGGCTGCGATTTTGCCGACTGCGCGCTCCGTCTGGGCAAAGCCCTGGCAGAGCTCCCCTCTCAGCGTCTCAGACGTTATGCCGTAATGCTCGAAGCTGACTATGCGATCTCCAAGAGGATCGAAAGATCTTACGAATACGGCGACAAACAGGTTCAGGCCAACATCAGGGAAGAACTCGAAAAGGCCCGCGCCGACCTGATCGCGGACAAGGATTATCCCCGTCCGTTCGACCGCTGGAGGGACATCTATACCGAGTACGCCACCGAGCCGATCGAGTCATTCGTAAACAACCACAGCGACAGCGTCTATACATTCAGGCTCCACAGGACGGGCGCCGACCACGTCAAGTTCACGATCACAAGAATGTCCGCCGTCTCAGGCAAGGACGTTCACCTGTCTTTTTCCACGCAGCCCTGGAGCGAGTTTGTCGGAATGACCAGCAAACTCGAATTCACGGTCATCGACGACATCGAGCACGGCACACTCAAGACCATCCTTGAAAGCGACGTTAAGGAAACCACTTTTGACAAGCTCGTCATCGAGGAACCCGACAGCAAGATAGCCTCCATAATGAGACACGAAACCGGCTTCAAGACCTTCAAGTTCTACAGCCACGGTCTTCTCGTCTGCTTTGCTTTCGTTGACAAGATCTTCTACAACAAGCCCAGGGACGAATATACCGAGGGCTGAAAAATCCACTTTACAAACACGCTCCTGAAGGTATAATTGAGGCGTCCAAGGCGGAGTGTAATTCTCCGACCGGCGGTGACCCTTGGGTAGGGAAGTCCGCAAGTCCTGTAAATTATTTCTTATGCAGGATTGACGCAGTGAGATTCTGCGGCCGACGGTAAAGTCCGGATGAGAGGAAGTGTATTTTCTATGTCTGAAACCCAGTTAACCGTTAATGCGGATTCCCGCGTTGCCCGCAAGATCATGATCCGCCGTATCGCTTCATGTGCGATCCTTTCTGCAATGGCAGCAATCCTCATGTATCTTGAGATCTCACCTTCTCTGCTGCTCCTTCCGTTCCCTGATTTTCTCAAGTTCGATCTCTCCGAGATCCCCGTACTCATCGGAACGTTCGCATTGGGTCCTGTCTGGGGCGTCGTGATCGAACTGCTCAAGAACCTTCTCCATCTCCCCGCTTCGGGAACGATGGGCGTAGGCGAATTTTCCAACTTCCTGACGGGTTCTATCTTCGTTCTGACTGCGGGTCTCATCTACCGCAAGGTCCGCACAAAGAAGGGCGCTGCGATCTCAATGGTCATTGCCACGATCGTTCTTTCCGCAGCATCCGTACCTGTAAACTATTTCATCAATCTTCCCTTCTACGCAAAGGCATTCAACTTCCCGCTTGAAGCGATCATCGCAGCGAGCGCAAAGGTAAACCCGCTTGTTAAGGATACTGTTTCACTCCTTCTCGCGGTATTCGTGCCTTTCAATCTGTTCAAGGGAACCGTTGTCAGCATCGTCACGTTCTTTGTTTATAAGCCCATCTCAAAGCTCATAAACAAGACTTACGACCAGACCCACGTAAAAGCAAAACCTGCGAAGCCTGAAAAGACCGAAGCCGAGCCGGAACAGGTTTAAGCTCATTCACTAAACGCAATTGCAACAGAGGCTGCGGAGTCCGCAGCCTTTTTATTTCCGTTCACGAAACGGGACACGAAAATGCCCTAAACCGTGTCCCTAAACGTGAATCTGTACCAATATTCACAAAATGGGACACGAAATCGATCAGATCCGTGTCCCAAATCGTGAACCATTCACTTTGTCGAAATAAACGCGGAAAGAATCACAGTTTTCTTGTCGCATTGTCCGTGATCAGCTGTATCGCCTTTTGCGACTGCGGCCACTCGGGATGCGCGATCGGGAAAACGTGGTGCATGTGGAGATCACCTTCGTTATCCGCATCGTAGAATAACGCGTCAGGCAGGACTTCCTTTAACTTGCGGTTGTCTTCACGCAGGAAGTCATCCTCACCTGTGATCAGGCAGACCTTAAGATCCTTGTCGAGCTCGGCGACTTTTGAAATGTCGTAAACGTAACCGGGAAGGCGCTGTTTGACCTTCGGATCAGTCTTACCGTCTTCGAAAAAGATCGCCGGGAAGCCCTTCGGATGGTATCTGAATCCGCCGCATATCAGCCCGGCGGAAACTACTTTTCCCTTGAGCTTTTCGAACACCCATAGGTCATGCGCGATGTGGCTGTTTCTTGCAGCGAGGGAAGCGATCAGCGAAAGATAACCGCCTGCGGAATCGCCCGTAAGATGGAACTTCTCAATGCCGTATTTCGCGGTAAGGAAATTCATGCAGCTGAATATCTGCTTGACGATCTGCGAGAGTCCGGCCTCAGGCATCAGCGTGTAATCCATGTTCGCGACGGGGATTCCCGAATGCTTCGCAAGATGCATTCCAAAGCACTTGTCGAGCACTTTGGTTCCATAGCAGAACGCGCCGCCGTGAATGAGAAGGAAGCATTCTTTCGAGCTTTCCACATTGAAGGGCTTGTAGTAATCAAGCTTAAGATTCAAAGGCTCTCCCGACCAGACGACGTCCTCTTCAACATTGACGTCGGCAGGATAAACTTCAGAAGCAAGACGCGGCGCATCAGACTCGGTGCAGTTCTTTATCCACACCTGACACTCGCGTTCGGCCCTTTTACGCAATAAGCTCTTCATGGCGTCATCACCCCCGTTGCTGACCTTTCAGGTGGTCGGGTTTCGTTATATTTAATTATAGAAAAATCTTTTATGAATTACACCCCCACAACAAAGTTGCCGATGTTGCTATAATAGGAGCGAAAATAATCACGGAGGACAATTAAAATGTCATACGATAAAGCGGCTGAAGACCGTCTTTCAGATCTCGTCTGTTCGTTTATCTGCCATGCATCGGGACACCTTCCGGACGACGTCCGCAAAAGGCTTTCCGAGATGGCCGAGACCGAAAACGAAGGCTTCGCACCTGAGATATATAACGTCATGAAAAAGAACATGGAGATGGCCGACAAACTCGGCAGACCTTCATGCCAGGACACCGGCATCCCGCAGTTTTTTGCAAGAGTCGGAACTAAATTTCCCTATCTCGATGAAGTGGAAAACGCTCTTGTCGAAGCCGTAAAAAAGGCTACAGTAAAAGCACCACTGAGGCATAATGCGGTTGAGGTCTTCGATGAATTCAACACCGGCAACAACGTAGGCCACAAGGTTCCCTGGATCGACTGGGAACTCGTAAAGGACAGCGATCAGCTCGAGCTTTATTTCTACATGGCGGGCGGCGGATGCTCCCTCCCCGGTATGGCCAAGGTCCTGATGCCGATTGAAGGTTACGACGGCATCGCAAAAGCGGTCTTTGACCAGATGACGACATACGGCGTAAATGCCTGCCCTCCCTGCCTCGTAGGCATCGGTATCGCAGGTTCTGCGGAAGTCGCTGCCAAGCTTTCCAAAAAAGCGCTGCTCCGCCCCGTAGGTTCACACAATGAAAATCCCAAGGCCGCCCAGATGGAAAAGGACTTTGAAGAAGGCCTCAACTCGATCGGTCTTGGTCCCGGCGGATTCGGCGGAAAACTTTCGGTTATGGGCGTCAACATCGAGCAGGCGGCAAGGCATCCCGCAACACTCGCGATGGGTCTTTCCACTGCATGCTGGGCGCACAGAAGAGCCGGCATAAGGATAGGTCCCGACTTCACCTACGATTTCTTCACGCACAAAGGAGTCACTTTATGAGCACATTCTATTTCACAACTCCCGTGTCTGACGAAGACATCAGGAAGGTACATATCGGCGACGTTATCTATCTTACGGGCGACATCACGACAGGCCGCGACGACGTCCACATCAGGGTTGTCGTAGGCGGTAAGGAATCACCCGTTGACCTCAGGGGAAAGGCCATCTTCCACGCAGGCCCGATCATGAAAAAGATCTCAAATGAAGGCGAACCCGACAAGTACAAGGTCATCAGCGTAGGCCCTACGACATCCATGAGAATGGAAAAAGCGCAGGCTGAATTCCTTAAGGCAACCGGTGCAAAGATCATTATCGGCAAGGGCGGAATGGGTCCCAAGACGACACAGGGATGTATCGACAACTGCGCGATCCATACGATCTTCCCCGGCGGATGCGCCGTTGTCGCAGCAGAAGAATGCGTTGACGTTGAAGGCGTTGAATGGCTCGATCTGGGCATGCCTGAGGCGATGTGGAAACTTAAGGCCGAGAAGTTCGGACCACTCATCGTATCCATCGATTCATACGGCAACAATTTAATCGAAAACAACAAAAAGACTTTCCAGGAGAAGAAAGAAGCTGCGCTCGAAAACCTCAAGGGCAAGCTCGATTTCATGCACTGATGTCTGATTTCCCTTCTCTCAAAGAGCTTAAAACAAACGGCGTGAAGCTCCTGATCTTCGATCTCGACGGAACGCTTCTTGATTCCATGAACGTATGGAACAAAGTCGACATAGATTTTCTGGGCCGTTACGGATATGAGGTAACGCCCGATTACACCGACTTTGTAAAGCGCGCTTCAATAGATAAAGCGGCCGCTTATACTCAGCAGAGATACAGGATACCTTTGTCTCCTGAAGAGATAATCGCCGAATGGGACAAGATGGTCAGCGGTTTTTACAAGAATGAGGTTAAGTTAAAACCAAACGTTCTTACTTATCTTGAAGAAGCAAAACGCCTCGGCTTCAAGCTGGGCGTTGCAACTGCGCTTACAAGGAACAACGCGGTTTCCGCACTTGTCAGCAACAATATCCTCAGTATGTTCGATGCGGTCATTACGCTCGAGGACGTCGGCAAGAAGATAGATAAATCATCACCTGATATCTTCATCAGGGTACTCAACTATGTTAATGCGATGGGAAGCTCGATCACGCCTTCGCAGACGCTCGTCTATGATGACGTCGCGGCTGCCGCATCAGGCGCGAGAAACGGCGGTTTCCTGACATGCGCAGTCTATGATGAAATCGGCTGCGGAGATCCCTTGAAGTGGGAGAGCTTCGCAGCCGAGTGTGATTATTCAGTCAGAGAGTTCTAAGGCCTTATTCCTTTTCCTCTTTCTTCTCTTCAGTCTTTGCCTGGGCAGGAACTGCCTTTACTGCAGGCTGTGCGGCAGGCTGTACAGGAGTCTGTGCGGCGGCCTTTGCTGCAGCTGCCTTCGCTCTTCTCTTCTTTCTTGCGTTGAAGACGATGCAGAGAACGATGATCGCAATGATGATCATAAAGACGATTACAGGTGAAAGTGCAACGATCACGAGGAGGAGTCCCTTGAAGAATTCGCCGATCGCTTTGAGGGAATTCTTGAATGTCTTTACAAGCTTCTCGCCGTATGTATCAACGTGAGGCTCTTCCTGAGGCTTGATCTCTACGACTTCCCTGATATTGAGCTTGAGCGTCGCAAATGAGACCTGGTTCTCAAGAACGCGGAGCGTGGATTCCGCGGACTCGATCTGGTATCTGATCTCGGTAAGCCTGTTCTGGAGGACGATGATGGAATCAAGATCCTTTGCCTGGCTTAAGAGTTCGGTGAGCTGCTTCTGCTCTACTCTTAAAGATTCGAGCCTTGCCTTTGTATCAACATAGCTCAGAGTAACATCAGTCGTGTTCTCATTCGTGCTTGTAACGGTGCAGTTGCTGCCGACTGTTGCGATCAGATCGTCCATCTTGTCAGCAGGAACCCTGATGGTGTAATTTGCCCTTCGGAGGCTTCCGGTTTTGCCTGTTCCGGAGATTCCTGAATTCTCGATGTATCCGCCGAGTTCCTTGACCTTATCCTCAACAGCCTTGCGTATAGCCTCAAACTCTTTTGTTTCGGCTGTCATGGAAACGTTCCTGATCAGAAGCCTTCCCTTTTCCGGGTCAACATTGGTCTGGCTGTTCCGGTTGTCCTGGGAACCGGACTGGGCCTGATTGGTTTCGTATTCCCTCTCATCTGCCGTATCAGCCTGGGTCGCATTTTCGCCACCAGCCGCACGGGCAGCGCTGGATTTTTTTGAATTAACGCCAAACATGGCATTGCCGCCGTCAGCGTCTTCATAATATGCGTTTCCGGCCACTGTTGTTTCCGCTATCTCCGTAATGCCGCTGGATGCGCATCCCGCAAACAGGAACAGCGCCGCCATTGCAGCAGCCGCTATCAACGTGATCTTTTTCTTTTTCATATCCGTATCCTCCGTTTTGTTCGTGTCTACACCTATAATACAGACTGAAAATGCAAAATGTTGCACCCCTCAAAAAAGATTTTTCCTAATGTGGTATATTTCAAATCAATGGAATTCTGTGAAGTTACAAAAGATCTCTGGTCTTATCTGGAAGGCGAAAACAGGCCTGTTGTTATCTACGGTACCGGAGACGGCGCCGACAAGATAATCGACGAGCTGATAAGACGCGGCCTTGAAAGCCTTATAAAAGGCGTGTTTGCAAGCCCCGGTTTCGTCAGGGAAGGCCGTGTTTTCAGGAACTTCAAAGTGGAATCTTTTGAAGAGGTAACATCACGCCTTTCGGATTTTATCGTCCTCGTAGCTTTCGGTTCTCCCCTTCCCGACGTTCTCAGATACGTATATTCGATCGAAGAAAGATATGAGCTGTACGCACCCGACGTTCCGGTCTGCGGCGGCGAAGTCTTTGACATGGATTTTGCAATCCGGAATAAGGGACGTCTTGAAAAGATATATGAAAGGCTCGCTGACGAAAAGTCCCGCGAATGCTTCAAAGGCCTTGTAAACTACAAGCTTTCGGGCCGCCTTGAATATCTGAGGAACTGCGAAGTCACTCCGGATGAAGAAGACAGCCTCTTAGGTCCTTTCAATGAGAACGCTTCATTTATCGACCTCGGCGCATACAGGGGCGACACCCTCTTACGCTTTACGGAAATGTTTCCCGGTTTTTCATCGGCGGCAGCGGTAGAGCCCGAGCGCCATTCATTTAAGAAGCTTGCTGAATTAGCAGAAGGATTACCTATTCCAGTAACCTTAGTGAATGCGCTCATTTCAGATGAATGTGGAACTGCCATGTTAACCAACTCAAGAGGCCGCGGAACCAGAACCGCAAAGACAGACACGGGCCGCGAGATAGAAAAGGTCACCGTCGATTCGCTTTTGGAAAGCAGGAACGCAGGCTTCATCAAGTTCGATGTTGAAGGCAGCGAGGCCGTGGCTATAGAAGGCGCACGGAAGACGATCCGGGAACAAAGACCGCAGATGAAGATCGCATGCTACCATAAGAGCGAAGATCTTTTCACAATACCCGAAAAGGTGTTTGCGATAAGGGACGATTACCGCCTCTTCATGCGCCACACACCCTGCATTCCCGGCTGGGACGTTGATTACTATTTCTTATGAAGATACTGATCTTAAGTGATTCGCACCGCGTAAACGCAAACGTAAAGACCGCGATAGATCGCGAGAAGCCTGACATGCTCATCCACCTGGGCGACATTGAAGATGACGAGAAAACTGTCGCTTTGTGGGCGGGTGCTCCAAAGACTCCGTGCATATTCATCAAGGGCAACTGCGACAGATATTCGGGTTCATCCGACCTTCGTGACAGAGCGGTCTTCCCTCTCAAAGGCCACAAGTTCTATTGCAGCCACGGCCACAGGGAATTCGTCGGTTACGGCCTGAACGAGCTCTGTCTGTCAGCCGCTGCGCAGGATTGCGACATCGCGCTTTTCGGACACACGCACGTTCCTTACGACAACTGGGGCGACGCCGTGAAAGCTTACGACAGATACTACAACGAGGCAGACCCCTATGCTTCCGCGGGCATCAGGGTGTTAAACCCGGGCAGTATCTCGCTGCCCCGCGCAGGGTCTCCGCGGACCTATATGGTGATGGAAATGAAAGATGACGGAAGTTACTCCGTCATCCTTAAAAAGCTCTGATCGTCAGATCCCTTATGAAAGTGCGTCTTTGAGGACCGTGAGATTGCCCGTCATGACGGCAAGATAATCGAGATCTTTTCCGCATGACTGCATCGAATCAAGGACAGAGGTTTTTACATCGCTCTTTCCTGACGTCTCGATGACCGTTTTGGCGATCTTTCCGTCTGACTTTTCGATCGTCAGGACCGTCTTTGAATCAAGTGTCTTGATCTTGTCTGCAAGAAATTTTACGGTCTTGAAAGAAGCTTCAGTCTCAGCCGAGCATCCGACAAAAGCCGCACTGTATTTGAGTTTGTAATCCTCTGCAAGATATCTGAAAGGATATCTGTCGCAGACTACCATAGTATCGAGCCTTGCACTCTTTACCATGTCTTCGTACTGCTTGTCGAGCGCTGAAAGCTTTGCGGTATAAGCGTCAAGATTCGCCTTGAATTTTGCGGCATCCTTTGGTGCCGCTGATTCGAGAGCTTCTTCTATAGCCTTGCATGATCTTGAAGCGAGTCTCATAGACATCCAGACATGCTCGTCGTACTCCGGGCCTTCTTCATGGTCGTGATCGTGGTCATCTTCATCTTCGTCTTCGCCCTGCATGCCTTCAACGACTTCTTCCTCAACGATGGAATCCTTGAGGACGTCCATGAGGCAGACGACCTTCTGGTCCTTGTTTGCAGTTTCCTTCAAAGCGTCTCTGATCCATCCGTCGGACTCTCCGCCTACATAGACCAGCACGTCCGCATTCTTGATAGACACGATGTCCGCCGCTGAAGGCTGGAAGGAATGAAGATCAGTACCGTTTCCGATTATGAGTGAAAGATCGGTACTGTCCGTATCTTTAGTTATCTGGCGGGCCCAGTCGTAAAGAGGCGCGATCGCGCATACTACCTTAACACCCTTGCCGCCGTTGCCTGTTTTTCCTGCGCAGCCTGCGGAAGTGACGGCAAGTGCCAGTCCGAGAAAAGCTGCAAAAATCTTCTTTATCATGTTGCCTCTCCATTTGAAATTGATAATCGTTTTCAATTTTACAAAAATATTCCCGTTTGTCAACAACAAATGTGCAACAACGCGTTGCTTGTCATTACCCCGGCTAAAATCCATAATGGAGCTATCAAGAGCAAAGGAGACCACAACATGGATACAAAGGATATTTTGAAACAGATCCGTGAGAAACATAACCTCACACAGGAACAGTTCGCAGAAAGAGTCCTGGTAACAAGACAGGCGGTAAGCCGCTGGGAGACCGGTGAGACGCAGCCGAATACGGAAACGCTGAAGATACTTTCCAAAGAGTTCGATGTATCGATCAACACTCTTCTGGGGAGCCCCAGAAAGCTATACTGCCAGTGCTGCGGAATGCCTCTGAACGAAGATATGAACATCAGCCGCGAACCCGATCGGGCATTTAATGAAGACTACTGCAAATGGTGCTACAAGGACGGCGATTTCGTGTATAAGTCAAAAGACGATCTCCTCGACTTTCTGATAGAGAACATGCCCAATCCCGAGAAGCTCGGCGACAATGACAGGCGTCTTCAGTACGACGGCTTGCTCTCGCAGCTGAAGCACTGGCAATGATCATATGAAAACCTCAATTTTTGGGAGGCCGCACCGCAAGTGCGGCCCTTTTTTGTACAACCGCATTTTATTAAATAAAACAAGGTGATATACTTAAAAGGATATTGAGTGTACGCATCTGACCCGGTGGTCCATCTCATGAACAAGACTTATGCTTATATAAATCTGGCAATAGTTGCGATAGCCACAGTCCTGCTGGGGCTGTTATTCGTGTTCAGGATACCCGACGGAAACGTCTTCACTCCGAACCGCCCGCTTAACGACAACTGGGTCTATAACGGCGGCGCAAGCCCGAACGTCAGGCAGGACGAGGCAGCCGATCCCGAAAGTCCTGTTTTCGATCCGGTCAACACGATCTCCATGTCAAGAAAGATCGAGTGGCCCACATTCAACGGAGCAGACCTCTGCTTTACCACCTGCAACCTGAATTTCAAGATCTATCTGGATGAAGAGCTCATCTACGATTTCAAACCGAAGATCCGTCCGATCTATGGTGATTACTACGGCGAATACATCCATGTCGTAAACGTTCCCGAATTCTCGGGAAGCCGCACCCTGACCATTGAATACGATTCGCTTCTCAAGGGTGAATGGACATCCTTCCGCGGAATACATGCAGAGAGCGGCGCTTCATACATCAAAGGCATCCTGCAAAGGAATTTCTGGAAGTTCGTTCTCAGCTTCTCATCACTGTTCCTCGGCATTCTGCTCGTGATCTTCGGTTCGTTCCAGAACAGAAGGGTTACGAAGATGATCGAGACGGTATCACTCGGAACGATGGCTATCGTGCTCGCGCTCTATACGCATACGGGAACGCACATAATGTTCCTCGTTACGGGCAACCCGGGAATAATCAGGCTCATGGAACACATGTGCCTTGTTCTGCTGCCCGTTCCCGCCATGCTCTTTTTCTCTGCAATGACGGAAAACCTGAATTCCCATCTCGTAAAGATAACCCTGTGGCTCGTTACAGGAAACTTTATATTGTGCCTGATCTGCCTCATAACGGGAATAACTGACTTCCATAACATACTCATCGTGTCGCACGCGATAATCGCCATCGTCATAGGTTTCATGATCTTCATGTTCGTACGCGAGATGAAGCTCGACAAGGAGCGTGACAACAGATACCGCTATATGGTATTCGCTTTCGGCGTACTCTTTACGACAGGCACGATAGACATCATCAGATACTATCTGCCCGGCTGGGAAGAAGACACCGCGGCCGCCACAAGGATCGGCCTTACGGTATTCTTCATCGTCCTTCTTATCTATGAGACAACATCACTCATCGAGACCAACAAGCGCAGCCTTGAATCCGACATTCAGGCAAGGCTTGCAAGAGTCGACGGACTTACGGGCCTTTCCAACCGCCTTGCATTCAATGAGTGCGAGGACGTCCTCCAGAACGGCGGATCCGGAAAGTGCATCCTTGTCCAGTTCGACGTAAACGACCTCAAGAAGGTCAACGACCAGCAGGGCCACCTGGAAGGCGACAGGCGCATAATCGCGGCCGCAGATGCGATCAAGCAGACCTTCGGAACGTTCGCCGGAACATGGTGCTTCAGGACCGGCGGCGATGAGTTCATGGCCATCATGACGGGAACCGACGTTGAAAAAGAATACGATAAGGCAGTCGAACTCTTTGAAAAATACATCGATGATTACAACGATAACGAAAAGCCTGAGATACCGCTTTCGATCCCCTGCGGAATGGCGGTCTATGAAGGCGGCGGCGGAATGAGCCTTGCGATGACAGAACGCCTCGCAGATGACCGCATGTACGCCAAAAAGACTGAGATCAAAGAAAAGAAGACCGGCTGATAGTTCTTTATTATTCGGTCCTCAGCGCGGTAACGGGATCCTGCTTCGATGCGGTCCTCGAAGGGATGATTCCTCCGATCAAAGTAAGGATGACGCTGAGTACTACGAGCGCTATGCCCGCTAAAGGCGGCAGCGCTGCACTTACGGCTTCAGTCTCGCCGATCTTATGGATCAGATAGTTTCCGGGTATGAGCAGCAGCAATGAGATGCCGACGCCCAGGATTCCCGCCAAGAATCCGGTAATTACCGTTTCTGCGTTAAATACCTGAGCGACGTTCATCTTCGATGCGCCCATCGCCCTTAAGATACCTATTTCCTTACGGCGTTCGAGAACGCTGATGTATGTGATGACGCCGATCATGATCGATGAGACCACGAGCGAGATCGCGACGAACGCGATCAGGACGTATGAGATCGTGTTGATGATCTTTGTGACCGACTTCATCAGCGCGCCTACGATGTCAGTGTAAGTGATGGACTTGTCCTCATCCTTGGCTTCCTCGGCGGCTTTGTTGTAATCCTCGATTATCTTGACGATCTTGTCCTTGCTCTCGAAATCCTTCGGATAAATGGTTATGGAGCTTAAGTCATCGGCTTCGCAGTAACCGAACGCTGCGAGATTTGCATCTGCGGAGGTCTTGTTTCCGCCCATCATCTCAGCCATGAAAGATTCCATCTGCGACTGGTCCATGTTCATCTTGAATGCGCCCGCGATCGCGTCTTCATCGATCATAAGAGCGTCTCCGATATTGGAGAACGTATCCTTGAGCGCATTGGTGACATTCTTTCCGATCTGCAGTGCGACCTTCTTGAATATCTTCTTCATCGCACCGCCGATCTGCGTTCCCATAGACTGCGAATAAGAATTGACGTTCTTTGAGAGCTGCTTCATTATGCTGTCAGTATTTACAGCCTTCATAGCGCCGTTCGTGATGAGCTTGGAGCCTTCTTTGGAGTTTGCATAAGCAGCGAAGGATTTTGCAAGAAGAGACGGATCCGGTGCGTTATGCGTTTTCGCATATTTCTGATAACCGTCCATCAGAGCCTTTACGAATGCGCTCATCTGCTTGTCGGTGATCTTAACGTTTCCCATGACCTCATCGGTTACGGCATTGAACTGCTTCGTTGCGAGCTTCCTGCCCTCGTCGGTGCTAAGATACTGCGACATGTACTGCGTAAGATTGCCTGACGTGAGATCCCATCCCTGCTTTGCCGCATATTCTGCAAAGCCGTCCATTATGGCCGTCTCAGCCTTTTTAACCGCCTTCTGCGATACGTCGCCGATGCTCTCCCGGATTATCTTCATGATCTGTTCGCGGATCAGCGCCTTGCCCTCAGAAGAGTTCAGATAAGCGTTGAAAGCCTCAGGCATCTTCGCGTAATCGGTCTTCGGATCCTTTGCGGCATAAGCCAGATAACCGTTCATGACGTCGGTCACGAGCTTGCCGAGCTCTTCATAATTTATGTCGAGCTTAACGTTCTTGAGGAGCTTGCTGATATCGTTTGAAGACATCTTGGGCATTGCATCCTTAAGCTCTTTTGAGAAGTCGATGCCGTTAAGATTTGTCAGCTTGTTCTTGTCGAATTTCAGCGCCTTCTCGTCAAACTTGAAAGCGTCCTTCATCTTGTCCTCATCGACAGAGAAAAGATCACCCATGTCAAAGTCATCGTTCTCTTCATCGAATCTGACACCGGTAAGAACGTTGGTCTCGCGGTCACCGAGCTGGGCCTTTACGACGGCAGCGCTCTCGGATGCTTCGCGCAGTTCCTCGACCAGGTGCTTGCCGTAATAGATACCGGAACTGAGCATCTGGATGTCCTCGCCGTCCTTGGGCTGGACGATGCCTACGATCTTCAGATCCCGGGCTTCCTTAAGGACGCCGTTCATAAACTTGGAGTCCTTCCTCATGTCGGAATATATGTTGTGATTTGAATCGTACTTGTAGAACTTGAATGCGGGAACGACCTTGAAGGTCTTGTCGATGAACGCGCTGTAAGGCCAGGTGTATTTCTCCTGGTTTGATGTGACGGTCTTGCCGTTCGCGAAATCGTCGATCATCTTGTCGAGTTCTTTTCTGTCTCTCAAGCCGAAAACATAGATTATGTAATCGCTGACGCTTCCGTTTGAGGAAAGTACGAGCACCGCCTCATTTGAATTCTGAGGCCATCTTCCGGTCTTGATGTCGTACTGGTTCACGTAGAGCTCATCGTTCTCGGGGAGCTCGTAAAACACGTTCATCGTGTATGCAGAAGAGAACATCGAAGATGAAGTCAGACCTGTGGACGCGAAGTCCTCGTTCGGATTGACCTGCCTGTAATCGCCCGTCTTGCCCGAATAATCGAAGATCTGCGGCTGAATGGAATACTTGTACTCGACGCCGTTCGTGAGGCCATAGATCTCGGGAGTCTTCTCGTCAAAATGCTTTTTGAGCGAGATAAGATCATTGCTCTTGAAAGTCGAAAAGATCTGCGAAACGTTCGGTATCTCGGTGACCATTCCGGGCTCTGCAGCTTTCCACGAATCGGTGTTGACCATCATGAGCTGCATCAGCGAGACCGACGAACTGTCTATCTGCAGAGGATACTGCGACAAGGTCTTTTTCTCCGTGTCATCTATGTATTTGTTTACGCCGTTTGAAAGCGACATTATCAATGCGATTCCGATGATGCCGATCGAGCCTGCAAACGCTACCAGAACGGTCCTCGTCTTCTTCGTAAGGAGGTTGTTGAAGCTCAATGCGAGCGCCGTGAAAAAGTTCATCGAAGCCTTGCCGATGCGCTTATGAACAGGCGGCTTGATCATGGAATCCTCAGGCTTATAAGGATCACTGTCATCGATGATCTTTCCGTCCTTGACCTTGACGATCCTGGTCGCATACTCTTCGGCAAGCTCGGGATTATGTGTGACCATTACAACGAGCCTGTCCTTTGCGACTTCCTTCAAAAGGTCCATGACCTGGACGCTCGTATCAGAATCGAGTGCGCCCGTCGGCTCGTCCGCCAGAAGGATGTCAGGATCGTTTACGAGCGCTCTTGCAATGGCAACACGCTGCATCTGTCCGCCGGACATCTGGTTCGGCTTCTTGTGGGCCTGGTCCCTGAGACCGACCTTATCAAGGGCCGCCAATGCCTTCACTTTGCGTTCTTTTGCGCTGATGCCCGAGATCGTAAGGGCAAGCTCTACGTTTGCAAGGACCGTCTGGTGCGGTATCAGGTTATAGCTCTGGAAAACAAATCCTATCGTGTGATTCCTGTAGGCGTCCCAGTCCCTGTCCTTATACTTCTTCGTCGATATCCCGTTGATAATGACATCACCGGAATCGTAACGGTCCAGGCCCCCGATTATGTTGAGGAGCGTGGTCTTTCCGGATCCCGAAGGTCCCAAGATCGCCACGAATTCGTTGTCGCGCAGATTAAGGGAGACGCCGTCGAGCGCCTTTTGAACAAGATTACCCGTTTTGTATTCCTTGCGGATGTCTTTGACTTGAAGCATGATCCGTCCCTTGAAATCAGCACATATAGATCTATCCCGGAGCTATTCTATCACGCGGGTCAAGCCAAATCTTTATAGAAGATGTTAATTATTCTCTGAATCTGTGTTAACCTTGGCGGTTTTGTTGATGGTCCTGGAATGGACGCGCCTTATTGAAGGCTTGGCGGAAGCCTTTTCAGGAGCCGGTTTTTGTTCCGTCTTCTTTTCAGGCTTTTCGGAAGAATCAGGTGCTGCCTTCTTTGCAGGAGTCCTTCTCTGAGGCTTCTTTGCAGGCTGTGCGGGCTTTTCTTCCTTCCTGTCCTCTTCGGCCTTATTCGTGCGCTGCTGCTTTGCGGGCTGTTTTGCGGGCTGCTTCTGCTCTCTTCCTGCGAAATTTCCGCTTTCGGCATCCTTTATCGAGACAGCCCTGAAAACATTGTTTACGCTGCGTTTCTTCATCTGGGTGATAGCAGGATCGTAACCGTGATCGGCTGAGATGATTATGAACTTTGGAGAAGGAGACATTCCCGCCCTTTTCACGCAGTCGATCATGAGATCAGTCAGAAGCTGGAAATCCAGCGCGTTCTTGGTTCCCGTGACAACGTCTTCGATCGCGACCGTTGCCTTGCAGGCCATCAGCGTCTTTATGTCATTGAACTTCAGCTGGTCAGATCCGCCCTTGGCAAAGATCTTCACGGTATCGCAGGAGGGCAGGCTGTCCAGCCCTATAAGTCCCGCGGTCTTTACGTTTTCGAAGTCAATGTAGTAGTAATTCATCTGTACCTCAGAATGACAGCTTGTTGTACGTCCAGGGGTATCTTTCAGTGAACTCGCCGCCAAACTGCTCCTTGTCGTAAGGACGGAACTGGATGTTCCTGATGGTCCTCATGTAAGGCCTGATGACCTTCTCAAGGCCCTTGCAGTTCATGTCGAATTTCTCCTTCGGGCAGTCCACGATGCAGACATATGCCTTGTCCTGCGGAAATTCCACAGCAACGATCATGACGACATAGATCTTGGAGATGTCGGCATGCGATCCGCCGTATTTCTTGACCGCATCCTGAATGTAGTTTGACTCGCCGCCGGGAACAAGGTTCAGGACGTTGAATTCCTTGAGCTTCGGAGAAGGCTTCTCTGCTTCCCGGGGAGCAGGCTTAAGTATCTCAGCCGTCTTGTTCTCGCCGAAAAGATAACGGAACTGGATCGTATTGACCGCAGTGTCGAGGACCGGCTTGGGGAGCGAGAAGATGACCGGGCCGAGCGGATCGACCACGCAGCCGCCGTGATTCTCGTCTCTTGCGATGCCGCAGAGCTGCGCGAAATCCATGTTGATACCGTCGTTGAAGCCGCCCGTCTTGGTGAGCATTGCCTTCTGCTTTTCAAATGCCTTCATGCTCGAGAATGCGGGAAGCATCAGCTTTCCGCCTTTATCCTTGGACTGAAGACCTGCGAAAGCAACCCTCTTCTGGTTGCCTGATACTCCGGTAACCTTTGCCGGAACGATGAATTCGGTCTTCATTGCAGCATTCATCAGCTGGCCGAAAAACTCCTGGTCGCCCTGATATCTTGAGAATTCACAGAGCATCGCGGGAAGGCGTATGCCATCGTTCATACCCTCTTTTGCAGGAAGGTTCGTCAGTATCGAGAAGTTCCTGACACGTGATTCCTTTTCCTCGTCAGGAGATTCGGGATCCTTGAAATCGCCCTTTGAGAGTTCTAATTCAACCTTTTCGTTGCAGGCCTCGTCAATAAGTTCACGGTCATCGTTGCGGATCGCATTTACCGTAACGCGGTTAAGGTCATCAAGACCTGAGAAAACGCGGATCTCCTGGCCCTTCCTGATCTTGCCGCGGAGGTATCCGGTTACGATCTCATCGCCTTCATTTACGGGATCCGTATAAACGTTTGCGTCGACGAGCATGAAGAAACGCTCGTTTCCGTCCGTTGCGGGGAACATCGAGATGACATCGGCAGCAGCTTCCGCAGCCCTTGTCATGTCTTCCGCGATGGCATTTCTGTATTCTTCCTGCTCAGCCTCGCGCTCCGCGATCCTCGCCTTACGTTCTTCCTCTTCCTCCTGGCGTGCCTGGAGGATTATATCCATCTCCTTGGAGTTTATGCTGTTCGGTGCATTCTTCTCCTCGGGTTTATTCTCGTCTTTTTTCTTTCCGAAAAGTGCCATACATGGTCCCCTTTATTTTTAGTCAAAAAGCATTATATCACATCACTACCATGTCGGTTCGACCACCACTACTGCGCCTTTGACATAGGTCCAGAGTATCGCGTAATACAGGACGGACATGACAAAGAAGCCGATACACAGGAGCCTTAATCCCTTGCCCGGCAGGCGTTCGCAGGGTTTTGAGCCTGTAAGCAGCGCTATCGCATATATGCCGGTCAGAAGAGCCGGAAAATCGTATCTGAAATCCTGTGAGCAAATCGCAGGGAATTTGATCGAAAAGATCACGGTCGAGACGATCTCCGTAACGAAAAGGATCACGAGCGCGGTCTCTTCAAATGCGGCTCTGCGCTTTCTTATGGTGACCACTAGATAAACGATGCCCGCGAAAGCAAGGATTATCAGGGCAAGCGTCATGAGCAGCAGAAAATATCCCGTCATTGTCATCAGCATGTCGTCACGGCAGTTCTCATACTCGAAGAGCATCGTCTTGACCTGCGTGATGAAGATGTTGTAGTCCTGCTCGCCGTCAGAACCCATGTTGGTAAAGAAATCCTCTATCGGGAATCCGTAGAATCCGAAAAGACGCTCTTTTACGGAAAACCTGCTGATGTCCATGTGCTTGATGTCGAGCTTTAACACATAGCCCAAAGGCGTGTTGTATCTGATGAGGTTTCTTATGGAATACCAGAGTCCCAGAGGCGCCGCTATCACTCCGAATGAAGCAAGCTGGCCGAATGACTTGAGCCCTTTCTTCGCCCTGATGTCCTTTATGAACCTTACGATGAAAAGGAACCCCATCGGGAATGCGATGAGTCCGACGGAAAGCTTGGTCATCATGCCGAATCCCGTAAACAGGGCCGAAACGATGATGTCCTTCGTCTTTCCTTCCCCATACCATTTCAGGCCGTAACAGAAGGCTCCAAAAAACAGCATGAGAGACAGGATGTCATTATTTACCGAACCTGCGAAAAGGGTGAGCGTGGGGAAAGCTGCAAGGATGAGCGCCGCGTTTACCAGCCCTTTTCCTTTGATCCCCAGGTGCCTTACCGTCCTGAACATGTAGTACTGGCATCCTGTTGAATAAAGCAGCGTCAGCGTCTGAAGGCTCTCGTAATTGTGCGTTCCGGAAGGCAGGAACAGTTCATACACCTTAAGGAACATCGCACAGACAAAATGATGGAACGGCGGGTGATAGAACTGGCCGTGCTTGGTAACGTCGAAATCAGGAAGGCTCAGATGATCGCGGATAAAGATGATATAGTCGGCATGACTGTATATCCTTCCGGTAAATCCGTCCCTGAAATCGCTGACATCATTCTGTCTCGTATACACATTTGTATAAAGGATATAGCAGAGCCTTATCCAGAAACCTGCCGCGAACAGCAGCAGGATAAGAATGTCATCGGTGAGCCTGCCTTTTACCCTGAGGGTAACGCCAACAGCCAGGATAACGGCAAATCCCGCGATCATGAGGGCAAAGGTAATGTAATTGTTTCCGATCTGATTACCCGTTAAAGCCAGCATCAGGACAGCAATTGCCGCTGCCGGAACGCCCGGGAACCGTCTTAAGAACCTGATCAGGAGATTGCCCGAAGATGCGTCTTTGATCTCATTTTCGCCCATCAGAACATGCCTTTCAAAAGAATAATAAAATAATAACTTTGACGGATACCGTTTTCAATATGCCCCCTGACGCGCCCGCCTGATACAAAGAGGCTCTGATTTCTGATATAATTTTTTTGATTTTCATGCATTTTTAACGGGGAGAATCAAAGATGAAAAAGAAATCACTCATTGCAGGAATAGCCGGTGCAGGTATATTTCTGCTGATAATCATTTTGTGCGCGGCAGCATCCAATAACCCGAAGAATCTGGTCTCCGGCGCGCTTTCAAACACAGCAAACGACATATCAAAGATCGAGCTCATCGACTATGCAAACCGCCTTGTAAACGGCGGTTCCGTCACGCTCACGGGAAGCCTTAAGCCTGTCTCAGGCAAGGACGCTGACGTTGCTTTAAAGGTATATTCCGACTTTTCGCGCATGCGTTTCGCAACGACTGCCACAGTCAAGGAAGACAAGACCGTGGAAGCAAGCTTCAGGGGCTTTTTCAACGGCAGCGACATAAGCTTTGACTCTCCGCAGATCGGAAACAAGGCTTACGGCGTATCGCTCAAGAAGCTCTCTTCCAATCTTCCCAAGTCCATATTCAATCCCGAAACGGGCGACGAGGATACAAAGCTCAGCAAGAATCTTTACGAGTACCTCATGAAGCTCGAAAAGACCGCCGCCAACGACAAGAACCTTCAAGTTGAAGCAAAAAGGCTTAGGAGCAGCTACGGAAGACGTATCGTCAGCGCATTGCTCGACAATGCCCGCGTAACAAAGAGTTCGGATAAGATCACGGCAGGCGGTCAGCAGATCTCCTGCACGGTGGTTACTTTGGATTTCGACAGAAAGTCCCTTTCTGACACCGTTTCCGAGATCGTTGCACAAGCCAAGCACGACAGGGATCTCGAGCAGTTCCTTCTCAAATGCTATGCGAATTACGATTACGGGATCAAGGATGCCGACGACATGGTCGACGATTTCTATGACAACCTCGATTCTTTCAAGCGCAGCGTCAAGGACTACGACGGCGACATGACCGTATGGATCTACATAACCAAGTCCGGCAAGCGCATTGCCAGGATCGACGTTGATACCGACGGAAGGACAGCAGGCGGATCCCGCGTAGCTTACGAGATGACTTTGGACCTTGGAAAGAACGTCATGAATTCCGAGGAGATCTCATTCTCTGTGGATAAGTCCACGGGCGAGTCCATGAACATCTCCTATTCCGTAAGACAGAACGACAAGACTGCATACAAGGCATCCGTCAAGATGACCGAGAGCACTAAAAAAGGCAGGGTCAGATACAATTCCGGACTTTCCTTCAAATGGGACAAAAAGGGCGGCGGATACACCCTCTCCATGGAGTCCAACGGAAGCCTTTTGAACCTTGAAGGCAAGCTTTCCAAGAAGGGCAGGGTCTATGACTTTACCTTTGAAAACCTTGAGACGACCGGCAGATTTAACAGTGTTACAAGAGATCTGAAGGCCCCTGTTTCCGATTACAACATCAAGCTGACCTTCAACGGATCCGACAGGGCTCCCAACCCGCCGAGGTACACGGAGATCACGAGAATGTCCGCAGAAGACTTTAAGTCGTTCAGGAATGATGCGAAAAAAGCTTATGAAGACGTAATTAACACCTGGTTTAAGGCCGCGTAAAACAGGAAATCGATAAAAAACCCTTAAAACATCACTTTGCATTTGCAAGGTGATGTTTTATAATTTATTCGCCTAAAGAGTTCTTTTTATTATTTAGGCGATCTTAAATACAAGAGGGGTAATCAAATGAAGAAAGTTTTGGTGTGCAAGGAAACTCTGCCTGCCGAGACCCGAGTCGCCCTTATTCCGGATGACATCAAGAAGCTAACCGGAATGGGATTCGAATTCACGGTCGTAAGCGGCGCAGGTGCCAAAAGCGGTTTTGACGACGCAGCATACGAGGCTGCCGGCGCAAAGATCGTAAAGAACGAGCAGGAAGCTTTGGACGACGCTGAGATCGTCGTCAGGATCCTGAAGCCGGAGTCGGCAAAAGGCCTCAAGCCCGATACGCTCCATGTCAGCTTCCTCGATCCCTTCAACGAGAAGACCCTCCTCCACGAATTCGCAGATAACAAGATCCAGGCAGTTTCTCTCGAGATGATCCCGAGAACGACTCTCGCCCAGAAGATGGACGTTCAGTCTTCTCAGACATCACTCGCAGGATATGTTGCAGTCCTCAATGCGGCTGCAAGGATGCCTAAGATCCTCCCGATGATGGTCACCCCTGCAGGTACCATCAACCCGGCTAGAGTCTTCGTCATCGGCGTAGGCGTTGCAGGCCTCCAGGCAATCGCAACGGCTAAGCGTCTTGGCGCAAGAGTTGACGCTTTCGATACCCGTCCGGTAGTCGAAGAGCAGGTCAAGTCACTGGGTGCAAACTTCGTCAAGATCGACTTGGGCGAAATGGGCCAGACAGCTCAGGGTTACGCAAAAGAGCTGACGCCCGAGCAGATTGCAAAGCAGCAGGAAGCCCAGGCCAAGGTCTGCGAGAAGTCCAATATCATCATCACGACAGCAAAGGTCTTCGGCCGCAAGGCTCCCGTCCTCATCAAGAAGGATGTGTTAGACCGTATGCAGCCGGGCACGATAGTCGTAGATATGGCTGTTTCCACCGGCGGTAACGTCGAGGGATCCGATCCCACCAAGGAAGTCATCACCGATAACGGCGTAGTCATCCTCCCGGGTGACGAGCTCCAGCGCCAGGTACCTTGGGATGCATCCAAGATGCTCTCAGGCAACATCTCCGCATTCCTTACCCACTTCTACAACAAGGAGAGCAAGGAATTCGAGGTCAAGTTAGAAGACGAGATCATGAAGGGCTGCCTCCTTACAAAAGACGGCGCCATCATTCACGAAAGATTCAAGGAGGCGTAATAATGGATTCCAAGACCATAATGCTGCTGATATTCGTTTTCATCATATCGGCATATCTCGGAGTCGAACTGATCTCAAAGGTCCCTTCGCAGCTCCATACCCCGCTCATGAGCGGTACGAACGCTATTTCAGGTATCACCATCGTAGGCGCCATCGCTGCATGCGCCATCTGCGTTGACAATCATATTCTCGGAATGATCTTAGGCGGCATCGCGATCTTCTTCGCAACGATCAACGTTATCGGCGGTTATTTCGTAACCGACAGGATGCTCGCGATGTTCAAAAAAAAGGAGGGTAAGAAGAAGTAATGGATTTCCTCTCTATCAAGGATAATTTTATCTGCATCATCCTCTACATGATCTCCGCCGTGCTTTTCATCATGGGCATCAAGAAGCTCGGAAAAGCTGACACGGCGAGAAAAGGTAACCTTTATTCATCAATCGGTATGGCAGTCGCTGTCGTCTCCGTTCTCATTTCACAGGACGTTATCGACGGCGGTCTCGTAGGCTACGGCATCATCGCTGCTGCAGTCATCGCAGGCTCGATCGTAGGCTTCATCTGGGCTAAGAAAGTCGAGATGACAGGAATGCCCCAGCTCGTTGCCCTCTTCAACGGCTTCGGCGGCCTTTCCTCAATGCTCGTTGCCATCTCCCAGTACTGCGCTCTCCGCGGCGGTTCCGACAGGATCAACACCGACGCTTTCACATCGATCACATTAGGTCTCACGATCGTGATCGGTGCAGTCGCATTCACAGGTTCACTTATCGCTTGGGCTAAGCTTGCAGGTCTCAAGATGTTCAAGAAGAACATCGTAATCCCCGGCAAGAACATCCTCAATGCCATCATCCTCGTTGTTGCTGTCCTCGGCATCGTTCTCTACACGATCTCTCCTGACAGCGGCCTCGGTCTTGCAGGCATCCTCATCACGACGATCGCTTCCCTCGTCCTCGGTGTAACTCTCGTTATCACCATCGGCGGCGGCGACATGCCCGTCATCATCTCCTTCCTTAACGCGCTCTCAGGTCTCGCTGCAGCATTCGCAGGCTTCCCTATCGGAAACACCGTTCTCATCGTTTCCGGATGCCTTGTCGGTGCTTCAGGCGTCATCCTTACGCTCATCATGTGCAAAGCCATGAACAAGACCTTCGCAGCTCTCCTCTTCAAGACAGCAAAGAAGAAGTCCACAGCTGTTGCCGGCGAGCACAAGGAACCCAAGGCAATGTCCGTCGAGGATGCTTATCTCATTCTTGAGGCTGCAAAGAACGTAGTCATCATCCCCGGTTATGGTATGGCTGTTGCCCAGGCTCAGCACGCCGTCAAGGAGCTCACGGACGTTCTCATGGACAACGGCTGCGAAGTCAATTTCGCTATCCACCCCGTTGCAGGACGTATGCCGGGCCACATGAACGTTCTCCTTGCTGAAGCTAACGTTCCTTACGAGCAGCTTAAGACCTCCGACGAAATGAACCCTCAGATGAGCAATGTCGACGTTGCCATCGTCATCGGCGCAAACGACGTTGTTAACCCTGCGGCAATCAACGACGAGTCTTCTCCTCTCTACGGAATGCCTATCGTAAACGCTTACGAGGCAAGAACGGTATTCGTCCTCAAGAGAGGTCAGGGTACGGGCTTCTCAGGAATCGAGAACCCTCTGTTCACGATGGACAACACCATCATGATCTACGGCGACGCAAAGCAGACCGTATCCCAGCTCGTTGTCGAATACGAGAACGACTGATAAAAAGTCAAAGCCAAAA
>JAILIB010000045.1 GCA_024695505.1 Saccharofermentans sp.
GCAACCGCATTGTACTCATCCTCGATCAGAGCATGAACATCGATATCGCTTGCCGCGGTCTTGGAAGCACCTGCCTCGCTCTTAGTGAACTGCAGGATGCTCTCGATCGTCTTGTTCATGAACGCGACGTTTTCGCGGACCTTGGACGAATAGTAAGCGCGCTTGTCGGAATCAATGTCATACTCCAGGTTCTCAGCGTATGCGGACATTGCTGCCAAAGGCGTCTTGAGGTCGTGAGCCATTGCGGCTGTCGTCTTCTTTCTGTATTCGAAGATCTCCCAGACTGCCTTCTTGCTGCTGTATATGATCGTTGATACCGTTACCGCAAGCAGGACCGCCACGATGACTGCAATGAAGAGCGCCAGGCCGGTCGTCAGCGGAAGTGCCTTAAAGCAAGCCTTGTTGATGTACATTTCGGACGGAGCGGTCAGGATCTCCCAGGACATGAGCGATACTTCCATATCGTACGAGATGTCGAACTCGGTATCGTTTGTAATGGACTGGGAATCGTTAATGTCTGTCATCGACGGATTCATATAACCGTTACAGGTAAGCAGTTCACACGGTCCATCGAGCAGCTCGTAACCTTTGGTGTCCTTGGGCGTGCAGTCGATCGTTGCGACAGGTTCTTCGCCCTCTCCCTTGATCTCTCCCTCGACAATCTCTCCCTTGTAGATATCTATCGTTCCGGGAAGAAATGTGTGTGTTTCCCTGTTGATATAGATGTCATTATAAGCGTAGATGTAGATAGTCGGCATCAGTCCGAGACGCTCTGCCAGATTTTTCAGCGTTTCGCTTTCCACGGAATAGACTTGCACATTATAAGCATTCTTTACCGGATCGTATTTTCCGCTCTTATAAAGCGGTTCAAGATATGATCTGTCTGCCAGGTAAAACACTTCATCATATTCGTCGTCCTCATAAGGGTTAAAGGTAACGATGACGCCGCTGCAGGCACCTTCGGGTGTCTCTGCGATCTTTTCGTTTTCAACATAAGCACCGCAGAATTCATCCATGTTCTCGCCATATCTTCTGCACAGATACTGTTTAACTCTTCCCAGATACTCGTTGCGATCGTCTTCATCTGCGGAACAGTAATCGTTTACGAGCTTTACCAGCTCCTGCGTATAGGCATTCCAATTGCTCAGAGCCTTAGTCTTGGCCGACTGCCTGCATACGCCGATGACGAAATACGAAGCCGCCATGGAGATTGCCAGGAATATGGCGAGCCAAATGGCGAAAAACTTTATGAACTTCGGCTTTTTGATCGCTTTCTTTTTGGGTATTGCATTTCTCTTCTTGGTTTTCATGAGATCCCCTTTCAGACGGCTTTATATCCTCCGCCTCTGATAGTCTTGATCTGATCTCCTGAAGAACCGAGCTTATGACGGACATTCTTTACAGTGGTGTCTACGACCCTGTCGCTTCCGAAATAGTCCATGCCCCACACGAGATCGAGCAGCTTCTGCCTGCCGAGAACGTGGCCAATGTTATCGAGCAAAGCCTTGAGGAGGAAGTATTCCTTCGGAGCGAGTTCGATCTCGTTGTCACCGACGAAAACCTGCATTCTTGAAGGGTAAAGTCTGATGTCTCCTGATACGAGGACCTTTTCATCCTGCTTTTTGACTTTTCTGTCCATGAGGATGAGACACTTGGTATACAGGATCATGAGCGAAAAAGGCTTGACCATGTATTCGTCCGCACCCATCTCATATCCAAGAAGGATGTTGTCTTCTGTTCCCAAAGCGGTCAGGAATACGATCGGGCAGTCGCTCTTCTCTCTGAGCTTCTTGCAGATCATGTATCCTGAAGGACCCGGCAGCATGATGTCCAATATGACCAGGTCATATGTGTTCTCAATGACGGCTTTCATTCCTTCATCGCCGTCTGCCGCCGTTTCGACCGTCAAAGTGCCGCCGCTTCTGTTCATAAAGAAGTCAGAGACCGCTTCTCTGAGCTGGGCAGAATCTTCGACCATCAGTATCTTTGCCATTCAATGACCTCCTTGGGTAAGAGGATAAAGGACTATTGTGTAGTCTGTGTGTGGTTTTCGTGTTTTCTTAATGTGTATGAAGTCATTATACCCGCAACGGCTTAAAAATAATAAAAAAACCTGATTTTTATTTAAAAGAAATCAGGTCTTTATCCTTTTGACATGTGTTTTCATGTCATCACCTTCCCGTAGGTTCAACGTCCTCCCATGTGAAACGGCCGTTATCCGTTACGTTAAAGTACGCATAGTAAACGTTTTTCTTATTCCCGATGTCGCAGCACGCGATCCTGTATTTCCCGGGATTAAGTTTGCCGCCGTAAGGCGCCAGGCTGTACGTCAGGGAATCGCTCATTCCTCCGGGCAATTCGTGAGCCAGGTCATGCACCACATTCTCCTCCTTCTCGGGAACGTAATACCATGTGCCGTCAGCATAGAACTGGATCGAATAGTATTCGCCATATAAAAATTCTTCATTGGAAAAGTTCTTTATCTTCACCGTTATGTCCTTGCCTTCGTTATGGTCAACGACAAAGACCTGAATGCCGCTCGTACCGGCAGTCTCGCTCACAGGAACAAGATCCTTTTTCCTGTACCCGTTCACTTTCCCGCATGAACAGAGCAAAAGGATGACGGTAACCAGTGCCGTTAAAAGAATTATGATCCGTCTCATCTGTATATCACCTCTCTTGCCGTAATACCTTATATACAGATAAAAGAAAAGTTTTGTTGCATGGAACGGTTTAGATCAGACAAACGATCCCGCGTCTATCCGGGAACTCAGTTCATCTAAAGGCAGAATGCCGCTAAGTGCGTCATAGGAAGTGACTGACGCAGCGCCTTCCGCGGCAGCGAGCCTGGTGCAGACTTCGGGCGTGTCACCGCGCATCATTGCGGTCAGCCAGGCGGCAATGCTTACGTCTCCTGCACCGGATGCGCTCTTAACTATATCGGCGCGGAAGCATGGCTGCACGCCCGCTTTTTCAGCCCATGTATCAATATCAAGAGAAACACGGTGACCCACTAGGGACAAGCGTTCCCTGCTGCCGGTACGGTATACCATCCCGCTCAATCCGCATTTGACCAGCACGGCGCCGCACCCCATTTCAAGGCACTTTGATGCCAGCTTGTCCGCATCCTCCAAGATACCGGACTGCGTTGTCACGTCTCCCCCTTTAGCAGTGCGCGCCTCGTAAAGGGGGCGGTCCAGCATGAAGCAGAGTTCCTCAAAACTTGGTACAAAGAAATCAACCAAAGGCAGTACATTGGCAAGAAAAGCCGCCCAGTCAACCTTGCCCGCGGGGCTGTCGGCATCTACTGCCGCGAGATCCAGGCTCGTAGCGATACTATGATCTTTCACGCGGGAGAAGAGCTCTGCAAGGCCCTTTCCATCAGCTTCATACATCTCTTTCATCAGCGTCGGATAGCCGAAATGAAACAGTACCGCGTCCTTAAGCGCTTCTTCCGGAATATCGTCAGCGGTAAAGGTGTCATTGGCACCCGGATTGTGAAGGAAAATGCGGTCCGTCCCGGGAACGGCCAAGACTACTGAATAAGACGTTGAACTTTTCTCGTCAACTATAAGGCCGCCCGCACCATACTCCGCGAGGATGTTTTGGACCAGGCCTCCGAACGCGTCGTTGCCCACTTTTCCAAGGAGCGTAACGTCATTTCCGAGGAGCTTTAGAGCAAGACCTGTGTTGGCCACGCTGCCGCCGGTGTGAACGCTAGCGCCTTCCATCTGGATCAGTTTGCCGGGGACCAAAAGCTGTCCGATCTCCCTGACGGAAGTACCGGCCTGAAAGACAGGCGTGATGTCCAGACAGATGTGCCCTGCGGATATTACTTTTCCCATGACTGAACCTCCTTGAAAGCAGCTACCGTCATTATAACAAGTATTGTGAATCCTTGTGACGGTCCTAAGGAGCGGATGAGAAACCTTTACTTTGATTCAAGCCTCTTGGCCGGGCGCTTGATCAGGAGCAGTATGAGGATCGCCAGAGCGTTTACGCCGAGGCTTATCGGATAGACCGCCATTATGGTCGTAAACGAATGGAACCTTTCAAAGATAACGTAGATCCAGAAGATCCTTATTCCGCAGATGACGCACATCGTGACGAGCGCGGGTGAAAGCGAAATGCCGAATCCTCTCATGTAACCGCTCATGACGTCATAGAAGAGCGAGAAGAGATGCGCCGTCGTTATGAACAGTACGCGGATATAACCGATCTCGATAAGTTCGGGATTGGACGTGAATATGCCGATCATGCTCTTGCCGCACAGGAGAAGCATCGTGACCATTAGTCCTTCGATGATGATGCCTTCGAGCATGCAGAGCTTCAAAGACTTTTTGCATCTGTCCAGCTTCCAGGCTCCGTAATTCTGACCCGTGAAAGTCGTGCACGCCTGACCAAAGCTGTTGAGTACATAGTAAGAGAATATCTCAATGTTGAATGCCGCGGAGGATGCAGCCGCAACGACCGTTCCGAGGCTGTTGATCGCTGACTGGATGATTATGTTCGCAGCCGAAAAGACGCAGGCCTGAAGGCTCGCGGGAATTCCGATCTTCATGATCCGCTTCAATACCGCCCCGTCGATCCCGATCTTTTTCACGTCGAATTTAGCCGCCGTCTTCGTCTTCTTCAGACAGACGATAAGTATTACGCTGCTGATCAGGTTGGAAATGACAGTTGCCGCGGCAACGCCGTCGACATTGCGGTGGAAGACGAGGACAAAGATAAGATTCAGTATGACATTGATAACGCCCGAAATGACGAGGGCAATAAACGGGAGCTTGGTATTTCCTATGCCCCTGAATATCGCCGCTTCAAAGTTGTAGAGAAGTATTACCGGAAGTCCGCCGACATAGATTCGGAAATATATGATCGCCATCTCAACGGCTTCATCCGAGATGTTCTGCGCACGCAGGAGCGGCTCAGCGATGAGCTGGCCGATCAGTGCGGTTATGATGCCGCAGATGACTGCAACTACAAGCGAGGTGTGGACCGCCTTCCGGATGGTCTTGTCGTCCTTCCTTCCGACGGCATTTGCTATTATGACGTTCGTGCCCAAAGATATGCCCAGGAACCCGTTGATTATGAAGCTCATTATCGGAGTGTTCGCGCCGACAGCAGCCATGCAGGCTTCTCCCAGATCCTCGGTAAAGTTTCCGACTACCGCGAGGTCCGCGGCGCTGAACATCTGCTGAAGTATTCCGGTCAATGCCAAAGGAAAAGCAAACCCGAGGATCTTGTTCCACAGGCTTCCTTCGATCATGGAGTTTTTGTTCAGCGTCTTAGTACCCATATTCTTTTAAAACAGTCAAACGATTGCCGATAGGTTATATCACATTTTGCTTTGGTTTAGTACCTCGCATTTTCTATAACTTGATATCGTCAGGTTGAAAATGTAGACTTTCGGTTATGATTTGATCTTCGGGAGACAAAAGTGGAAAATTCAGAGCAGTTTCAGTATAACGACGGCAGGGTCATAGTCCCTTACGACAAGGACCGCAAAAAGGTCACCTTCTACGACACCTATGTCGATATCAACGGTGATGTCGTCAGATATGACGATATAGCCGTTTTCCAGTCTGAAGCTCTGGATTCCTCTTCGCAGATAGTCATCTATCTCAGCAAATCGTTTTCCTTTAAATTCTCGTTCACCACTTACGACGGAACAAAGCACGAGCTCAAGCGCTTCGGTTATTCCGCGTACGGCTTGGGCTCATATAAGCGCATCAAAAACGAATTCGACCCGATCGCAGAACCCATGTATGACATCGTCCTGAACAAGGTCATCGACCGCCTTATCGCCAGGATCGAAAGCGGCGCGTCCGCAAATCTCTGCGGCCTTACCGTCACCAAAGACAAGGTAACTCTTGAGAAGAGAAAGCAGACGATAGTCATTGATAAGAGCAATTTCGGCGGAGCAAATTTCAACAATTTCCCCATGAACCACTGCGCGCAGATCTTCCTTAAAGGCGAGAAAAAGCCTGTTTTCAAGGTGTCGCTCAACGAGCCTAACGCAAGGCTCATCGTGCCGGTCGTAAACTATTTTCTATCGGGCGAAGGCGCCTGATCACTTGGGAAGGAACTGTTCTTCCTTTGAAGGCTTCTTTTTCTGCTTTGCGATATTTATGAAAGCAACCGTATAACCAAAGACCGGGATCAGCAGAACACCGCCTGCAAGAAGTCTGTAGTGTGTCTTCGAAGAGCTGCAGTCCATCAGGTCGTAGTAGATAGTATGCTTCGTTTTACCCAGTATATTCATCTTGGCCAAGGCTTCCTGATAATAGCCCTTCGCCTTGGCTTCCTGGCTCTTAACGGTGCCGGTGAAAACCTTAGGATCCATCTCGATCTTTTCAGTCTTCTTATCGACGTAATCGTATGTGGCGTCGGTCAGTTTATCTAAATATTCCCTGTCTTCCTTCTTGGAAACAGATATAGGCATAAAGGAACCGTCCTTCATCCATACCAGATAGTAGTATTCGTGACCTGTGGGAATGAAATTCGTTGATTCGGTCTTCTCAGCATATTTGCCGAGACATGCGACGACCTCATACGAGACCCACTTGTCATTGTATTCGGTCCTGTTTGCAGCGGCCTGCTCATATGTTCCGACCACATCGCCGAAGATAAGGTTTCTCAAAAAGAACGCGGCTACTCCGAAGAACAGCAGCGCTATCGTGGATAATATCAGAAGCTTGATCTGGCTTTTCATTTCAATTCCCCTCAAACAATAATTGCACCTTTAGCAAGGGGTATTATATCACGTTTGA
>JAILIB010000051.1 GCA_024695505.1 Saccharofermentans sp.
CATGGTATAATGAGAAAAATGCTTAAAAACAGGGGGTTTGCAACCTTAAGTTGACAGATTGCAAACCCGGGTTGGTGGTCTTGTAAATCGCATCTTTGTTAATCTCAAGCCATCAAACCCAGGAGGAAAAACGAATGACAATCGCTGACAGAATACAGAGCCTCAGAAAACAGAAAGGCATGTCCCAGGAAGAACTCGCTGACTCAGTCGGAGTATCCCGCCAGTCAGTATCAAAGTGGGAAAGCGAGCAGGCAACCCCCGATCTCGACAAAGTAGTGATAATGAGCGAGCTTTTCGATGTAACAACAGATTATCTTCTTAAAGGCATAGAGCCGGTCAAGACAGATGACCATAAGACCATGGCCGACGTGATCGACCAGAAGGTCCTCACCGAGAAAAACAGCAAACGGGCTAAGACCGCCCTTAAATGGTTCCTCATAGGCTTTGGAGTGTTGCTCGGAATAGATTTCATTTCGATGCTCATCTATTTCCTGGTTAACGGCTTCCCTGCCTGATCATTCACAACAATTCATTTCGTAAAGATGCCTGCAAAGCACAGGCTGTTGCTTTAATGCGCCCAAATACAGGAGAAACACCATGAACAAGATAAATGAATTCATCAGAAACATAAGCCCTTTCAATAGCCGCACGGAGATGCCCGCTGTTCTTTACATAGTCAAAGTCATCCTTATCTTCTATGCCTTCAAGTTCGGAGCGGAACTCGTCGGCGAAGCCCTTGCTATGGCAATCCATTTTGCTTGCGGAAAGAATCCGCTTCAGGGCGAGATGTTCGACAGCAACACGATCACGCTGATTACTTATCTGGGCTACTCGGTCATGATCGCAGTGATACTGCTTTTCTGGAAACTGTTCCAAAAGAAGAATCCGTCCGAGATCGGATTCACAAAGAGCGCAGGAAGTTACTTTACCGGTATTGCTTTAGGAACAGTCATCCTGGCAGCCTGCGTTCTCCCCGTAATGCTCGCCGGCACACTTAAGCTTAACGGCGTGTTCTCAAACATCGACATTAAGATGGTCCTTCTCATGATCCCCTGCTTCATATTCCAGGGAGCCATGGAGGAAGTGCTCTGCAGGGGAATCGTCCAGCAGCTCCTTATAAAGAAGACACCCGCTTATGTTGCATTTGCGGTCACCGCTGCTTTGTTCACCATTCCGCATCTCGATAACATGGCGCAGGCATCCCCTGCCATTGCAATTGTTGCAGTAGTCAACCTCGTTCTGATCTCACTGGTCTTCTCTCTCCTGACGTTCCGCTTTAAGAACATCTGGGCTGCTTGCGGTCTTCACTCGGTCTGGAATTACATCCTTTTCGTCGTTATGGGACTCAACCTGAGCGGAAATGATGAGACCGTAACTGCAGTCTTCGACGTTAGAACAGCAGGAAGCAGCATCCTGAACGGAGCAGAATACGGAATAGAGGCAAGCATCATAACAACGGCCGTGCTGGCTCTGGCAGCAGGAATACTTTTCCTGACACTGCCCAAGAGCACAAAGAAAACAGCAGGAATTACTTCTGAGGCTGGGTGTTTGCCTTTGAACGGCTAAGTTTTATCGCAGTGATCAAAAACCTGATGACCGTGATAATGAAGAATACGAAATAGACCGTCATAACAGGTGACGTCGCCATGCTTATGAGCAGTGTGAGAAGACTGCTGTTGCCTGACAGCGCAGGATCGTTCAGCAGTTTATCTCCGCCTGCGATCACATATACCGAACCGAAAGCCGGGGTTATGGCATATACGATGATAAGCATTACCGCTTTGCCCGGCTTATCTTTCCAAGCCTTTTTGGATACAACGAATACCGTAAGGAAAAAGCATATCAGCCCCGTGAGCATGCAGAAGAACATGTAGTAAGGAATGACCGTTCCCGTTCCCATGTGCTTGAAATCGACTGTGCTCCTGAGCGCATCCTTATATAACGAATTGTGTTTCAGGAAATGCATCGCACCATCTATAACATTCTTCTGGAACATCGTCATGATGTTCGTAATAAGTATCGCCACAACAAGTGATACTGCCATTCCCGTGATCGTTTTCTTGTAAGTCTTATCCATGCTTTTCATCCCGGATTTTTCTATTTTGGTTGCCCTAAAACGCAGTAATTATATCATGACAATAAAACGTGATAAAATTGTTTCGGGTAAAGCCTTAAATCTTTTTCGGAAAGTGACACTATGAAAGCTGACAAAGAGACCCGTGCAACCGGAACACGCAACGGAGCGATCGATTTCCTCAGATTCGCTGCTTCGTTCATCCTGGTACTCCATCACTATCAGCAGGCACATAACGTCTTCATCGACAACGGGATCAATTTCTACAGCGGTCACTTTTACTGGGGACTTTTAGTCGATCTCTTTTTCGTTATCTCGGGCTTTTTCCTTTTGGGTTCCGCTGAAAAGATCCATGACGGACAGCTCGGATTCAAGAAATATTATCTTCACCGCTGCGTAAGGCTTCTGCCTCTGGTCGGCGTAACCGCCATAGTCTATTACTTCGTCAACAACTACGTTTATTTCAACATCATGGGGGAATACTGCAAGGCGAAGTCCACCGGAAGCGAGCTCATATTATCCATACTCGGAATGCAGGTCGGCTGGGCAAATCTCGAAGGTTCGCACCTCAATCCTCCGATGTGGTACATCAGCGCACTATTGATAGCATTCGTTGTTCTCTATCTTATTGTATCCGTAAGCGGAAAGCTCAAGTTCAGCTATATCTACGCGGTCATCGGACTGATCCTTATCTCCATGATGGGAGACCTGTTCGGTCTAAATCTTCCGTTCTTCCAGACAGATGCCAGAAGAGCATATATCGATGTTTCAGCGGGTCTTCTTCTCGCTGTCATCCTCAAAAAGCACAAGGTCAAGGGTTTAGGTTACCTTGCGGTTCTCCCGCTCGCGGTCTCAGGCGCTGCCCTCTATCTGGTCGCTCGTGATGCCGAGAGACAGCTTTTCCAGCAGTATGCTTTAGTCTTCCTCTTCTACCCCGCTGTCTTGATCCTTTTCACATCAGAGACCGCAAAGAAGATATTCTCCGGCAAGATCTGGACTGTCCTGGGCGGAGCATCCTTTGACACTTATGTACTGCATTACCTTCTGCTGATCCTTGAAAGATGTGCAAACAAGTACTTTAGCCTCGGTCTAAACTTCGAACACTGGTACATCGAGTACCTTACAGCCATAATGATCTTCGGCATCGGCATCCTTTGCTATCTGTTTGTTGAGCCAAAACTCAAAAAGATCGCCGAAAAAGCCGTAAATATTATATAAGCGGCTCATTTTCACGGCTTTTTAAAAGCTTTTTCGCAAAACGGCATAATATGTTGTATAATATCTGCCGCTTATAATATAAAAAAAATCAAAGAATATATATGGAGGCCCGACATGAACGAATACATCAAGCAGATATCCGACAGGATCAGGGAACTTCGTGACATATTAGATCTCGATGCAGAAGACGTCGCACGCAATATAGGCGTCAGCAAGGACGAATACCTGGCGTATGAGACCGGCGCAAAGGAGATCCCGATCAGCCTTCTCTACAAGGTTGCTGAGATGTTCAGGGTCGATCCCACAGTCCTCATGACCGGCGACGTCCCGAGAATGGACGATTACACGGTCGTAAGAGGCGGCAACGGCGTCAAGGTCGAGCGCTATCCCGGCTATTCGTTCAGCGCTCTGGCATTCAACTACAAGCACAGACAGATGGATCCCATGATCGTTACCCTCTCAAAGTCTGAGACGGCAGAGCTCGTTAAGCACGGCGGCCAGGAATTCAACTACGTCATCGAGGGCACGATCAAGGTAGTCGTAGGCGACCGCGAGTTCACGCTCAATGCAGGCGATTCCATCTATTTCAATCCCGAAAAGCCTCACGGCCAGAGGGCAGTCACGGACAATGCAAAGTTCCTGACGATAATCAACGGTTAATACCTCAAGGAGAAACACGTAAATATGAGCTTACTGGAAAGATTTGTCGAGAGAGTTGACTTCGACAGTTACGAAGATTTCAAGCAGAACTTCAAACTGAAAGTCCCGAAGGATTTCAACTTCGGTTTCGACGTAGTCGATGTTTATGCCGACACTGAGCCCGAGCGTGAAGCACTCATCTGGTGCGACGACAACGGCAATGAGAAGCATTTCACATTCACCGACATCAAGGAAAAGAGCAACCGCGTCGCGAACATGTTCAAGGGCCTCGGTATCAAAAAGGGCGACAGGGTCCTCATGATCCTCCGCCAGCGTCCCGAAGTATGGTTCACAATGGTCGGTCTCCACAAGCTCGGTGCAGTCGTCATACCTGCTACATTCCAGCTCGAATACCACGATATCGTTTACCGCTGCAATGCTGCAAATGTTAAGATGATCGTCTGCGCAGATGACCAGTGGATAATCGACAACGTAAACAGCGCACGTCCCGACTGCAAGACAGTTCAGATCTGCAGCGTTATCGGCAAAGCACCCGAGGGGTGGCGTTCGCTTACCGACGACATCGATGCGGCTTCTCCTGTTTTTGACAGGCCCACAGGCGATGAGGCTACACACAACGAAGACCCAATGATCATCTACTTCTCTTCCGGCACGACCGGAGAGCCCAAGATGATCCTTCACGACTATCTCCTCCCTCTTGGTCACATTGTCACTGCCAAATACTGGCAGCAGGTCTACGACGGCTGCAGACACCTTACACAGGCTGACTCCGGCTGGGCCAAGTTCGCATGGGGCAAGATCTACGGACAGTGGATCGCAGGCGCTGTCAACGTTACTTTCGACACACAGGGCAAGTTCAGCGCCCAGAAGATGCTCGAGATAATCGAGAAGCTCAAGCTCAACTCATTCTGCGGACCTTCAACGATCTACCGTTACCTGATCCAGGAAGATCTTTCAAAGTATGACTTCTCCTCCATCAAGCACTGCTCAATGGCAGGCGAACCTTTGAATCCTGAGGTCTTCTACAAGTGGAAGGATGCTACGGGACTTGAGATCAGAGAGGGATTCGGCCAGAC
>JAILIB010000055.1 GCA_024695505.1 Saccharofermentans sp.
AACAAAGACAACTTCAGCGGCATGACCGAAGAAGAAGCCGAAGCGGAGGTCAACAGGCTCCGTAAGCGCCGCAAGAGAAGAGCCGCAACACTGGTTGTTGTCATTACACTTCTCGTCATCGCAGCGATCCTTCTTCCTAACCTTTTCAAATACATTGGCCCGAAAGTCGATCTGTCCAACGTCAACGTCAATTCACAGACACTTGACTATACAGTCGCAAAGAAGAGCATCGTCAGGGATTTCACGGCTTCCGGCACACTGTCCGCCGGTGAGACCTACGATGTGAAGATCGCAGGCGACATTGAAGTTGACGAGTTTTTCGTAAAGAACGGCGACGTCATCAGCAAGGGCGACAAGATCGCATCAGTAACAAAGTCATCCGTAATGGAGGCGATCGTTGAGGTCCAGAACACCCTGAAGAAGCTTGATAAGCAGCTCAACAAGATCAACTCTTCCGATGACGAGAAAGTCATCAAGGCTGATTCCAAGGCACGCGTCAAGAAGGTTTACGTAAAGAAGGGCAGCGATGTCGAGGACACGGTAACCGCTAACGGCGCGCTTGTCCTCCTCTCCCTCGACGGCCTCATGGCAGTAGACATCGAGAGAACTGCGAACACCAAGTTAGGTGACAGCGTAACAGTCGTTCTTTCCAACAATACAAAGCTCTCCGGATCGATCATCTCCGTTAACACCAACTACGTAACATGCGCCGTCTCCGACAAGAAGGCAGCTTACAAGGACAAGGTTAAGGTACTTGATGCTTCCGGCAAGGAGATCGGTTCTTCCGAGCTTTACATCCACAGCGTCCTCCCTGTAATCGCTTATGCAGGTAAAGTAAAGACTGTTTCCGTAAAGCTCAACCAGGTCGTCGAAAAGGGCGACAAGCTCCTCACTCTCACGGGCACAAAGTACTCCGGCGAGTTCAGCAACCTGATGTATAAGAGAAGCGTTTTGGAAGACCAGATGAAGGAGCTTTTCGAGCTCTATCAGACAGGCATCATCTATGCTGATCACGACGGAGAAGTCGCTGGCATCAATGAAGGTGATGACGAGGAAGAAGAGGAAGATGAGGAAACGACAAAGTCCGAGAAGCTCTCTTCTGCGACAAAGAAGCTCGGTAAGCTCACCGTCAGGATCGATGACGCAAATGCCAATCCCCCTGACGGCTCTGACGCTTCATCGTTCATAAACTACGTTTTCGTAATGGGCGGATTTGAAACAAAGGACGGAAAGACAACCATCAATCTGAATTCCAATGTAACCAGCACTGCTGATATGCAGGCCTTTACGATCGACGATTACACCGTTGCTCCCAAGAACGTAAGCTCCGAGCAGTACAAGAATACACTCCTCAAACAGTATTCTCCTGAGGTACCGATCTATACTTACGACAGCACCAAGAAAGAATGGTCAACGTTCTCCATCGAAAAGCTGGCAATGGGCGACATCCTGGTGCTCACCATGAAGGCAGACGGAACCGCAGTCTGGCTCGTAAGATATCCTGCACCCGCTTCCGGTCAGGGAGGCCAGGGCGGCGAAGGCGGCCAGGGTGGTCAGGGAGGCCAAGGCGGTCAGGGCCAGGGCGGCTGGAACGGCAGATTCCCCGGCGGCGGTAACTGGGGCTCACTGTTCGGCGGCAACCGCGGTTCATTTGGCGGATACGGTGCGGGCGCAGGCACAGGCATAAACCAGGGCACCGAGAAAGAAGAAGAAGAGAACTATGAGATGGAAGAAACCCTCATCGCATCCATCGTAAATCTCGACACGATGTCCATAACGCTTTCCGTTGATGAGCTCGACGTCATTAACATCAATTCGACCCAGGAAGTCACTGTCACTCTTGATGCTGTTAAGGACAAGACCTACAAGGGCAAGATCGTTTCTATCGATACCGACGGCGTCAGAAGCGGAAACGGCAACGCCAAGTACAGCGTTAAGATCGATCTTGAGAGGACCAGTGAAATGCTCACGAACATGAGCGCTTCCGTACGCGCCAACATCAGCACCGCTGAAGTTCTGTGCGTACCTGCTGAGGCTCTCATTGAAAAGGAAAACAAGACATACGTATACACCTCCTACGACAAGGAGAAGGACGAGCTTTCGGGCGAAGTCGAGATCAAGACGGGCATCTCCGACGGTAAGAACGTTGAGATCTTATCCGGCCTCTCCGAAGGTGACAAGATCTGGTACAAGTACGCAGACGGTCTCGTTTACAAGTTCGTAAGATAGCGATACGGCTAAGCTGTGACAAATAAGGCGGCCCCTGAAGCTTTCAAGCTCCGGGGGCCGTCTGTTGTTTTCAGGATCTGCTCTTGTCCAGCCTGATGTAGTCCGTCATGAGGAAACCCCACATGACGAGCATAGCCATCTGCAAGAGGTCGTTTATCAGGAATATGACGGTAAATGCACCGCCAAGTCCGTAGACCGTCAGGTTCACGACATCGGAAATAAACCAGAAAAAGACACTTGCGAGCACGCTGATCTTAGTGAACTGATAGGTATCGTCCCTGCTCGTTGTTGACATGTTGATATTCGTCAGCATGAAGTAAAAGACTATCAGGAAGACCGTTGCAACGAACGCAAATCCCTGGAACAGGTTGTCTTTCAGTGCGTTGTAATGGAAGATAAGATCGAATGCCTGCGGAATGATGTTGAGAAGGAATCCCGCCATCAGAAGTTTGATGTGGCGGCCTTTCCGGAAACCTGCAAGGATCATGACATCAGCCACCGGTCTCAAGCAGTTCGCAAAGAAATCCGCGCGTCCGAGATCCAACCCGAAAGGCCCTTCAGTCACGGTCAGTGAATCGTACGACAGGAAAAGGAAGACCACGACGGTCACGAAGTAAAGGACGAACGACGCCTTCAGCCGCACGTTCTCCGAACTGTTACGGACCTCATCAGCCATATTCCCCTCCTGACCAACACCCGTTTCGCGAAAAACTCCGTACTTATTATACTTCAAAAACGTCTTTCACGGGCGAGCGGGGGACACACGGCTGGCGCTTACCTGTACTTGATCCTTGCCTCGAAGACCCCGTCCCGCGATGAAAGCTCCAGCTTATATCCAAGGATATTGAGATTGTTATCGGCTATGGAAAGCCCAAGTCCCGTGCC
>JAILIB010000065.1 GCA_024695505.1 Saccharofermentans sp.
TCTCCGCCCTTTTTCTCTTTTACGAGGAATACGGGGTTCTCGGGGAATTCATGGAGTCTTTTCTTAATGACATCTCTTAAGTTATGGATCTCGGTTACTTCGTAAAGGCCTGCATATGGGTTCTTCATGTGTTAGCGTATCCTTTCTCTATGGCAAGCTTCGCTCTTTCGGCGGGCTTTCCTCCCTTTGCAAGCTCGCCAGCGATGAAATCGGGGTGAGTGTTAAGGAAATGAGTCATGTATTCCGAAGGCGAAGAAAGGTATTTCAGTACGAAATCCTTCTGCGCCTCATCTATCTTACCATTGTTATAGATATCTACAAAAAACTCAGCGTTGATCTTAGTCAGAGTCTTGAGCTTAACGCCGAGATTTGCGAGGACCTCAGCTCCGCCCTGGCATCTGTCAACGACTGCCAAAGTATCAGTGATGTCTGCTCCAAGCGCCCTGATGGCAGGCACCCAGGCTCTTTCATAAGAGGAAGCAGTGTTGATCAGGTCGCAGATATGAAGGGCTTTCTTACCCTTGAGCATCTCTTCAGTCGGAACGACAGCCTCGCCTTCAAGATCCTCTGAATATGCAGAAGACATGTCCTTGTAGATTGTGAGGTGGGGCTTTCCAAGAAGATAAGCGGGGATCATGGAGAAGAAGTAGTCTCTTCTCTCACCGCCTGAGATAAAATCGAACTCATAGTTCTTTGCTTCCTCAGCGAGACGGTCCATCGTCATCTTGAACGTGCCGCCGAGGTCATAGTACTTCTTGAGTTCAGCAAAGATCTTTTTCGGAGCTGTGAGCTTGTCTTCAGCGATCGCTGATTCGATAACCTTGAGCATATCGCCTGCATCCTGCTCACTCTTCAAGAGGAAGTGGGTGTTGCAGTAGAAAGGTCCGAGCATGCCTGATGTGTACCAGAACGGATGATCCGCAGGTGCCATCCTGATCGCTTCTGTCTCAAAAAGTGCGTCAATTACTTTATCGTTCATATCTTCTCCTGATCTTTACCAGCGCTGGAGAGTGCCGGTAAGTTCTTTAAGTTGTAACTTGTTGTCTTCGCAATACTTGTCCAGGTCTTCCGTGATCTTTACGGGGAGCGCAGGATGAACAAGGCAGGCCGTACCGATCTCGACAGCGGATGCGCCGGCGATCATGAACTCGATAACGTCCTTATAGTCAGCGATCCCGCCGCAGCCTACGATCGGGATGTCCAATACCCGGCTGCACTCAGCGACCATCCTTATTGCCACGGGCTTTACCGCCGGACCTGAATATCCACCGGTGTTGTTCGTGAGAACGGGTCTTCTCGTCCTAATATCTATCCTCATGCCCATAAGCGTGTTAATGAGGACGACCGCATCAGCTCCACCCGCCTGTGCTGCGAGCGCAGTTGCCTTGATATCTGTAACGTTAGGTGTCAGTTTGATCCACAAAGGCAGATCCGTAAGGCTCCTGAGCTTTGAGGTTATTGCTTGTATCGCCTCGGGGTCAGAACCGATCGTCATGCATCCAGCCTTAACATTGGGGCATGAAAGGTTGATCTCCAGAGCATCGATCTTGTCCTTATGAGGCGCCAGCGTTGTGACCATGTCAACATAGTCTTCAAAACTGTGGCCTGCAACATTTACGATAACTGCAGCGCCTGACTCCTTCATGAAGTCCAAGTCGTTCTCGATGAAATAGTGAACTCCGGGGTTCTGAAGGCCTACGGAATTGAGCATTCCGGAATCGCACTCTGCTACCCTAACGCCGGGATTTCCCGCTCTGGGCTTTATCGTAAGTCCCTTGGAAGACATTCCGCCAAGGATGCTTAAATCATAGTATTCGGATAACTCCCTGCCGAAGTTGCATGTTCCGGAAGCCAGGATTATCGGGCTCTTGAGGCCTACATTGCCTACATTTACGTTCAGGGAACTGCTCATGACCAGATCACCTCCCTGCTGTCAAAAACGGGGCCTTCCTTGCAGCACCTGACGTTCTTATATCCGTCAGGACCGTCATCTCTGACCTTGACTATGCAGCAAAGGCAGATGCCCGCTCCGCAAGCCATTCTCTGTTCCATGGAAACGAGGCACTTCATGTTCTTTTGTGCCGCCCATTCGCTTACGGCTTTCATCATGGGGATCGGACCGACACAGCAGACGAGGGTTTTTGAAGCATCTTCGATCGGAAGTGTTTCAAGTCCGGCTATTACCGTTCCCTTGATCCCTACGTCGCCTGCATCTGTCGTCAGCACATAACCTTCCTTCTTCAGGATTACCTGCTGGGCATTCCTGAAGCCTTCGCAGACCGTGACTTTCTTACCCAGACGTGTCAGTTCCTCATAAGCGAAGTTGATAGGGAAAACTCCCGTTCCGCCGCCCGTAAGGATGACATTGTCAAAGCCTTCAAAATCAAAGCCGTTGCCCAAGGGGCCTAAACAGTCCACTTCAGTACCGACCTCAAACGCCTTGATCTGCTCAGTGCCTTTTCCTACGACCTTAACGCCGATGTTGAAGGTTCCCTTCTCCTTATCCACGCTTGCGATACCGAAGGGGCGCTTGAGAAACATTGTTCCCGCGGAGATGTTTACAAACTGTCCGGGAACAGCAGTACCTGCTATCTCAGGACATTCAAATCCAAGATAGCAGGTATCGGCGTTTAATAATTCTTTTGAAACTAACTTTATCTTATATTCTTTTTTGATTGCCATTTACTTATACGTACTTGCGGTTCTTGAGTGCCGCATTGAGCTTATTCTTCATGTCCTGAGCCTCAAACCTTGCAGCCATCGCGAAGTCTTCGGGCTTTAAGTCGGCTCTCTTGTGCCAGGCCGTCATGATGCTCCTTGAAGCATTGACGATGGAACCCTTGCCATCTGCTGTGAAGGAAGCAACAGCCTCATCAGCGGAAGCGCCTTGTGCTCCATATCCGGGAACCAGGATGATCGCCTTAGGCATTGCTTTTCTAAGCTGGACTGCCTGCTCGGGCCATGTAGCGCCTACAACAGCGCCAACGGATGAGAAGCCCTCCTCACCAACTAAGCCTTCGCCCCACTCGTTGACCTTGGCTGCAACAACCTCATATACCATGCGGCCGTCACGGAGCTCCAAATCCTGGAAATCTCCTGCTGAAGGATTGGATGTTCTTACGAGGCAGAAAACGCCCTTGCCGTCTCTCTTGGCAACATCGATGAAAGGCTTTACGCCGTCGATACCGAGATAAGCGTTGACAGTTACAGCATCAGAACCTGTCATTTCCATGTTCTCGCCAAGGAGAAGGTCAGTATTGCCGAGGATCGCCTCTGCATAAGCCGTTGCAGTAGATCCAATGTCGTTTCTCTTTGCATCAGAGATAACGAGCATGCCCTTTCTCTGAGCATATCTGATAGTAAGGAGCATCGTCTTCAGAGACTCAATTCCGTACATTTCATAGTAAGCGTACTGGACCTTGATCGCAGGGATAATGTCG
>JAILIB010000086.1 GCA_024695505.1 Saccharofermentans sp.
AGCAGCAGCAACCGGCGCAATCTTTTTCCTTTTAGGATTATACGCAGTAGCTTACGAAGGACTTACAATGACATCAACGAGACCTTTACTGGATTTTATCTTCGCAGTAGTAATCGGAATCATGGGACTCATCCAGTACAAAGTCATTGAAACAACAGAAAAATCTTGAGCATTTTTTCATAATTCACCCTCTCCTTAAAACGGCGACCGGACTGTTCTTCCGATCGCCGCGTTTTCTATTAATCGATAAGTGAAGAGTATCAGAACAATCCTGAGATAACTCCGTTGTTGTCGATGTCGATATCCATTGCTGCGGGATGAGGGGGAAGGCCCGGCATCGTAACGATCGTTCCGGTCAGGATTACGAGATAGCCTGCACCTGCTGAGATGTAGCAGTCCCTGACGGTAAGTGTGAAGCCCTCGGGATTACCGAGCTTCTTGGGATCGTCGGAAAGTGAATATTGGGTCTTGGCGATGCAGATCGGAAGATTACCGTATCCCTTCTGGACGAAACCGTCGATCTTTTCCTTAGCTTCGGGAAGGATGTCAACACTGCCTGCGCCGTAAACCTTGGTTGCGACCTTTTTGATCTTATCCTCAACGGAATCAGTAAGTTCATATGAATAGCAGGGCTTCTTTTCGTTGTTCTGCTCAAGGATTGACAAAGCTTTGTTGGCAAGCTCGATTCCGCCTTCTCCGCCTTTTGCGAAGATCTCGGCGGGTGCGAACTCAGCGCCTGTTGCCTTGCATGCTTCCTCGACGATCGCAAGTTCTTCTTCGGTATCCGTGAGGAATCTGTTGGAAGCGACAAGGACAGGAATTCCGAATCCCTGCATGTTCTTTATGTGCCTCAGTACGTTGGCAAGACCTGTCCTGACAGCCTCGGGATTCGGGTTGGAGAGCTGGTCCTTCGGGATTCCAGCATTGTATTTGAGTGATCTGACGGTCGTGACCAGGACGACCAAGTCAGGCCAGATCCCGAGGTCACGGCACTTGATGTCAAGGAACTTCTCGGCTCCAAGGTCTGCGCCGAATCCGGCTTCCGTAACGACTATGTCGCTGAGCTTTAACGCGGTCTTCGTTGCTATGCAGGTGTTGCAGCCGTGTGAGATGTTTGCGAAAGGACCGCCGTGTACAAGGGCGGGAACGCCTTCAAGCGACTGTACGAGGTTGGGTGACAGGGCATCCTTGAGGCAGGTGGCCAGGGCTCCGGTTGCGCCGAGCTGTCCTGCGGTAACGATGTTTCCGTCGAGATCATAAGCGATCGCGATCCTGTCCAGTCTTACCTTGAGATCTTCCATGTCCTTTGCGAGGCAGAGGATGGCCATGATCTCTGAAGCTGCCGTAATCTGGAATATCTCGGGGCGGGTGACGCCCTTTGTTCCGCCGCCTACGCCGACGGTAACGGCACGAAGGCATCTGTCGTTCATGTCAAGACATCTTTTCCAGAGGATCCTGTCCTTATCGAGGTTGAGGGAATTGCCCTGGAAAAGGTGATTGTCGATCATGGCTGCAAGGAGATTGTTTGCAGTTGTGATCGCGTGGATGTCGCCGGTGAAATGGAGATTGATGTCTTCCATCGGGACGACCTGAGAATAACCGCCTCCGCAGGCACCGCCCTTAACGCCGAAAACTGGGCCCAAGGAAGGTTCTCTTAGTGCGAGGACGGGTTTTTTCCCGATCTTCTTCAAGCCCTGGGCGAGACCGATGCTTACAGTGGTCTTTCCTTCGCCTGCGGGCGTGGGGTTCATTGCCGTTACGAGGACGAGCTTTGCGTCAGCTCTTTCAGGCAGGCTTTCAACATAATCCAACGGGATCTTGGCCTTGTATTTTCCGTAAAGGTCAAGCTTGTCGGGATCGATTCCTGCCGAAGCTGCCACTTCGGTAATGGGTTTGATCTTTGCATTCTGGGCAATCTGGATGTCGCTGAGCATGGGGTCCTCCTCAATAAAATTTTATGTTAATGATTATACATTATTACCCGATGTTATAATATGGATTTAGGAAAGGGATTTTTCGAAATAACAAGGAGAAGCGGATCTTGAAGATAGCGGTAAGCGCTTGTTTGCTCGGTGAAAACTGCAAATACAACGGCGGGAACAATTACAGCGAAAAAGTCGCGGAATTTGTCAAAAACCACGAAGTGGTTGCCGTCTGCCCGGAAGTAATGGGGGGCCTCTCCACGCCCAGAGAATCTTCCGAGATCGTGGATGGCGTCGTAAGGCATAAGGACGGCGTTTCCGTTGATGAAGAATTCAGAAAAGGCGCGGAATCCGCACTCAAAAAAGTTCTCGACAACGGCGTGGAACTGGTGATCCTTCAGTCGAGGAGCCCTTCCTGCGGCGTAAAAGAGATCTATGACGGCACATTTTCGGGGAAACTGATCCCGGGGCAGGGCGTATTCGCAAAGCTCCTTTCTGAAAACAACATCCGTGTGCTGGATGTTTCAGAGCTTGGTAATACTATGGTCTTGTAATGAATGATCTTTTAAGGGGTATATCCGAAAGGAGGAGTTGAGATGGAAGACCAGACAAAGATTAAACCGTTAGGAATGCGGATATTTGAAAGCATCTTCAGCATTGGCTATCTGATCTTTGCATATACGGCCTGCGTTATGTTTTTCAGGCATGCAATGCGGACATGGCGCAATTATGACGTCAGATCTTTTTATCTGGTGTTTGCGGTCCTTTGCCTGGTACTGGCGGCCGGTGATTCTTTTCATCTGATCCCGAGGACCGTCGAAAACATCAAAGGCAGTCTGAAGAACAGGCAGTTTGCTTTCGGACTGGGCAATCTCATATCGTCGATAACCATGACGCTCTTTTACGTTTTGCTGATCATGCCGTTTTGCTATCTCATGCATACCCAGTTCTTTTCCATGCTGAGGAACAAAGTACTGCCAAAAGATGCTGAGGTATACATTTATGCGCTCGTCATCCTTGCGGCAGTGCGCATAGTGCTCTGTCTGATACCTGCCAACAACTGGTTCAAGGAAGAAGGCAGTTTTAAATGGGCTGTTATACGCAACATTCCGTTCGTTTTGATGGGCATCGTGCTGATCAGCTATCTGATGTCAGTCTTTACACAGTTTTTAAATGAATTCCACGGCTTCAGGGGCATGAATGACCTTGTGATCGCGCGCGTCAGGCTCTACCCGGTAACGGCGGTCCTTGTCGCCTTGAGCTTTTTGTTCTATATTCCTGTGGCGCTTTTTGCGAAGAAAAAGCCTAAACTCGGGATGCTCATGATCCCCAAGACCATCTGCTACATACTGATGATATTATTTATGCTTAAGTGGACATAATGTGAGGTTTAATTATGGATATCTGGGAAAAACTATATGAAAGGGCGAAGGCTGAATATCATCCTGAAGACGTGTCTCCGTTTGTGATGGCTCATCACGTCGTATGCGCAATCGAGGCTGAAAACGGCGAGATCTTCGCGGGATTCTGCATTGAAGGCTGCAGCGGCGTCATGAACCTTTGCGCTGAAAGGGTAGCCGCGCTCAATATGTATGTGAACAGCGGCCAGACGGTCATCAGGAGGCTGATTGCCTTCAGGGATAATCCGCCCAGAGGGGATGTCGAAGGAAGCGGCATGCCGTGCGGAGCCTGCAGGGAATTCCTGATTCAGCTCTCTTATGAGAACCGCAATATGGAGATCATGACCGATTATGCTACCCGTAAGACCGTTAAGCTCGGCGATCTGATGCCCGGCTGGTGGGGAACGAGCAGATATCAGACGGGGCAGGACTCGTAAGACATGAGAACGATTAATATCGAAGCCGGAATGCCGAGTCCGCAGCAGGCCATGACCACGCTGAACAACCGGATCTATGCCGAGAGGGCATCGGGCGCGAAGTGCGCCAAGATCATTCACGGATACGGTTCAACGGGAAAGGGCGGCACGATCAGGACGGTCTGCCGTCAGAAGCTTAACGAATACATAAGCCGCGGCCTGATCAAGGATTACTGCGCAGGAGAAGATCTGGGGCCTTTCAGCGAAGACGGGAGAAGATTAGCGGAAAAATGTCCCGAAGTCAGAAGGGACATTGATTGGGGCAGGGAAAACGACGGTATCACAGTCGTTTTGTTTAAATAATCATTTGGAGAGGTTAGTTTAATGAAAAAAAGGGTGGTTAAGGTCATTTCGGTCTTTTTGATCATCTGTCTGGGTCTGTTCGCATTTGCCGGATGCAAGGACAAAGGCATAGAGGGCACCTGGATCCTTAAGGAAGAGTATGACAGCGACGGCAAAAAGACCTCTTCCGAGGAACTTAAGAATATCGGTGTTTCCGAAAAATATGAGATCAGCGGAACCGAGGTCAAATATACGTGTGAGTCCACGCTTTTGAAAAAGCCGATCTCCATCACTTTCGAATTGGAGGATCTCGGAAACAACATGTACAGTTTCAAGATGCCCTCCGGATTCGTTTTCGCGACTGCCCTGGTCAAGGGAAATACCATGACTTATATCGTGGGAACCGGCGAAAGCCAGACCAAAATGGTCTTTTCAAGACAGAAATAACAGACAGGTCCGGCTTTGGGGAAAAGCCGAAAAGCCAATAAAACAAAGGGTGTTACCAAAACGGTGCGCCCAAAATCCGAGATGGTGCTTTCAAATTTCCGCAGATGATGACACACTGAAGGCAGCAACGGATGCAGGAGGTGCTCTTTATGGATTTCGGAGAAAAGATAAAAGAGCTGAGGGAAGCTAAAGGGATGACCCAGCAGAATCTGGCTGACCGTCTCTTCGTGACCAGACAGACGGTCTCGAGATGGGAAGGCGGATCGAGATATCCCGATCTTATTACGGCAAAGAATCTGGCTGATATCCTTGACACGTCGGTCGACGTCCTGCTGGCTGATGACGGGTCGATGCATATTGAGCAGAGAGCCAAGTCATACGGCAGGCTCGCAGGCAAGATCGAGACGATGGTGATCGCCCTTTGCGTCGCTATCAGCTTCGGAAATCTGTTTTTCTCCTGCTGGTGGCTCAGGGACTGCGCCGTTGAAAAGCTGTTCAGCGCGGATCACTGGTATTTCCCTTTCCTTTCCATAATCGACATCCTGTTCAGCGCGTTTTTCGCCCTCATGCTGACTTCTTCCATGATAAAGACCATCAAGAAAGAGCTTCCCATAGGGAAGACGGGTATCCTTGGAGTCGTATTCTTTATCTACAGGGGCCTTGCCGATCTCGTCCTCGTACTGCTCGGATTTGAGAGCCGCATTGCAATAGATCCTGTAACGAAGCCTTTGAATTCCGGATACGGTATAATGCTGGCTCTCTGCTTCATGGCATGCGCTGGTCTGTCTTTCCTTCTTGCATATTACGTATACAGATTCCTGATATCAGGCAGGCCGGTCAGTCTGTTTTTGTACGTGCTGGTCGCGGGCGTCCTTTTGGCTCTCAACCTGATCGGGTACCTGATATTCGGAGGGGCTTATTCTGAAGCGTTCGTAATACCCGAGATGATCCTTTTCGCCATGCCGCTCAATGAAGCGCTCTGCGTCTTCTTTGGTCTGGTCATAGCTATCGGAACGCGTAAAAGGACTATTTCCGAGATAAAGGAATAATCAGCGTTTAATCCGTTTTTTTGCAAACGGGCTTATGGCCTGTGGGTTTCTTCGGCCAATTTTCAGGAGGTGGCGGTATGGAACATGTCGATTATCAGGAATACTGCAACAGCAAATTACGCACTCTTAAGGTTTGGAAGACCATAATAATCGTTCACGGCGTCAACCTGTTCCTTATGGTTTACTTGGCGATCTTTGTAATGATCACGGATGGTTATAACCCTCTGCAGTTTTTCAAAGAACTCTTCGATGAACTCGTACACTATCCCATGATGATCAGCGGTTATATGACAATTTCCGCATTCCTTAACATTTTTACGATACCCAGATTGATAGCTCTTTACCGCTATATTGAATCGGTGGTCCTGGGTGATAGAAAAGTCAAACACGTGCTCTTCTATGTTCTGGCAGTCCTTTTGCAGTGTACGATACTCTTTTTCGGATTGGGCACATATCTGAGCAAGGCCCATAAGCCCGTTATCTACCTGTATCCCGAGACCAGGACGAAAGTCAACGTCAAACTCGAACTGGACGGACAGCTGACTGTAACCTATCCGGTCTACGACGCGGCAAAGGGCTGGACTGTGACGGCCGATCCTGACGGGACACTGACTGATGAGAACGGAAGAAAGTATTCATACCTGTATTGGGAAGGCGACATAAACATCAAGCCGGATCTTAGCAGAGGCTTTTGCGTGAAAGGTGAGGATACCGCAACGTTTTTGGAGACCGCGCTTGCAGAGCTTGGCTTGAATGACAAGGAGGCCGATGATTTCATTACTTACTGGCTTCCTCAGATGATGGGAAACAAGTACAATGTCATCACTTTCCAAACAAAGGCATATGAGGACGTCGCTTCTCTTGAGATCTCGCCCAAGCCTGATACCGTTATCAGGGTCAACATGCTTTGGTATGCATCTGAAAAACAAGTCAGCATCAGGCCTCAGGATCTGACGACGCTCAATCCTTCCGAGCGAAAAGGCTTCATGGTCGTCGAGTGGGGCGGGGAAGAATACAAGAAGGGTCCGCTGCGCATTGAGTCATGGTTGTAAGATTCGGGAAGCCAATAAAACAAGGACGTTACCATAATGGTGCTTTATTTTTTCCGCAGTTAGTATCACACTGAATGCAGTGGAGGATTGAAAATGAGTAAGGACGGTAGAAAAGCAAGCCGGCTCTGCATGGCGGGATTGATCGTTTCAGTGATCGTATTGCTTATTGATATAGTCTTGAGAGTTTTGTGTTTCGGTAAGAACATTAATGATGATTCTCTGAGCCAGCTGTTGTTTCTGATCATGCCTATTGCCGCCGTTGTTTTTTCGATAGCGGGAATTAAAGATGCTATAAAGAAAGACCTGAGGGGGATTGCTCCTGCGGTTTACGGGATCGTCATTTCATCTTTTGAGATAATAGCGATCATCTTTTGGTTTGCCGTGGCAGTACCCTATTTAAATAAGGCTAATACCACGCCTCCTGATTACACCATAAATATGCATACGGATGTTGAAAGCATCAGGGCGGCTATAGAACGCGCCATGAATGAAACCACTAAGAGTACCATCAAAAGGCCGCTTGAAGAAAACTTTCATCTCACTTTAGGAGCAGACAATTCAATAACGCGTGACGCACACGAAGGGTTCAGGAACATTGGCTGGCATATTGAACGCAACGGGGAGTGCGTTCTTGAAAGGGCCGCGGAAAACGAACTGGTGCTTGATCCCAAAATCCAACGGAAATACTGTTCAGAAGGGAAGATCACCATATACCTGACGGCGGTTGTGGACGGACGTTATCAGCGTGTCAGCAACATTCTCGATTTCGCTGCTGAGAAGGATAAACCTAAGGAGAGCGAATAATATGACTGCACATAAGACTGACGCAAAAACGGTGATAGCATACATCCTTCTATTTATCGACGTCGTGACGCTGTTTTACTTTGGAGATGGTGTTGCTCATAGTAAAGCAAGGCACCATGAGAAAATTCCTGTAGTACCTGATGGCATGTATCTTACGGTCGATAAAGAGATTTCTTTTGAATACACTCGCAATAGGGAGATTGTGGTCCCGGTGGGTACTGTTGTCTTGCCGGGCTACATGTATTTCGACTCTGTGCACTTCTACTATTCCCTAAACGGCATTAGCATAGATGAACTCAGAAAAACGGTCAAATCGGTTCAGGGTCAACTGGATATTTTGGATGAAATGGGAATCGTATGTTGGCATGCTGATCTGGATTGCTTCAAGGAACGAGACCAACTTAAACAGATTTCTGAAGAAGCGGAAAGAACCACCCGTTCAATGCAGAGGGAAGCTTTCTGGAATAGCTTTGTTCCCTTTATCTTTATTGGACTGTTAGTGCTCGCGGTTGGAGTTATCGTCACGCTTTTGCTGTCAACGATGCGTTGGTTTGCGCTGCTATACGGAATAGATGTAGTAGCGTTTTTTGTCATCTGCATTCGTTCACTTTCAATATGGTGTCATTAGGGTGTGAACGATCAATGAAGAACGAGAGCGCAATATCAAAAAAGAAGCGTACGGCAATCATTTTTGCCGTCATCATTTTGATCTCATTCGTGCTGTTTTATCCCGGCGGAGCCATAAAATGTGCTGACGGCGGCTCATATGGTTATGCGGCATTAACATACTCAATTTGGCGTTGTCATTCATTCAATGGCCCACCCAAACGTGTAAACGGCAGATCGTATCAATCATATACAGTCGGCTGGACTGTGAAGATTCTGGGAATCAAGATTTATGATGAAAGACATATTGAATACAAGCCGTTTCTTACCGATTCTGAGATGGATGAAGTGAAGAAACAACTAGGTTGAAGCCTGCTATTTCACATTGATTATCTTTTCTTCAGGCGCGTCGCATCTGGTGATCTCCGTAACCTTGCAAACAGGATGCCAGACGTCGTATTTCTCAGAATAATCCTTATCCATTATGCAGGTGATGGTGAGCCATTCATCGGTGTTCAGAACTATGCCGCCTTCGCAGTCGCATATGAATGCGAAAGTGGAAAGGTCTTCAGAGCAGCACGTCATGGCAATGCGTCCAAGAAGGAAGGAACGGTCCTGCGCCTGTTTGGATTTGAGTACCATGCCGGTAAAAACGACTTCCTTTCCAATGTAACGGTCTGGCTTTTCCGTGGCATCTATGTAGAAAGCCGCGAAAGCTTCGTCGTCGATCTCTATGACGTCAGCATCGGGATCGTAGGGAAGGAAGTCACCCGGGTCGAAATCGATCGTTCCGGAATTGTTCCTGAATACTATGGTCGATTTCGGATTTAACGCCCGGGCACTTCTTCTGTAGAGGGGAAGGTTGTTATGGACGTTGTCACATCTGTTGAACATTATGAGGTCTGCAGAGCGGATCTTATCCGCGATCAGCGCCTTAAGGTTTGCAAGATACATATCAAAGGTTGAGGCATCGACCATCATGATCTCCATGATCTGCTCAGGATCCCAGATTACGCGCGGCCTGTTTACGTTCCACATCCCGTTGTATTCAACGATCACGCATTGCGCGTCAGACTCTTTTTCGAGTTCGAGTGTGTGTTCGTAATTGAACAAGGATTCGTCATCGATGTACCTTGCCAGGACATCCTGCTTCAGAAGTTCGTTTTCATCGAACTCCTCTTCGCCTTCTTCGCAAATGAGCAGGAGCGTCTTCCTGTGATGCTTTTCCTGAAGACCCTTGATGAAGTCCTTTACCGCGGATGTCTTGCCGCTGTCCAAAAATCCCGTGAAGATGTATACAGGTATCACTTATTCTGCAAGACACTCCTTGAGCTTTTTCAGGAAATCTTCTTTGTCGTAGCCGCGGCCGATGAAAACAAGCTGGTTGAGCCTGTCGCCGTATTTCTCATGCCATTCGGCCTTTATGTCAGGGAATTCTTCAAATATCTTCTGCTGCTCTTCTTCAGACATCGAAGCTACCCAGTTGGACACTTCGGTAACCGTTGAATTCCTTCCGGCCTGCTCGAAAAGGTGAACGTGGACTTCGTCGTTCTTAAACCACATGTAGCCCTTTCCTCGTATAAGCTCAGGAGGGAATTCGTTGCTTACGAAATCGATGAACTTGTCGTAATCAAATGGCCTCGGATCGTTGAAGACAAAAGATGTGATGCCGTAGTCGTCCTCCCAGGTCTCTTCCATCTTTGATTCGCGTTCCAGCGCGCGCTGAAGGGCAGAGGAGCGCAGGACTTCGTCGTAATCGAATTTGGTTCCGCTGAAGATCTTTTCGGGATCTATCCTGCCGTTCACTATCTCATAGATCTCGGCCTTATTCTGGAATGTGCGGATTACCTGTTTTATCTCTTCTATCTGATCTTCCTCGAGAAGGTCGCACTTGCTCAGAAGAACGATGTTGCAGAATTCAATCTGGTCCATTACGAGGTTTATTATGTCCGGATCTTCCAATCTGTCTCCGTCGATCTCGCGCATCTCGTCAATGAATTCGTAATAAAGCCTTTCAGCATCCGCGACGGTCACGATCGAATCGAGATAAACTCCGGAGTGTCCTTTTAACTTCTGGTATTCCAGAAATCCATACGCAATCGCGGCAGGGTTGCTTACGCCTGAAGCTTCAACGATTATCGCATCAACTTTGTCGTCATGAGAGAGCTTTTCTATCTGCTCCATGAACGCTTCCTGAAGCGTGCAGCAGATGCAGCCGTTGGTCATCTCGATCATCTTGGATTCGGATTCGACCACGCTGTTGTTCCTGATCAGGGATGCATCTATGTTTATGCTGCCCAAGTCGTTGACGATTATCGCAAGGTTCCTGTCCGACTGGCTCTTGAGCAGTTCGTTGAGTACCGTTGTCTTTCCTGAACCAAGATAGCCCGTGATCATGGTAACGGGTTTCATTTTTGTTGATGACATATATCCGCCGCCTTCCAATTTGAGAATCGCTCTCATTTTTATCACAAGGCGGTGGAGGTGTCAACGAATTTGAGAATAATTCTCAATTTTGTCCTGAAATCGTTTTTGGGACAGCTTGTTACTTCTTAAGCCTGTTCAACGCTTCCTGCATTTTCTTGTTTTCAGCGCGCTCCTCTAGACGCATGAAGAATGCACTTACGGCAGTGCAGATTGCAAACGATGCGATGAATCCAATCCAGGCGCCTGCTTCGTTTATCGGGAACCAGCCGAAGAGGATGACGAATACCGCTATCGCTGTCATGACCGTTACGAAGAACAGGACGTTTCTTAAGATGAGCGCCATGTCCTTGATCAGTATGTCAGACAGGAACACGTTCTGGACGACCGATATTATCAAAGCAAGAAGGAGAAGTTCCAGGAGCGTTGCGGAAGAAAGTCCGGCCGATCCGAGCGAGAACAAAGTCGATACGCTTCTTGCCTCGTTACCGATGAAGTGATTGATAACGATGAATATTACGACCATTATTCCGTAAGTCGTGAAGAGCTGCGCTATATATTCAAAAACGGTTTTTCTGTCTTCCATTATCTTAACCCCAGCTTTCTTCTAAGTTCGTCGGAGTACATGCGCGAAACGACGATCTGTTCGCCGTTTGCGAGCGTAATTCGGATCTTGCGGTTTACATCAGCCTTGAGGCTCTTGATCTTTCTTAGATTCACGATGCTCTGCTTGCTGATCCTTAAGAAATCGCGCTCTACCAATTCCTGTTCCAGCTCGTAGAGCTTGAGCTCTGACTCGTAGGCGTCGCTGTTTGTATATACGAAGGTTTTGCGGTCGACGGCCTCAACATAAAGGATCTTGTCCGTTTCGAGAAGGAAAGTCTCACCGTCCTTACGCACCGCAATCTGCATGTCGATCATGCGCATCATGGCGACGATCCTCTCGATGTCGTTATTAAGATGAGGTGCCCTGATTATGACCTCGGTGTCGTCATATTTGCCGTCAATGTCCAGATTGATCTTCATTACTCGAGTCCCTTTTTTCTGAAGGCGGCAAAAAAGAGTCCTATTGCGAGTGCCGCGTTTACAACGACTACCAGCACCGTCTCGGTCTTTATGCCGTCAAAACTCATCTGATTGAGCAGGAGGCGCAGCTGCTGCGTGTAGAAGATTCCTGCCACTTTTTCTATTTTATCATTGAACAGAGCGAGCAGGGGCGTAAAAGAGAGCACCAGCATGACGGGCATGAAAAGTGAAGTCGCGACCATCTGGTTGGCTGAAAAGATCCCTATGCATGCGCCCATAACTATTGAAACGGCAAAGCCTGCAGCCATGACAGTGAGGAAGAAAGGTGTGTTTTCAGCAGGAATGCCTGTAGCCATCACGCCTGCTCCTGCCATGCACAAGGTCCATACATAGAGGCCTACACCCATTAAGTATTCCCAAGGCTTTACGTTCGCCATCATGAGAACGCGGAGGGTGTTCTTTTCCTTTTCTTCCGCGATGATGGAAGCAACGGAGGTGAGCGGTGCCATTCCCATGTACATTATTGCGAAAAGCTTTGTGAAGAAGAACTCGGGCATGTCGGGAATGTTGATGCAGTGTTCCATTATCAGCGTCATCGCAGGGAACATCACGAACTGTATCAATACCGTCTTGTTCTTGAAAGTGTCTTTTATCTGCTTTTTAAAGATAATCCCTATGTTACGCATATCTTGCCTCCTCGTCCGTTTCAAATCTTCTTCCGGTCAGCTCAATGAACACGGTCTCGAGCGTCGGCTCGGAAGAGTGAATGGTCTCGATCTTTCCCAGTTCCATGAGTTTCTCGATCTCGCGTGCCGATGCGCTTTCATGAGCCAATTCAACATCCTCGCCCGTCGTCAGGTGCAGGTTGATCTTCTTCTGGTGGTTGTATCTTCTGCATATCTGGTCAGGTGCGCCGCGCTCAACTATCTTGCCTTCGTTAAGTAGCGCCACCTCGTCGCAAAGGGCTGTTGCTTCCTCCATGTTGTGAGTGGTGAGGAAGATCGTGCAGCCTTTGTTCTTATGTTCGATTATCAGCTTGTGGATGTACTTCATCGTCATGGGGTCAAGTCCGCTCGTTGGTTCGTCTAAGAACAGTATCTTTGGCGATATCATGAGGACTCTTGCGAGCCTTAGCCTTGCTCGCATGCCCTTAGAAAGCTTCATTGCAGGCTTTTTTGCGCTGCCGGTCAGACCAACCTGAGCGAGCGCCTCGCTGATTCTCGAATGGGGAACGCTGTATATGTCAGCGAATATCTTTAGGTTGTCAGAACAAGAAAGCCTTTCATATACGCCGTGATCATCCATCATGATGCCTATCTGCTTCTTGTCTGCACCGGTCAGTTCAGCAACATCCTTTCCGAAAACCGCTATTTCTCCTTTATCACAGGCGAGCTGCCCGGTAATGATCTTTATAAGCGTCGTCTTGCCTGCGCCTGAAGGTCCGAGAAGCCCGAATATCTTTCCATCTCCAATGTCCATATCGATGCCGGACAATACTTCTTTTGTACCGAAACTCTTGCAGATTCGTTTTGCTCTGATCATGAAAAATCTCCTTTGTTGTTTGGCACAAACCTAACAAAGACCAAAAGATCGTTCAATCAGTTGGTGCGTGAGTTGCCGTTTAAGTGTAGTGAGTTGCCAAAAAGCATGGTTTTGCATTTGGTATAATGATGTCGTTGAAAAGCATTAAGAGAGGAAATCTTCATGTTCGACATAAATTATCTGACGGAAAGCGGTTTCCGCGGAAATATACTCATAGTGAAGAACGGCGACGTGCTGTGCGAATACAGCGGCGGTTATGCCGATCTTTCAAATGAGATCCCGAATACCATGGATACGAGGTTTGCGACGGCTTCGCTGGGAAAGACGTTTGTTGCCGTCGGCATCCTTCTGCTTATTGAGCAGGGGAAACTCAAGTTTGAAGATACCCTCGGAAGGATTCTAGATATTGACCTTAATGGCATCGATCCTGAAGTGACCGTGGAGCAGCTCCTTACGCATACTTCGGGCGTTCCTGACTATTTTGACGAGTCGGTCATGGACGATTATGAGGAGCTCTGGAAGGACTACCCGAGTTACAAGATCAGAAAGAACAGCGACATGTTCCCGTTGTTCATCGATAAGCCGATGATGTACCCGAGAGGGGAAAAGTTTCAATACAACAATACCGGATACGTGCTGCTTGCAAGCATCATCGAAAAGGTCAGCGGCATGGATTTTGACGCTTTCCTTAAGGAGAATGTTTTCGACCCTTGCGGCATGAATTCTACCGGATATTTTGAACTGGACAGGCTGCCTTCAAAGTGTGCGCACAACTACATCTATTGCAAAGAGACAAACGATTACCGAATGAACATCTATTCCGTTGGTGCTAAGGGAACCGGTGACGGCGGAGCCTTCGTAACCGCGGGAGACCTCGTGAACTTCTGGATGGGACTGCTTGAGAATAAGATCCTTTCCAAAGACATGGTATCCAAAATGATCTCCAAACGGAGCGGGGACGGTGCTGACCCTGAGGAAGGATATTACGGCTACGGAGTATGGATAATTGACAACCCTGACGGAACGGATCACGCGTACATGCAGGGCTGTGACCCGGGCGTGAGCGCGATCGCGGAATATGATCCTGACAACAACATGATCTCCGTAATGCTCAGCAACTACGGCGACAACGTATGGGCCCTTATGAGAAAGGTCCGCGAAATGGCATAGAACAACCGGCGCTTTATTCTTGAGGATTGTTTTCGCTGCCGGCGACTGAGTCCAAGTACTTGTGGTACTTTTCCTTTTCTGCATACATGTTCTTGTCGGCGCGGTCGATGTAGTTGGCGATGGTAAGATCCTCTCCGGGTTCAATAACCGTATAACCGATGCTCGCGTGAAGCGTGAACGCCAGATTCAGCGCCTTTAAATCACTGTTCATGGTCTCGGACAAATTCTTGATGAGCTGCTCTATATCTTCAGATTCGGGAAACGGGCCGACCGCGATGAACTCGTCACCGCCGTAACGCCCGAAGAGCCAACCGTCAGGCGAGCAGGACTTGAAGGTTTCCGCGGTAGCCTTAATTGCGAAGTCTCCATTCAGGTGTCCGTATACGTCGTTGATCGTCTTCATCCTGTCGATGTCGGCGAAGACGAGAATTGATTTCTTATTATCTTCTTTCCGAGAGGAAATGTAATCGTACAGGACCTTTTGGCACCCCATACGGTTGTACATCATTGTAAGTGCGTCCGTCATGTAGATCTTCTTGAGCTCAAGGTTCTTGCGCTCGGAGAAGATATGGCGGCGCATGCTGAATAGCTGAACGTTCATGGTGTTGACGAACATGCCGAGATCAAGATTAAAAAGGAGCTTGGGCGCGTTCTTTATGGCTATGTATCCGATGATGTAATTCAAATAGTTCATCGGAACAAAGATGTAAAGATTGGAACTGCCTTCCTCGTGAGAATAACCCGGATAGAGTTCTTTCGAATCGAATGTTCTTAAGGGCAGTCTCTTGCCTTCGCGAAGTTCATAGAGAATGTCCATGTGCGAATTGTATCCGCGGATCCTGTCAGGATACAGCTCATCATCAAGCTCGAAAAACTCAGGCTCGGTGCAGAGGCAGTAATTCGGACCCAGCTGGGGGACGTCACTGCAGTATTTGATAGCCTTTTCCATGAAATCTTCTTTTTTCTCGGCCATTGACAACGGGATCTGCATGCGCTGGAAGAAAATATCTATGAGACTGTTCTCAAGGTTGTTGAAAGTTATGCTCTTGACTGCGTCGAAGCGTTTATTTAAGGCTTCTTCGGACGCCGGACATCCACAACTTTCTGACGGGACAAAATATGACGCATACTCTTTGATGAAACGTTCTTCCGGATGCTCTATCTGATACATCAGTTTCTCATAAGCTATCTCTCCGAACTTTTCCCAGCCGCGCGATACCGTTGCAAGGATAGGGTAGGTCAGTTGTCCGTCTTTTGACATGTCAAATCCGGTAAGCAAAACGTCTTTGGGAACCGAGTAACCGTGTTCGGTAAGAGATGAATTGATGCCCAGAGCCATGTGGTCATTTGCGCAAACGAAAGCATCGGGGAGTTCTTTTCCCTCGTTCAGATAACTGTTCATCGTAAGGAACGTGGTATAGAATCCGAAATCGCACTTGAATTCGTCAAACAGCTCCAAGCCGTGCTCTTGAAGGACGTCGATCAGTGCCTGACGGCGGATGGTGTTCTCAACGTTTCCTTCTATGCCGTTTACGAAGATGATCTTTTTCGCGTTATGGTGTTCGACAAGGTGGGTGGCGAGATCGTAAACACCCTTGTAATTCTCTGTCTTGATGCAGGACATGCCCGGAACTTCTACTTCGAGGGATAGCATCGGTACGCCGGCCCTCTGGAAGCGTGCGCAGACGCGCTCCTGCTCGTCGGGGAAATTGTAGGTGTTGGTGAGCATTACCGCTCCGTCAAAACTATCAGGATCGGGGAGATGGAATATGTTAAGCTGGCACTTGTTCTGACGCTCATTGTCGCCCGCGGCGCAATAAGTAACGAAAACAAAGATATCAACACCGTCTTCGGCGGCTTTTTTCTGAAGACCTGTAACCACGTGCTCAACAAACTCGTTGCTGAATCCGTTGGTAAATACGGCTATCCTCTTGTTCATCCTCTGATCCCTATGCCCCAAAAAGATTTTGGAATTCTCATTTATTATAGTACAAAAATCAAATAATAATGAGATGGAATGTTGAATGTTATAATGATTTCAATTGCATGAATGACGGGAGCAGCGGGGCAATGACCATTTTTGATGAAGTAAACAACTGGGAGAAAACAGAAGGCACAAAGATCTTTTCTTCGGTCATCGGCACGCCTGATCCGGTGATACTGGATTACGGCTGCGGAGCGGGAAATTACTCTTTTGCGGCTGCTTATGCTTTTGATCAGAAGTGCAAAGTCTATGCTGTGGACATTAGCAGCCAGTGCCTGAATTACGTAAACGAGAAGGCAAAGAATGAGAAGATAAGCTGCATTAAGACGGCTATGGGAAGGGAAGACTACCGTCATGATTTTGAAGACGATACCTTTGATCTTGTCATCTATGCGGATATGTTCCACGGAGAGGGAAAGCCTTATGACGGACTTCACCGTTTCGTGATGGTTGAGGAAGCGAAGAGAACGCTCAAGAAGGGCGGAATCCTTGCCGTGCTGCCTTTTCATCTTTCCAATTTCAGAGACAAGGACAAGAAAAAGTGCAAATATACCTATAAGAAACTGATAGCAGAGATCAGCGGATACGGCTTCACTTATCTGGAGAACGACCTGCAGGGGATTCATTTCGAGAAGGTTTACAGCCCGTATTACCAGCAAAAAGGCGGAGTGACCTTTGAAGGCCTTGAGCGTGGCAAGTTCCTTATGTTTGTCAAGTGATGGAGTTCTTTATGGATAACAGTGGAATACCGGTAATTACAAAAGCTGAGAAGAATGACCTGGAGGAGATCTTAAAACTTCAGTATCTGGCTTATCAGAGCGAGGCGGCCCTCTTTGGCAACAAAGACATCCCGCCGCTCAAACAGACTTTGGAAGAAGTCATCAGCGAATATGAAGCCGGCATCGTTTTGAAGATGACCGGCGAAGACGGCAGGATAATCGGCTCGGTAAGAGCCCATGAAAAAGACGGCACGGTATATATCGGAAAGCTGATGGTCGATCCCGATCACCGGCGCAAAGGCTACGGAAGAAGGCTTCTCCTTGACGTTGAGAAGTATTTCCCCGGCAAACGTTATGAGCTCTTTACGAGCACGAGGAGCAAGAGCAACATCCGTTTGTATGAGTCTTGCGGATATAAGCAGTTCGATCAGAAGGCTGTTGACGAAGAACTCGTGTTCGTCTATATGGAGAAGGTCTGAAATATGAAGATCGCGGTCTTATCGGATGTTCACGGAAACTGTCCCGCGCTTCGTAAAGTGCTGGAAGATGCAGAGAAACGCGGGGTTGATGAGTTCATTATCGCGGGAGACTACTGCCTGAGCGGAGCTTGGCCAGACGAGTGTATCAAGACCCTTATGGAGATCCCGAACAAAGTGATGATCCGCGGAAACGAGGAAAACTATCTGGAGAACCTGATCGGCAAGGATCAGAGCGCCTGGACCGACGGCCAGATGCAGATTTCTTACTATTGCTTTAGGAACATCGATCCCGGGCGGCTGGATTACATCCTGTCTTTACCGCATACAACTGAATTTGAAAGAAACGGCGTGAAGATCCATTTGGCGCATTCATCCGTAAGCTTTATAGGCGATCACGAATTTGCCAAGTTCGGACCTGCTAAGCTTTCAAAGAAGTACATAGGTACAGATAATACTTCAGAAGTCTTAAGAAAAGACATTCACGGAATACTGGATGCGGATCCCGGGTTTGCTGAAAAGGCCGACGGATTGGAAAGCGGGATATATGTCTTTGGCCACAGCCATGTGCAGTGGAGTTATAAGTCAAGGAACGTTTTGCTGGTAAATCCCGGATCGTGCGGGCTTCCGCTTGATGCAATAAAGGACAGCGTTCCTTATTCGATCATTACGATATCCGCTAAAGGAGAAACTTCGGTAGAAGAGATAAGGATCCCTTTCCCCATGCTGCCTTATGTGGAAGAGCTGAAGAAAACCACGCAATATGCCGAGGCCAACGTCTGGACAAAGGTTATAATAAAGGAACTTGTGACGGCGAGAGAGCATCTGTACTATTTCCTGGACTTTGCGGAAAAGTATGCGGAAGATATTGGGGATGACAGAAGACCGTTCTCCATTGAGACTTGGGAAGGGGCGTATAAGGCCTGGGAGGATCAGATGATCGTGGAAGCGGAAAGTGAAAAGATCTATCTTTCTGAATCTTGCGATGTCTTCTACGTTAAGGAAAAGAACATCGTTTTAGTGCATTGGAAGAAGTACTGTGAACTGGATCAATACAGAAAGCCTTTGGAATGCGCTCTGAAGGTCATCAAGGAGCATCCCGGCTGTAACTATACAGCAGATACAAGAGACGGATTTGAGGACAATCCGCTTGATACGAAGTGGGTAGCGGAATACTTCATGCCCAAGGCAAAAGAGTATGGATGCGAGATAATCAATTTCATAATTGATAAGAACAATTCGCTCAAAGAAGAACTTGAAGGCCAGGAGAAGGATTCATCCGCACTTCTTAAATTCAGATACGTCTATGGCTTGGACGAGATATGAAAGTTTATGAGACAAGAAAACGAAGTGATAGAAAACATTCTGTCAGTTGCAAAGCAAGATGACGCCGTGAGGGCCGTCGTCAGGACAAATCTGGTCAAGAGAGAATACATTCATTCTTATGAATTCTATTTCATCGTGAATGATACTGATAAGTTCGAAGATGATGTTTTTGAAAAGGCCTTTGGTGAAAGGATCCTTTTATACCGCGCGGATAAGAACTATCCCGGAATGTTTCCTGACACGAAGGCTCATCTGATGGTTTTCGGGGATGGGATAACAATAGTCGTAAACGCTATTGAAATAAAGGCTTTTCTGGCCAGATACAACAGGGAAAACGTCTATGAGAACGTCTGGATCGGTGACACTTTCAAAGTGATCCTGGATAAGGACAACGTTCTTCCTGAAGTGGAGAGAATGGAGGAGATGCAGACACTATTTGCCGGCAAGCCTTCTGAGGAAGAATTCCTTGGAACCTGCAATGAGTTCTTCTGGGTGCTTAAGACTTTTTCTGAATATGCTTTGCGCAAAGAACTGCCTGCAGCGATGTTCTATCTGAACGATCCGGTCCGCAAAATGCTGAATAAGATGATCCGCTGGCACATATACCTCAAGCAGGGAAAGCCTGTAGATATGGGTGTCCTGGACGCAAATATGGAAAAAATGCTGGAAGAAGAGATGTTTCTTCTTTACAAGAAAACCTATCCTACGGCAGAACCTGAACAGCTTTGGAAAGCGTTTGATTCGGCAGTTGAACTTTGGCACAGGACGGCTGTTTCGGTAGCGGGGAAATGCGGGTTTGCTTATCCTGAAGAAACCGAAGAGAAAATGTTAGACTTTATACAAAGCAATAGAAATGCGGAGTTCTAAACATGGATAAATACATACAAGGTATGAAAGAGGTAAGCAAATGATGTTGATTCAAGGATCCGGCTGGAAAGCCTGTTTTGATGAAGAACGTGATCTTTATACTGCAAGGACAAGCGTTCCCGGTGCGATCTATCTTCTT
>JAILIB010000106.1 GCA_024695505.1 Saccharofermentans sp.
CAGTCGATCATCATGTCGATGAGCTTCTGGGTATTACCTGTGGACATAGGCAGAACAAGAGCGCCAAGGTATTCGGCACCGTAGTGTGCTCCTAAACCGCCCGTAAAGAGTCCGTAGCCGTATCCTACCTGGATGATGTCATCCTTGGTTATGCCGGCCATTGAAAGGCATCTTGCGACGCACTCAGCCCAAATATCGATATCGCGTCTTGTATAGACTGCGATCTTGGGCTTGCCTGTCGTACCTGAAGAAGCATGTACACGGACCAGTTCTGATCTGGGTGCTGCTGCCAGGCCGAAAGGATAAGTGTCTCTCAGGTCCTGATAAGTCGTATAAGGCAGTTTATCAAGGTCTTCTATTCCCTTGATATCGCCGGGCTCGAGGCCTGCCGCCTGCATCTTCTTGCGGTAATACTCAACGTTGTGGTAAACGCGGTTTACCTGCTTGACGAGTCTAGCGCTCTGCAGCGCTTCAAGTTCGTCACGCGACATGCACTCCTTTGCTTCATTCCAGATCATGTTATTGCCCTCCTTAGGCGGGTTATTTACGTGCGGTCTTAAAACCGTTGACGATAATGAGTGCGAGTTCTTTTCCTTCCTTATCGAAGGCTTTGACCTCATAAAGACAGATAAATCTTCCGTCCTTGACGATATCGGCTGTGCAGGTGATCTTGCCGCCATGCCAGGACCTTAAGAAATTCATCTGTGTGGCTTGTGTAACCGTGATGGTATCCGAATCGAGCTCACAGTTCTCCGCAACGGCAAACGCGAAGTCGGCCATTGTGTAATAGACTGCGCCCATGAGACCGCCTACAGCGTTAAGATGCCTGCCGTCAGGTTCAAGGGTAACAACGCTGTGTCCCTTCTCAGCTTTCTCGATAACAATTCCGGTAGCTTCGGTGGCGTACTTGTCGCCCTCGAAAAACTTCCTTACCTCTTCAAGACTTGCCATATTATTCTGCTGCAAGGCCCATCTCGAAAGCCTTCATGTTGAGCTCAAGAAATTTGGCGGGAACGGAAGCCTCAACGGCCTTGATCCACTCTTCCTTGGAGATCTCAGAGATGTACTTTGAGAAAACGCCCATGAGGACGATGTTTGTAGCCTTTGAAGAACCTGCCTGCTCAGCGATCGAAAGCGCGTCGATCGCGTCAACCTTAGCGCCTGCTGCTTCCATCTTTGCGATAAGCTCTGAAGGATATTCAGCAGTTCCTGCGATGACGGGCATCGGATCGATCTGCTGGGAATTGGTTACGATCTGTCCGCCCGGTTTGAGGAACTGAACGTATCTTGCAGCTTCAAGAAGCTCGAAGGAGATTATGTAATCAGCTTCGCCCTTGTCGATGATCGGAGAATTAACCTTGTCGCCGAACTTAACGTAAGTAACAACGCTTCCGCCTCTCTGGCTCATTCCGTGAACCTCGGAGACCTTTACGTCGTAGCCCTTGTCCATTGCGGCTCTGCCCAATAACTTACTTGCGAGGAGCGAACCCTGTCCGCCTACGCCTACTATCATTATGCTTGTTACCATGTGATTGCCTCCCCTGCCAATGTCTCGAAAGCGCCAAACTTGCAGAGCTCGCTGCAGACCTTGCAGCCGAAGCACTGTGTCGTATCGACGTGAGCGTGTCCGTCCTTGAATGAGATCGCAGGACAACCGAGCTTCATGCATGCCTTGCAGGACTTGCACTTGTCCGCGTTGACCTGTATAGGCTCACCGCGCTTGACCTTCTTGAGGAGCGCGCAGGGTCTTCTGGAAATGATGACTGAAGGTTCTTCTGCCTCAAGCTCTTCCTTGACTGCAGCTTCAGCTTCAGCGAGGTTATACGGATCTACTACTCTTACCCTGCCTATGCCCATGGCACGTACAAGGGCCTCGAGGTCGATCTTTCCTGCCGGGTCACCTCTGAGGTTGAAACCCGTTGTAGGATTCTGCTGGTGTCCCGTCATGCCCGTGATGGAGTTATCGAGGATAATGACGGTCGAATTGGTCTGGTTGTATGCGATGTTCGCAAGACCCGTCATGCCGGAATGCATGAACGTTGAGTCGCCGATGACAGCTACGGTCTTCTTCTCAGCGTCAGCGCCCAAAGCCTTGTTGAAGCCGTGGAGAGAGCTGATGGATGCGCCCATGCACTCTGTAGTGTCGATGGCGCAGAGCGGCGGAGTTGCGCCGAGCGTGTAGCATCCGATGTCGCCCATGACCGTGAGCTTGAGCTTAGAAAGAACGTAGAACATGCCTCTGTGAGGGCATCCTGCGCACATGGCCGGAGGTCTTCCGGGAAGTCCTTCAATGGGCTTGCAAGCGGGCTTTTCGGGAAGTCCGAGCTTGGTAGCGATGAGGCCCTGTGAGAACTCGTCGATGAGCGGGAAGATATCCTTGCCTGTTACTTCGAGGCCTAAAGTCTTGCAGTGTGTCTCGATGATGGGATCAAGTTCTTCAACTACGACGAGCTTATCAACCTTAGCGGCGAAATCCTTGATCTTCTTAACGGGAAGCGGATTGATAAGACCGATCTTGAGTACCGGATACTTGTCACCGAAGACTTCCTTAACGTACTGATAAGAAGTGGAGGATGTGATGATACCCATTGATGTATCAGAACCCTCTTCAACACGGTTGAGATTTGAAGTTTCAGCAAGCTCGATGAGCTTTAAGGTTCTCTCCTCAACAATGGGATGACGCTTCTTTGCATTTGCGGGAACCATTACATACTTGCCTGCATCCTTAACATAAGGCTTTACGGCAACCTCAGTCCTTGAGCCGAGCTCGACTACTGACTGGGAGTGCGCAACTCTCGTGCACATCTTGATAAGTACGGGTGTATCAAACTGCTCGGAAATATCGTAAGCCGCAATGACGAAGTCCTTGGCTTCCTGTGAATCTGCGGGTTCGAGCATAGGCATCTTTGCTGCGATCGCATAGTGCCTTGAATCCTGCTCGTTCTGTGATGAGTGCATTCCCGGGTCGTCTGCGACAAGGATGACCATGCCGGCATTAACGCCTGTATAGCTCATGGTAAAGAGCGGATCTGCGGCAACGTTGAGTCCGACGTGCTTCATTGCGCAGTAAGACCTCTTGCCTGCCCTTGATGCGCCGAAAGCGGTCTCCATGGCGACCTTCTCATTAGGTGCCCATTCGCAGTAGATCTCTTCAAACTTCGCGGCTTCTTCTGTCGTCTCGGTCGACGGAGTTCCCGGATAAGAACTCGCGACTGCAACACCGGCCTCGTAAAGGCCTCTTGCGACAGCTTTGTTTCCAAGCATTAGTTCTTTCATGTGAACATCTCCTAATCTAAACAGATGCTCAATATCATACTACAAACTATGCCGATTGGATATTATAAATTAATATATTAAAGTGATTCTCCCGCCATGATCCTCTTGAGTCTGGTCTTGGCAGTGTTAACGGATTTCTGGTCAGGCTTCATGACGTACGATTTGAGTTTCGGAGCGGAATACGTCGTTTCAGAACCGTTTGTTCCGGTAACGGCATAAGTGCTGATCTTCCACTCTGCCATGTCATTTAACTGCATCTTTACGAGCTTTTCGATGTCAGATGACGGCATGCTCGTTTTAAACATTCCGGAGATCGAGCTCATTATCCCGCTGTAGTTCTTCAAAAGCTTTGATTTTGAAGCCGTCAGCTTCTTGATCATGGCCGTAATGATGCGCATCTGGTTCTGGCCGCGCATGTTGTCGCCGGTCGCAAATGCGTGGCGCTCTCTTGCGTATGCCAGAGCCTGCTTGCCGTCCAGAGTTATCGTGCCCTTCTTGAACTGATAGCCGCCTGCCTTAAACGCCTGCGGATTGTCGATCGTGATGCCGCCTAACTGGTCAACGAGCGTCTCAAGGCCCGTAAAATTGATCTGTGCTGAATAATCGACCTTGCAGTCGTAAAGATCAGCAAGTCCCTTCATTGAGCATTCAACGCCGTAAAGGCCCAGGTGCGTGAGCTTATCGCGCTCGCCCGTCTCGCTCTTCGGATTCGGGATGTAATAGTCTCTCGGAGTGTTGATAAGGAGTATCTGCTTCGACTTGGGATTGACGACCATGAGGATGTTAACGTCACTCCTGGAAGTCTTGAACTTCTTGCTTCTCGTGTCAGATCCGCTCAGATAAACTATGAAAGGCGTGTTGGTAATGCTGCCTTCTCCATCCGCTTCAGTGAACGTTGTTTTCTGGCTTTCAACAGTCTTTTCAGTCTCAGTCGGAATGAACGTCATGTCGGATCTGTTTATCTCGTACTCACGGATCAGCCTGAGCCTGTCGGTTATGTCGCCGAATTCCTCCGTCTCCGACAGGATCTCCACCTGCGAAGAACTGATGATGACCGCATCGACGTCTCCATCGTACAGAGCAGATATCATTTCGCCTTCAGAGTCGAATTCCTTTGACTTTACGGCTATGCCGGTATCGGAAGACATCTTGTTCAGAGCGGCTTTTGAATAACCGCCGTTTGAACCGTTTGCGATGCCGATCACATAGTTCTTGCAGTCAGAGGCGCTCTTCGCAGGATCAGAATATGTCACGTAGAGATTCATCATCGCCAGCGTTGCTTCCGCTGCATCGGTCTGTTCCGTGGCCGCAACTTCACTGATCGTCTTTTTGACGCCGTCCATGCCCTTATAGCCGACCATACTCACAAAGCAGATGAAAGCGGCAAGCATGACCGCGATAATGCGTTTTGCAATGCCTGCTGCCGAGAACACGCGCTTCAAGCCTACGAACAAAAGAAGGGCGCTGACCATCATCAGCAGCCACAGCATTATTCCTAGCGCGATGAGATATTTGTCAGGAACTATTCTGAGAGAAAACGCCTTGAAAAAAAGGATCCCCGAAGCGGCAGCCTGGGCTATGAATACCAATGCCGCAAAGAATTTAATGATAACGCTTCCTGCAGATCCGGAAGAATTTTCACTGCTGACCATCTGACTGCACTTTCTGCGTGTTATCCTTTTGGCTACGAAGTTTTTTCACGATCAGAACGATAACAAAGATAAAACAATATCCGCACAGGGCTCCCATCGTATTGCAGAAAATGTCGTCAACCGTAAACACGCCGACCAGCAGATGGAACTGCAGGCCCTCGATCACGCAGGTAAAAAGTATTGCAAAGGTCATGCTGATAAGGAACCTGACGAACAAGTAAAGCTTTTCGTTCTTCCATGGGGTTATAGGTTTTGTCTTCAGATCGATCGCACACATCAGCATTCCGAGCGGCGTAAACAGAAGAATGTTCTCGACCATCTCACGTCTTGCGCTTGAGAACAGTTCAAACGAAAACTTTCTTTCATCGAAAGCACTCCTTGCGAGAACGTTCGATGTCAGGATCAGATAAATATAGCAAATGACAAGCGCCATCAGCACCCTGTCGGCAGCCTTCCGTCCCGGCGTTATCAGCACAAGGATCAGAAGCATGAGAACAAGGAGTGTTGCGGCGGGGTCCTCCATCGCACACCTGATCGCTTCGTTGATATATATGAAGACGTCTTCGATCAAAGATTCCATGCGGAAATTATATATCAAAGAGACAAATTATCAAAAAAAAGAAAAAGGCAAAACATTGGCAGCGGAGTAAAACACGGCCGTTTTTGCGGTATTATAGTTTCAGAAAAGCATTTGGGGGTAAGACCATGGCAGTCCTTACGGTAAACGAATTTGAATTCTTAAGAAAACTCATATCGATCGAAAGCACAGGCGGCGATCCCCTGCCCGGAAAGCCTTACGGCGAGGGTCCTTATCAGGCGCTTGAATTCTTTCTCGGAAAAGCGGAAGAATGCGGCATGAGAACCGGGATCTTAGACGGCCGCGTCGGCTGGTGCGAATTCGGCCCCGAATCGTCCTCTAAGATCTTCGGCATCATATGCCATCTGGACGTTGTCCCCGCAGGAGACGGCTGGGAGACTGATCCCTTTGATCTGACATTTGACGGCAGGCGCTTCAAAGGTCGCGGCATCGTTGACGACAAAGGCCCTGCGGCAGCTGCTTTTTTCGCTATGAGAAGGCTCATGGAATCCGGCTTTGAACCTCCCGTACGCATAAGGCTCATCCTGGGAACCGATGAAGAGCGTTCCTGTTCATGCGTTGAATACTATGCAGAGCACGGAGAGGTCCCCACTTTCGCGATAACACCGGACGCTGAATTCCCCGTCATCTTCGCTGAGAAAGGCATCATGCACGTAAAGATATCCGGGCCTGCCTCGAAGATCTCGGCAGCCGCGGGAAGCGCAGCAAACATGGTCCCCGCTTCCGCATGGATGAACTCGGGAAACGGCAAGGTCACAGCTGAAGGAAGGACCGCGCACGCTTCAAGGCCCGAGCTTGGCGTTAACGCGATATTTGAGCTTTGCAAGAAGCTTTCTTCAAGCGGATTCAACTTCAAGAAGTCCCCTCTTTTGGATTTCATCAACAATGAGATCGTTCCCTGCAGCGCCTATGAATACACGGGCTGCAATGTAAAAGACGTATCCGGGACAGTTACTGCAAACCCCTCGATCCTCAAATGCAACAAAGACTTGGAGTCACTGGTGATAGACATCAGATGTCCGATAACATACGAGATGGAAGACATAACGTCTCATCTGAACGATCTTGCCTCAAAATACGGATTAAGCTGCAGCACGATCACAAAGATGGCGCCCGTATGCAAAGACAAAGACTCCAAAGAGATAGGGATCCTTACGGATATCTGGAAAGAAAACATGTCCAAATACTACGGATTTGAGGAATCTTTCACAGAAAAATACTCTGAGCCTCTCGCCATCGGCGGTGGCACCTACGCAAGGCACATCCCGAACACCATAGCTTTCGGGCTTCAGGCACCCTGGCAGGAAGACCTCTGCCACCAGGCAAACGAATCACGCCGTCTGTCCGATTTTGAAGCTGACATAGACTTGATAACGGAGGCGGTAAAACGCCTCGCTTCAGAGATCTGAATTATCATCTGAAATTCCCGGAACCAGCGTCAGATGAATCTGCGCGCTGCAATTATGTCCTTCTTCCGGGCAAGACTTACCTTGATGACGCCCGTACGCGCATTTGAAGCGTGTACCATCTTACCGCCGCCAACGTAGATTCCGACGTGATCAGCCTTGCCGTTATGGTCGTGGTCAAAGAAGATGAGGTCGCCCGTCTGAAGAGCGCTCAAGCTTACTTTCCTTCCGCGGTGCATCTGCATGTTCGCGCCGTGAGGAAGGCTGATATTGTAGTACTTGCTGTAGCAGTACATGGAGAATCCCGAACAGTCAAAACCCGAAGGAGTGGAACCGCCATATACGTATCTGCAGCCGACGAAGCCGCTGACGTATCTTGCAAAGCCTGAAAGCCTCATGTATCTGAGCTGTGCGGCAGACGGCTTTGGAGTTGGCGTAGGGGTTGCCTTCTTGCCCGTAGCGGTCAAAGGATAATTGACGCAGAGATCCGCCTTTACGTACCAGCCCTTATCGGACTTGATCCAGCCGTTTGAAGTCTTGGATGCGACGACAATCTCCGTTCCCGTCTTGAGAGTCGAGATCTTGGAATATGTCAGTCCCGGACCTGAACGCGTGTTAAGTGAGCAAGTCGCGTATACGCAGTTCTTCTTGGGCTGGGGAATATAATATCTCTGCGGTTTCGGTGTAGGCGTCGGAGTGCTTACCTTTTTTGAAGAAACGCTGCCGGAGAGCGCATAACCCTTTTTGCCGTTTGAAAGCCTGATGTAAGACCATTCACCGGTATAAGAAATACGGATGAGCTTTGTACCTTTTTTGAAGCTGGCAATGGCCTTGGAAGTAGTATTGGGAAGCGAATAGACCTTCGTCACAGCGTCCTTGGTCCAGACGTACTTACCGTCGTAATTCTCCTTAGTTACGTCGGGCTCTTCCTCGTCTCCACGGACCTTCTTGGCGATCTCTTCATAGTTGGCAGGTGCAGTTATCGTGTAATCCTCGAGGTTAAAGACTTCCGGATTGTCAACTCTTACTTTATTGGCCTCTTCCTCGCTGTCAGCTTCTTCCGCAAGGCGCTCAGCCTCTTCCTCTTCTTCCCTTGTCATTACCTTTGCGTTCGCATATCTGTTCGTGTTCGATACGCTCGCGTAAAGAAGCGAGGGAGACTGGAGATGGACATCGATCTCGGGGCCTGCTCCGCCGCCGAAATCAAGAAGCGCCAATGTCGTGACTGCCGTAAGTATGCCTGTAATGATCTTAAGTGTTCTAGTTTTCAATCAGCGTATCCTTCTTACCATGAAGACGTCTTTGAGCTTGCTGACGGAAACGCATTTAACGCCCGTCTTGACTCCGGAAGCGTGGACCATCTCGCCGTTTCCGACGTAAAGTCCGACGTGATCCGCCTTGCCGTTGTGGTCATGGTCAAAATAAATAATGTCGCCTACCTGCATACTGTCAAAGGAAACCTTTGTACCGTACTTGGTCTGCATATTGGCTCCATGAGGGAGCTTGATATTGTAGTAATTCTTATAGCAGTACATCGTGAATCCGGAGCAGTCAAAACCTGAAGGTGATGCGCCGCCTGAAACGTATCTGCAGCCTACGAAGCTTCTTATGTACTTTGCGAATCCGCCTGACTTGTCGCCTCTCTTTATGTTTGAAGAGGAGGATGACGGCTTCGGAGTAGGTGTAGGAGTACTCTTCTTGGTGGTTGAGGGAGCTTTTGTCGATGTAAGCGAGCTCAAAACATACCAGCCCTTGTCGGACTTATACCAGCCGTTGGAAGTTTTTGCAACGACCTTGATCGCAGTACCCGCCTTGATGGTGGAAACCTTGGAATAAGAGATTCCCGGGCCGCTCCTTGTGTTGGTCGAAGACGTGGCATAAACAGTCTTATTTTCAGACTTTGTGGATATCTTCGGCTTGGGAGTGGCAGTCGGCTTCTTTTTCTTCGGCTTCGGAGAAGGCGTAGGAGAAGGAGTCGGCGTGGGAGTTGCGACTTTTGACGCGGACAATGCGGAAGAAGGGATATAACCCTTCACTCCGTTAGAGAGCCTTACGTAAGACCAGTCTCCAGTATAAGAGATCCTGATCATCTTTGTTCCCTTGCCCACTTCTGCCACCGTCTTCGAAGTGGTAGCAGCCTGGGCGTATATCTTTGCGCTTCCCTTTACCCAAACGGAATTTCCGTCATACTGTTCCTTGTTCTGTGCATCAGCCTGCTCGTCTTTTCTGAGGTTATTGGCGATCTCCTCATAGTTGGCAGGGGCAGTGATCGTATAGTTGTCCAGACTGAAGAATTCGGAATTGTAGATGCGGTAGGCGTCAGCCTCTTCCTCGGTATCAGCCTCTTCGGCAAGGCGGTCCGCTTCTTCCTGTTTTGCGATCACGTCGGCATTGGCATATCTTCCCGCCATGCTGACATAAACAAGCGACGGGCTCTGGAGATTGATCTTCTCAGTCTCCGGATCCTGTTCACCTATGTTGAGGAAACCAAAAGTGCATACAGCACTCATGACCCCGCACATGAACTTGACTGCCGCTTTGTACAATTCAGGACCTCCGTATATAAGTCGAGAGTTACTTTATTCTAACATCAGGCAAATGCATTTCCGCGCAAAACATAGGCAGAAAGCCGTTTTGTAACCTTTTTGACATTAAAATGCCTCAATTTCAATGTGTTTTCAGGCGAAATGGGCGCCGAAAAATAAAAAAGGACATGTATGCATGCCCTTATGTCATATGGTTATCAATTTGCCTGCCGGCATCATCCGAATATAAACAGATATGTATCTCCGCCCTGATCTGCAAGATAAACGTCAACAGGACTGGATTTGACTGTACTGCCGGATCTGAATGACACGAAATTCCTGATATTTGACATGCGCTTCAATTCAGTAACATACTCATGTCCCTGATAATCCGTAACCATACCCGGCTGAACGGTCTGATAGTTTCCGAATTTTCCCAAAAGGTAATCGAAGATCTCTTTTTCTTTACCGGACTTAACTCGTATCCTGATCTTTCCGAAAGTATCGGATGTAACACTGTCGGACATGATCTCAGCCTCTTCGATAAACGCATCGTCAATATCAAAGCCGAGTATGTTCTTAATACTGTCATGGATCTTTGCCATATGTCTGCGCTGCTCGCCGGATAGCACTGAAGTCTCAACGGAAGGACCAGATGAACATGCGCAAAGGGAGAAAATGCAAAAGACAGCCAAAATAACGGAGATCACGCGCTTTACCGCCGTCATTCTTCCAGTCAAAGCCTTATTGAACATTTGAAACTCCTGTCAGCGCATCCTTCTGACCATCAGGATATCCTTAACGTTGCTGACACTTACGCATACGACACCGTACTTAACGCCGGAAGCATGGACCATCTGGCCGCCGCCGACGTAGATACCTACGTGATCGGCCTTTCCGTTGTGGTCATGGTCAATGAAGATGATGTCTCCGACCTTCGCGCTGCCAAGGCTTACCTTGTGGCCGTAGGAGCTCTGCATGTTTGCTCCGTGCGGAAGCCTTATGCCGTAGTACGCCCTGTAGCAGTACATAGTAAAGCCCGAACAGTCAAAACCTGACGGAGAAGCACCGCCGGGTACGTATTTGCAGCCGACATAGCGTCTGACGAAACTGCCGAAACCGCCTCCCCTGCTTGAGCTTCCGCTCTTCGAAGACGACTTGGACTTCGAGCTTGAATTATTGCTGCTGCGCCTGACAGGCTTCGGAGTGGGAGTGGGCGTATTGACCTTCTTGGAAGAAAGGTTCTTCGAGAGGATGTAACCCTTCTGGTTGTTTCCGAACCTTATGTATGACCATTCGCCGGAATATGAGATCCTTATGGCCTTTGTAGCCTTTTTAAACTGCGCAACGACCTTTGAATTTGTATTATCGCTTGCATAGACCTTGGAAATGGTGTCCTTCGTCCATACGAACTTGCCATCGTAGTTGTCCTGATCGGGTTCGTCTTCTTCATTGCGGACCCTCTTGGCTATGTCTTCATAATCGGCAGGAGCGGTAATGGTGTAATCGTCAAGACTTAATGTTTCGGCATTATTGAATCTGGCGGCAGCCGCCTCAACCTCGGTATCGGCCTCTTCCGCTTCACGGTTGTCATCATCGTCTTCAGGCGTGACGTTCGCATTGGCATACCTGTTGGACATACTGGCATAGATAAGCGACGGACTCTGGAGGTTGACCCTCTCATTCCCCGTGGTCTTGTCATCCATGCTTAGGTTAAAGACCGTTAACACAGTCCCGAGGACGACACAGAATGCCCTGCTCAATCTCTTAAACAAACCCTGACCTCCGAATTAACTTATAAGTCAATTACTGAATATAACATCTAATTAAGGATATGGCAATTCAAATGACATAATTCTGAAATCTTCTTGACATATTGCCACAAATGCAATTCAAACAGAAAAAGGCCCGGGATCGTAGTTCCCGGGCCATAAAAGAACAACTTCGGCTATTTTTAATTCTTCCAGTTCACTCCGATATCGGCAAGAGA
>JAILIB010000061.1 GCA_024695505.1 Saccharofermentans sp.
TTCTCATGGAACGGATACGCCTCATACCAGTGACCTCCGACGCTGACATATATTATGGTGTTGTCAGCGTAAGTTCCTTCTTTGAGCGTGCCGGTGATCGTCGTATATCCGTTTACCGTAGATGTCTTGACCGATGCATCCGTAAATTCCTTCACCCCGACAGGTTTTCCCGGTATCTCGGTGGCGGGCAGTTTGGGCGGATTTTCAGCCAGCTGCGGCAGGAATCTCTCGACTTTTTCGATAATCACTACATTCGGCTTTGTAGATTCGAAATCTTTCACCTGTACCGTCAAAGACCTTGAGAACAAAGCATTTTCATAAGACTCGGCCATGAACGGCAGGAGCAAGTTTCCGAACGAGTCACGATACATCAGAAGATTTTTTCCCCGCGAGCCGGTCGTCTTGATCTTAGGGTCGAAATTACTTTTGACCTTGTTCACGTACTCGAAAACAGGGCTATCGTTGTAGTAAATATCCTCTTCAAGAGGCACGGCCGCCGGATAGATCATTGTCGCGAGATCACCCTCGTGGTCCCTTCGGACCTTGTAAGGCGCCTTAGTGGTATACCGGTCAACGTGCTCGGTCTTTGTTGCGGTGTGGATAATATGCGCCGCAAGTGCTGCACCCTCATTGTTCCAGTGCGTATCGGTCTTGAAGTAGAGCACCTTTTTTTCTTTCGCAAACGTGTCGTAAAGGTCTATGTAATTGATCCCCTCTGCCCTGATCTTTTCGCCCAGGAGCTCGCGGTTGCCGGGCTTCGTCGTTTTCACATAGTAGTATGGCATCTTGTCACCGTAGAGTGAATTCTTATTCGCCACGGTCACGAAATAAAACTCCATTCCGTTCGTCTTGCAGTACCTGTCGATGAGCTTCAGGGTCCTCACACAGTCAAACATCTCCCTCTCGTTCATGACTTCGGTGCCGGTGTAATCGCCCAAAGTATCGGTTAAGAACAACCAGCCGTCTTTGCCGTAGATGACTGACTTTGAACAGCTCGTTTGGAATACATTTATCGTTATCGTGGAGAACCCTGTGACCATCTCCGGCCTCAGTGCGCAGTGGTCCTCGAAATACTCTCCCAATTGCTTCAAGTACTCCATGTTGAACACGCGCTCATCGTTTTCGTAAACAAGTTTAGGGAGCTCGGCCGCACTGTCGTTCTCGGCTTTGGACGGACCCGTGATGAGCATGCCTGCAAACGGCACCAGAAGCACCGCCAGGAAGATAATGAAATAGATTGTATATTTCTTTCCGTCTTTCATATCAGAACCTGAAGTAGATGAATGGATTGTAAGCCCCGCCCGCGAGGCTCATTATACAGAGGGCCAGAAGGACCGGGGTGACTACCCACGTGACCTTCTGCAAGACCCTATTGTCCTGCAATTTGAGCTTTATGGGAGCTGAAAGTACTATCGCGAAGATCATCACCACGATATAGACGGGCGTCGTGAAAGGGAGCAACTGAACGTTTGACATGGCGATCTCAGACGTGCTCATGAAGGGACCGGCGAACATCTCTTTCGCCCAGAAAAAGCCCTGTGACAGCGTGTCTGCACGGAAGAACACAAAGCCCACCATGATGACCAGTACCGCATAAACGTGCCCGAGCGCGTTAAGGACCGGATTGGGCTTGGCGTCCTTCTTTTCCTTACCGGAAAGCGGCCTTATGTATTCCTCGATCATCTGGAAAACGCCGTGATACAGGCCCCAGAAGATGAACGTCCAGTTCGCGCCGTGCCAGATTCCCGTCGCCAGGAAGACTATGAACTTGTTGATGACGGTCCTAGCCTTGCCCTTGCGGTTGCCTCCGAGCGGAATGTACAGATATTCCTTGAACCATGTGGAAAGCGAGATGTGCCACCTTCTCCAGAACTCCCTGATGGAAGTCGAGATATACGGATAGTTGAAGTTTTCCTTGAAATGGAATCCGAACATCAGGCCCAGACCGACTGCCATGTCGGAATAAGCCGAGAAGTCGAAATAGATCTGGAGCATGTAAGCGATCGCGCCGACCCACGCACTAAGGGCGCCTATCTGCGACTGCTGCGCACCGAAAAGGGCGTCTGCGATGACTGCAACATAGTTTGCGATGAGACACTTTTTTGCGAGACCGCAGATGAAGCGCCTGATGCCCTTTGCGGTCTCCTCGGGGGTCTCTTTCCTGTTGCTCAGTTCAAGCTCGATATCGTGGTATTTGACGATCGGGCCTGCAACCAGCTGCGGGAAGAACGACACGTAGAGCATGACCGTGAAAGGATTCTTCTGCGCCTTGCAATCCTTGCGGTAAACGTCGATGACGTAAGACATTGCCTGAAAAGTGAAGAACGAGATGCCGATCGGCATTACAAGGCCCGTCGGCTTTATAGATGCTCCGAACCAGCCGTTTATCGTGCCCGTCACGAAGTCTGCGTACTTGTACAGGCCCAGGACACCGAGGTTCTGGATGACGCTGACGGCAACAATAATCTTAGCTAAAGTGTTATTACCTTTATCAAGGCTTTCCCCGATAAATAAGGCATAGACGTAGTTCAGCAGACACGAAGCGATCATGATAAATACGCAGGCCGGTTCGCCATATGCATAAAATATCAGACTCGCGATGAGCAAAAGGACATTTCTCGTGCGTACGCCCGGCAGGACCCTGTCCAAGATCAGGATAACCGGCAAGAAAACGCACAGGAATGTGAGCGAGCTGAAAACCATCTGAATAATTACTTCCTTCCGAAGCTATTGTAACATTGTTATATTCAGATTTTTATTCGGACAATAAGTTCAGGTGTTAAGGAACTTGTCGAGATCACCCATGTACATCTTGTAAAGTCCGTACATCAGCTGCTGACGGGTCACGCGCACACGGTAATCGTAGTAGTCCTTCAGGAGCATTGGCGTGAAGAAAGCGAGCTTCGCCGCCGAGATAAGGCTCATCTTGAACCTGGCATTG